>JBNLGT010000029.1:0-28294 GCA_050306195.1 Ensifer sp.
TGTTCACTCCAGCAGCGGGACTGAGGATTGATCTTGGTAGTCGTCAGCCTCTCAGGCAAACTCGCGTTCTACACGGTAGTCTCTCTCAATCATCTCTATCAGCAGCGGCGCGCTCGGAAGGGACGGGCCTTCTGGATACTTCTTCTCATCCTCGGTGAGAGGCCTTTCGACCCGCCATTCCTCTTTCCCATCCCAAAAGAACCAAATCGTATTGTCACCCTTGAAGCTATTTGTCCCACGGAATATCGGAAAACGAGATAGCTTTTCCGATACGGGAACATTCGCTACGAGCGAAAAAAGGCCTTGTCTTATGGCATCCTGAAGAAGAAACGTTGTAATAAACTGAGGCTCTTTGGATACGACGTTAGAAAAATCATTCGGTTTTTCCGAGAAAAATTCTCTGAATATGGCAACCACGAATTTCCATTGTGGGTGGGTGTTTATCACCTGACCATAACACACCCCTTCTGCAGTGAGTATTTGAAAGATATCACCAATCTTCACTGTCTTACGAGTTAAAGCCATTATCGGGTCCATTCATATCCAACAGTTCCCTTCCTCGAACAAGAGTACTTACATACTTTGTTCTTAGGCTCGGAGATATGGAGTTGGTTTTGTTTAATGTTGATTTGCGACTAGAATTGACCCGGAATTTTCACCGAGAACTGACCCGTCTTTGATTTTTTGGTGAGCCGACAGGGGTTCGAACCCTGGACCTACTGATTAAAAGTCAGTTGCTCTACCAGCTGAGCTACGCGCTCCCAATGCAAGGCATGGGCATCTGTGGCCCGCCCGCCTGAAAGTGCGCGGAACATAGCAGGCAAATCCCCCCGGTCAAGCGGGAAAAAGCAAAAAATATGCCCCTGCCGCAAGATCGCCCCCGAGGCGCATATGAGAGCTGGAAAGTCAGCAACGACAACACGCATTTACCGCTTGTCATTTGCCCAAAAACAACTGGAAACAATTCGCAACGTCAATGCGCGCAGCGTGTAGAGAAAGTCTATGTTGCTGCATACGCCATCTCACTGATGGGAATCTTTGCATGGGATCGAGAAAGGCCATTCGAGCAAGAAAATACAGCAGAGCGATGCTGTGGCGTCGGCCTGCGGTTTTCTTCTAGCCGAAAGGCAAGCTCGCTCCGGTGCAATAGGTTCCTATCAGTGAGATGGCGTATTAATACCGCCGCATTTGGTTTTGGTTGAAATGTGTCTTTTTGCACTGGCGATTATTCGACCAATGTTTTATGCAGACAAGTGTCGTTATACGGTTTTGCCAAAGCCGCATGACAATCAGGGGTGGAAAAGCTGGGGAGCACGCATGTTGAAGGCATTAACACACAGGGTACTGCTGACAGCCCTTGCCGTCATGATTCCCGGTGTACTTTTTGCTCAGGATTTCCAGCCGCCAAGCCCCTTTGCCGGATGGACGGTGCTTTCCTCGGGCCTGCGCATGCGCAAGGACCACATTTTCGGTCACGAAGTTCACATCGCCCATATTTTCGACAAGAACTATCACCACTTCCACCCCATCGTTGACTTTTCCTTTGGCAATGACGGCGGAACCTGGTTTGGCGCAGGCGTATATGTTGAAGGCGAGATGCCCACCAATGCCGGAAATCTTTTTGTCGGCGCATCTTTTGCCCCGGGTTTCTATATCAAGGGCAGCGGCATCGACCTGGGCTACCCGCTCCTTTTCCGCTCAACGATTGAAGCTGGTATCAAAACCGAAAGCGGTTACCGTATTTCCCTCACTTACGACCACCGTTCCAACGGAAATATCAGCCGCGTTAACCCGGGCATGGAAACATTGCAGCTTCGTATCGGCAAGCACTTCAACTGATCGTGGAACAGTGTCAGCTTGAAGCTGACGTGGAACCCTTTTTGCAGTAAAGGGTGAAGCTGACCTACGCCGGAGCATGTCATGAATTCACCGCTTCTTCTTGTTGCACTCATTGCCGGAGGTTACCTTCTCGGCTCCATTCCTTTCGGTCTACTGCTCACACGGCTAGCCGGGTTGGGTGATGTGCGCCAGATCGGCTCCGGCAATATCGGCGCAACCAATGTTTTGCGCACCGGAAACAAGAAATTGGCCGCAGCAACCCTGCTGCTCGATGCGCTAAAGGGAACAGCCGCCGCCCTGATCGGCGGATATTTCGGGCCGGAATTTGCAATTGCGGCGGGTCTGTCGGCCTTTGCCGGGCACCTTTTCCCCGTCTGGATTGGCTTCAAGGGCGGCAAGGGAGTGGCCACCTACATTGGCGTCCTCCTTGGTTTGACGCCATGGATGGTGCTTGTTTTTGCCGTCGTCTGGTTGGCCAGCGCTTTCCTCAGCCGCTACTCCTCCCTGTCCGCCCTACTTGCAACCCTTGTTGTGCCCGTTGCTGAATGGTTGACCGGCAGCCACATCGTTGCCGCAGCGCTTGGCCTCATGACCATCGTTACCTGGGTAAAACACAAGCCCAATATCGAGCGCCTGCTGAAAGGCGAGGAAAGCCGTATCGGGGACAAGGGATAATGAATGCCGCGGGCGATCAGCAGAAAGGCGTTCGCCTTTCTGATAAACAGCGAATTGCCTGGCTGCGCCTCATCCGTTCCGACAATGTTGGCCCAGTCACCTTCCGCGACCTGATCAACCATTATGGCTCAGCGGAAAATGCGCTGGCCATGATTCCCGAACTTTCGCGCCGTGGCGGTTCAGCCAGACAAATCCATGTAGCCGAAGAATCAGCCGCCCTGCGTGAACTCGAACTGGCGCAAAGAATCGGCATTCGTTTCATCGGCATCGGCGAGCCGGAATATCCCTCCGCTCTGCGCCAGATTGATGGCGCGCCTCCGCTGCTGGCAGTCAAAGGTGATACAGCCATCACCGCCCGACCTGCCATCGGCATAGTCGGCTCGCGCAACGCATCGCTGTCCGGGGCCAAATTTGCAACCCAGGTGGCTCTCGAATGCGGGCGCGCAGGTTATGCAATCATATCCGGGCTGGCGCGCGGCATTGACACCGCTGTCCACCGCGCAAGCTTGCCTACGGGCACAATCGCCGCCTTTGCCGGCGGACTTGACATGCCCTACCCGCCCGAAAATATCAGCCTTTATAATGATATATGCGCCAATGGCGGGTTGGCGATCAGCGAAATGCCCCTCGGCTGGCAGCCGCGCGCGCGTGACTTTCCGCGCAGAAACCGGCTCATTGCAGGCGTTGCGCTGGGCGCCGTCGTCGTGGAAGCCGCCATGCGGTCAGGCTCGCTGATTACAGCACGTTATGCAGCAGATTTCGGGCGTCTGGTCTTTGCCGTGCCCGGCTCTCCGCTTGACCCGCGCAGCAAGGGGACAAACGACCTGATCAAGAATGGCGCGTCCTTGCTGTCGGAATCTGAGGATATATTGCAGGCGCTGGCTCCGCTAAGTCAGATTGATCTCTTTCAGCCGCCAGGCCCTCGTGGGCATGATCTGGCCGAAACGAGCCATAGTACCCACGCCCCCACAGACCCCGGCGACAGCGATCGGACGCGCATTATCTCTGCCCTCGGTCCGACGCCTGTTGAAATTGATGATCTTATCCGCCACGCCGAACTTCCCGCCTCGGCCGTCCACACCATACTACTGGAGCTTGATCTGGCCGGGCGCCTGTCGCGGCATCCCGGTGGAACCGTATCACTCAATCCTGTGTGAAACGCTTGCAACCTTTACGTCGCGTTAGAACATTGCAATAATCCACAATTGCAATCAAAACAAACACACCTATAGATGGTATTGGCGTATCAAATAAAGAAAATTCGGCAAAGTCACTTGACCGATGGGCTTTCCCTGTCCATTTCCTGATGCCCGAGCGTGAAGTCCCCTTGAGGTCTGTCCGCTGATGCAGTGGGCCGGACTCAATCTGGAATAAAGAATGAATCAAGTTGTAGTGGTAGAATCGCCTGCAAAGGCAAAGACGATCAACAAATATCTCGGGCCGGGCTATAAGGTTCTGGCATCGTTTGGCCATGTGCGCGACCTGCCGCCCAAGGACGGTTCTGTGCTGCCGGACGAGGACTTTGAAATGTCCTGGGCAGTTGACGGCGCTTCCGCAAAACGGGTCAAAGATATTGCCGACGCCGTGAAAGCCGCTGACGGCCTCATTCTCGCAACCGACCCTGATCGCGAAGGCGAAGCCATTTCCTGGCACGTTCTTGATCTTTTGCAAAAGCGCCGCGCATTGGGCAAAAAGCCCGTGCAGCGCGTGGTCTTCAACGCCATCACCAAAAAAGCCGTGCTGGACGCCATGGCGAACCCGCGCGATATCGATACATCCCTGGTCAACGCCTATCTGGCGCGCCGCGCACTCGACTATCTGGTTGGTTTCAATCTCTCGCCAGTCCTGTGGCGCAAGCTGCCGGGCGCGCGCTCAGCAGGCCGCGTTCAGTCTGTGGCGCTGCGCCTCGTTTGCGACCGCGAAAATGAAATTGAGCGGTTCATCACCGAAGAATACTGGCAGATTTCAGCCCTGCTGCAGACGCCACGCAACGACAGTTTTGAAGCACGCCTTGTCTCCGTTGACGGCAAGAAGCTGCAAAAACACACCGTCGGCAATGGCGACCAGGCAGGCGACATAAAGGCGTTTCTGGAAAGCGCTTCATTCGTTGCAGAATCCGTGGAAGCCAAACCGGTCAAACGCAACCCTTCACCGCCTTTCACCACATCCACGCTACAACAGGCCGCATCATCCAAACTGGGCTTTTCAGCCTCCCGCACTATGCAGGTGGCGCAGCGCCTTTATGAAGGCATTGATATTGGCGGCGAGACTGTCGGTCTCATTACCTATATGCGTACCGATGGCGTGCAGGTCGCGCCGGAAGCCATTGACGCGGCGCGTGCCGCCATTGCCGACCAGTTCGGCGCTCGTTATTGCCCCGAAAAGCCGCGTTTCTACTCCACCAAGGCCAAGAACGCCCAGGAAGCCCACGAAGCTATCCGCCCCACCGACTTTGCGCGCACACCGGACCAGGTGCGCAGGTTCCTCGATGCTGACCAGCTGAGACTTTATGACCTGATCTGGAAGCGCGGCATCGCCAGCCAGATGGCCGCCGCCGAAATCGAGCGCACCACAGTCGATATTCTTGCTGAAGGCAGCGGACGCAAGGCCGGTCTCAGGGCTGTTGGCTCCGTTATTCGCTTTGACGGCTTTATCGCCGCCTATACCGATCAGCGTGAGGATGATGATCCTGCCGATGACGCAGATGGCGATGACAAGCGCCTGCCGGAAGTCAACGCGGACGAAAAGCTGGCCCGTGAGAAGATCAACGCGACCCAGCATTTCACTGAACCGCCGCCGCGCTACTCCGAAGCCTCGCTTATCAAGAAGATGGAAGAGCTCGGAATCGGCCGACCATCGACCTACGCAGCAACGCTGGCAACGCTGCGCGACCGTGACTATGTGACAATCGACAAGCGCAAGCTCATCCCCGAGGCCAAGGGCCGTCTTGTAACAGCGTTTCTCGAAAGCTTCTTCGCACGCTATGTCGAATATGACTTTACCGCCGCGCTTGAAGAAAAGCTCGACCGCATTTCGGCAGGCGAGCTGGAATGGAAAGATGTTCTTCGCGAATTCTGGACAGAATTCGTCGCCAAGATCGACGAGACCAAGGAACTGCGTGTCACCAACGTTCTTGATGCACTGAACGAGGAACTGGCCCCGCTCGTGTTCCCCAAGCGCGAAGATGGCTCCGATCCCCGTATTTGTCAGCAGTGCGGCACCGGGCAGCTTTCACTCAAACTGGGCAAATACGGCGCCTTTGTCGGATGCTCGAACTATCCCGACTGCAACTTTACGCGCCAGCTTTCCTCTGATGGAAACGGCAGCGAGGCAGCCGCATCCAACGAGCCGGTCGCGCTGGGAACCCACCCGATCACCGGCGAAGAGATTACCCTGCGGTCCGGTCGTTTTGGTCCCTATGTCCAGTCTGGCGAGGGTAAGGAAGCCAAACGCGCCAGCCTGCCCAAGGGCTGGACACCGGACAGCATTGACCACGAAAAGGCCATGGCTCTCTTGTCACTCCCCCGTGACGTCGGCCAGCATCCTGAATCGGGCAAGATGATTTCGGCGGGCATAGGGCGTTATGGCCCCTTCGTGCTGCATGACGGCACCTATGCCAATCTGGAATCGGTCGAGGATGTCTTTTCCATCGGCCTCAATCGCGCCGTCACCGTTCTGGCGGAAAAACAATCCAAGGGTGGCGGTCGTGGCCGCGCTGCGCAAACGGTTCTTAAAGAACTGGGTGACCATCCTGATGGCGGCGCAGTTACCGTGCGCGACGGGCGTTATGGCCCCTATGTCAATTGGGGCAAGGTCAACGCAACCCTGCCCAAGGGCAAGGAGCCGCAAAGCGTTACGGTAGAAGAAGCGCTTCAGCTGATTGCCGACAAGGCGGGTAAGGGCGGCAAAGCCAAGAAACCGGCAAAGGCCAAAGCCCCGGCTAAGGCCAAGGCTCCGGCTAAATCCAAGGCCAAAGCCAAGAAAGGCTGACAGTGAGCAAAAAGCCGCGTGGCCACAATGATGGTGGTATCGACCCTGAACGCGGCAGCAAAACTGCACGCCAGAGCGAAGATATGGATGTTGTTTACGGCGAGGTTCCACCGCGCGAAGTCATCCTGCGCTTTATTGCCGAACATCCGGAAAAGGCATCGAAACGCGAACTCTACAAGGCGTTCGGCCTTAAGGGCGGTGCGCGTATCGAGCTAAAGGACCTTCTGCGCGACTTGGAAGACGAAGGTCTGGTTGAGAAGCGCCGTAAATCCCTGGCCCGCCCCGGTTCTCTGCCGCCGGTTACCGTTCTCGACATTACAACGCGCGATACCGACGGAGGCCTCATTGGGCGACCCGCCGAATGGCTCGAAGATGGCGTCTCGCCCGCAGTCGCCATACGTCAACAGCCAACAAATGGTCGCAAGAAAGCACCCGTGGTTGGCATAGGCGACCGCATTCTGGCAAAAATTTTCCCTTCCAACGACAAGAACGGCCCGTCCTATTCCGCGCGCATCATCAAAGTGATCGACAAGCGCAAGAACGCCACCATGGGTGTTTTCCGCGCCATGCCGGGCGGCGCAGGCCGGATTATGCCGATTGAGCGGCGCGGTGACGAGCTGGCGGTTGATCCGGAATTTACCGGCAAGGCGGAAGATGGCGATCTGGTGGAAATCGAAACCACCCGCGTCGGTCGCTACGGTCTGCCCCGCGCCAAGGTCATGTCTGTTCTCGGCTCGGTCGCAACCGAAAAGGCCATTTCCACCATCGCCCTCCACGCCCATGGCATTCCACATGTTTTTCCCGACCGGGTCATTTCGGAAGCCGAAGACGCCAAACCTGCCGATTTCGCCAAGCGGGAAGACTGGCGGCATGTTCCGCTCATCACCATTGATCCGGCAGACGCGAAGGATCATGACGACGCCGTTTTCGCCGAAGACGACCCCTCGCCCGACAATCCCGGTGGCGTCATCGTCACCGTCGCCATTGCCGATGTGTCCTGGTATGTGCGCCCGGGTTCAGCAATGGATACAGAAGCCTTGAAGCGTGGCAACTCGGTCTATTTTCCCGACCGCGTGGTTCCCATGCTTCCCGAGCGGATTTCCAATAATCTGTGTTCGCTGCGCGAAGGCGAGGACCGCCCTGCTCTCGCTGTCCGCATGGTCTTCTCGCGCGAGGGCCGCAAAGCGGGCCATACATTTCATCGCGTTATGATGCGAAGTGTCGCTAAGCTTTCCTACCAACAGGCGCAGGCGGCTTTCGAAGGCGAAACCGACGACAAGACGGCGCCCATTCTGGACCAGATCCTCAAACCACTCTGGCATGCCTACCAAATCATGGCTCGTGGACGTGACCGGCGTCAGCCGCTTGATCTCGACCTTCCCGAACGCAAGCTGCTGTTGAAACCGGACGGAACAATCGACCGGGTATTCGTGCCGCCGCGACTGGAAGCGCACCGCCTGATTGAAGAAATGATGATCCAGGCCAATGTCTGCGCTGCCGAAACACTGGAGAAAAAACGCCAGCCGCTGATCTATCGCGTGCACGATGCGCCATCGCTTGCCAAGCAGGAAGTCCTGCGCAACTTTCTTGGAACCCTTGATTTGTCATTGGCCAAGGGCGGGCAACTGCGGGCCAATCATTTCAACGGTATCCTCAGCCAGGCCAAGGGCAAGGCTTACGAAACCATGGTTTCAGAAATGGTCCTGCGCTCACAAAGTCAGGCGATCTACAGTCCGGAAAATATCGGACATTTTGGCCTCAACCTGATGAAATACGCCCATTTCACCTCCCCCATCCGCCGCTATGCCGACCTCATCGTGCATCGCGCGCTTGTTGGCGCATTAGGTCTGGGTGAAGGCGCAATAACGGCGAAGGAAGAAGGCGAACTGGACGATATCGCCGCTGAAATTTCTACCTTTGAGCGTCGCGCCATGGCCGCAGAACGCGATACGGTCGACCGGCTCGTGGCCCATTATCTCGCGGGCAGAATTGGCGACGCCTTTGACGGGCAGGTCTCCGGCGTCACAAAAGCTGGCCTCTTCATCTCCCTGCCGCAATATGGCGCAGACGGGTTTGTGCCAGTCTCGACACTGGGCATGGACTATTTCATATATGACGAAGCGCATCAGGCGTTAACCGGTGAGAAGACAGGCCTTGGCTACCGTCTTGGCGACCCGGTCAATGTGCGTCTGGCAGAAGCCGCGCCGCTGGCGGGGGCATTGCGCTTTGAAATGCTGAGTGAAGGGCGCAAGATGCCAACGGCCATCCGCTCCTTCCATAAGTCAGGCAGAAGGCCGAAAAAGAAACCTGGCACGCGTCCCAAACGCGGCCGCAGATAGGCGTCGAGATAATGAGCACGCATGAATTTGTTGATGAAACAACAGCGCCTGAAGCCCGTCCGCTTGGCCGGTCTATCAAGCGAGGGCTGCTCAATACCTGCCCGGCTTGTGGCAGCGGACGCCTGTTTCGCGCATTCTTAAAGCCCGTCCATAGCTGCAATGCGTGTGGCGAGGAAATCTTTCATGAGCGCTCCGACGACCTGCCGCCCTATCTGGTCATTCTGGTCACCGGCCACGTACTGCTGACGGCCTATATGCTGACGGATTCTCTCATGCCGGATTCGCTCTGGGTCCACCTCGCAGTCTGGGTGCCGCTCGTCATCATCACCGCGCTTGCCAGCATCCAGCCCATCAAAGGCGGCGTCATTGGTCTGCAATGGGCCCTGCGCCTGCATGGATTTGACAATAGCGGCAAAACCGAGCCGCTTGAGGAAGAGCGAAAGGCGGGCTCATGAAGGATGGCAAGGTAGCCGAGCGGATCCCGGATGCCAAAAACCTTGCCAGATCTGGTCAGCACCCCAACACGCGCCCGAAAGATTCTTCGACACTGATCATTCTCGACCGTAGCCAGCCCGGCCCACCACGTTTTCTTGCCGGACGGCGAAGCAACGGTCACAAATTCATGCCCGGATATTATGTCTTTCCCGGTGGCCGACTGGACCGGGAAGACCACGCCGTTAAGCCCGAAACGCCCCTTGCCGCCGAAGTCGCGGACAAGCTTATGCTGGCCTCCGGCCAGCGCATGAACCTGCGCCGCGCTACTGCGCTTGCCGTTGCTGCCGTGCGGGAAACCTATGAGGAAACCGGGCTCACCATTGGCAGCCCGAATGCCGGGGCGAGCTCACGGCTGGGCTTCCAGCCCGCTTTGTCCAAACTTCGTTTCGTCGCACGCGCCATCACGCCTCCCGGCCGCATCAAGCGTTTCGACGCGCGTTTCTTCGCCCTCTTCGCAGACGAAGCCGGAATAGACCCCCAAGCCGCCCAGCCAAGCCACGAGCTTGAACAGATCGAGTGGGTGCCGCTACCGCAATTGAACAATATCAAGCTGCCAGACATTACCCGCGCGGTACTGGGTGATTTGCGGGAATTACTTGACTTGGAGCCAGGTTTACCCTTTGGAAAGTCTGTACCTTTCTATTACGTCCGCAACCGGAGATTCGTCCGGGAGGAGCTTTGAGGGCAAGGGATGGAGACTGCACAGGCCGAAAGTCCGGCGCCCGTCGACAAAATTCGTTGGGGCTCCTTCATCGCTGCGTCTACCTCGGCTACCGCCGTGGGGCTTGCCATTGGTCTGGGATTGCCGCTTCTCAGCATCATTCTTGAAAAGCGCGGCATACCATCCAGCTTGATCGGCCTGAACACCGCCATTGCGGGTCTGGCCGCTATGGCAGCTGCGCCACTGACCTCCAAGCTCGCCCACCGCTTCTCCGTGCCGCTGGTCATGCTGATTTCCGTGCTCATTGCAGCCGTCAGTGCACTGGGCTTCTATTATGCCGAAAGCTTCTGGGCGTGGTTTCCACTGCGTCTGACGTTCCACGGCGCTATCACCGCGCTATTCATTCTTTCCGAGTTCTGGATCAACGCGTCCTCTCCGCCGAACAAACGCGGCTTTGCGCTCGGCGTCTACGCGACGCTGCTCGCGGTCGGCTTTGCGGGCGGCCCGCTGCTCTTCTCGCTGCTTGGCAGTGACGGCCTCCTGCCCTTTGCGGTCGGCAGCCTGATTATCCTGACGGCCGCCATCCCGGTTTTCATTGCCCGTGCGGAATGTCCGGTATTGGATGAAAAGCCTGAACTGCATTTCATGCGCTACATATTCCTGGTGCCAACAGCCACGGCCGCAGTCTTCATATTTGGCGCTGTGGAGGCTGGCGGCCTTTCTCTCTTCCCCATCTACGCAACGCGGGCAGGCTTCACCGAGGCGCAGGCCGCCCTGCTCCTGACCATGATGGGCGCGGGCAGCATGGCCTTCCAGATCCCTATCGGGCTGATATCCGACAAGATGAAGGACAAGAGAAGCCTGCTATCAGGAATCGCATTGGTGGGCCTCGCAGGCTCGCTGGTATTGCCCCACCTCATCGACAACTGGCTCGTGACCGCAATCGTGCTTCTCGTCTTCGGCGGCTCCGTTGCAGGCCTCTACACAGTCGGTCTCAGCCATATGGGTGCGCGACTCACAGGCTCTGATCTGGCGGCCGCCAATGCAGCGTTCATATTCTGCTATGCGGTCGGTACAGTGGTGGGGCCGCAGGCAATTGGCAGCGCCATGGATGCCTTCGGAAAGGACGGTTTTGCATGGGCTATCGCGGTTTTCTTTGGCATTTACGTGCTGCTCTCAGCACTAAGACTGCTTTTCCGGCCAAAACACTCTTGACTTTTCGGGCGCGATTTGTAGTTTCCGCCCAGAATTCGCCGTGGGCCAAGTCCGGCTAGCCACGGCTTCATTTTTATTAGAGGCAAGACCACCATGGCGAAAGCAACAACGATCAAGATCAAGCTGCTGTCTACGGCCGACACAGGCTTCTTCTATGTAACGAAGAAGAACAGCCGTACCATGACTGAAAAGATGACCAAGACGAAATACGATCCGGTCGTCAAGAAGCATGTTGAATTCAAGGAAGCCAAGATCAAATAATTGGTCTTTTAGCTTGCTGCATTATCAAGGGCGCCATCGGCGCCCTTTTGCATTTCCAGTGGAAGGTACAAACGATTACCCCAAAGCAAAAGGCCGCCTGTTGAATAACAAGCGGCCTTGAACAAGGGGCCGATCAGCAATGGTTACGGCACGAGGAAACCGGATTACCCACCACCGACCGGCCAACCCCACGACCCAGGAGATGCGGCGGACCTGAGCATCATGGGGTAGCTATAGGGCGTGAACCTGCCCTGTCTTGGGGCAACATTCGCTCAAAACTGGAAAAAGATCAACGAATTCTTAACCTTTCGGTCAATCATAGTTCTAATAAGGTTAATAAACGAATTGGTAAAAAACACCGGGGCAGAGAACATTGCCACCTTTGCCCTTGCTGTTACACCTTGGCGTCAGCCTAAAAAAGCCGTCCGAGCGATAGTTGGCGTAACTTCAACGCACCCCGGCATATTGTTGATTCAACAATAATTTTCCCGCAAGTGGCTCGTCTTTTCTAAATATGACTGATTTTCACTCCCGCCATACTTTTAGATAACATAACGGCTTCAGTTTAACGCCAATCTTTACACCGCAACCAGCCTTGAAGCGGGGACTTATCGCTTTGAAAGATTGTGGAAAACTGCGGCAATTGCCAATAATTTCATCAGCGCAAACATGCACGGCCATTCTACCGTACGATGTATCGACCATGGAGACGCCGTCAGGCCGCAGCGGCCACCACCCTGTTGCGCCCGGTATTCTTGGCGCTGTAGAGCGCGAGGTCGGCGTTCTTCAACATAGCGTGCGGATTTTCGACCCCATGTTCATTTGAAGCGATGCCAAGCGACGCTGTCACGCTGATCGAAACTCCGCTTCCACCCAGCTGGAACGGCTCGCCTTCGATGGCCTCACGCAGCCGCTCAGCAATGACCGTTGCCGCCTCCGCTGTCGTGTCCGGCATGACAACGACAAATTCCTCACCGCCGTAACGGCAGGCCAGATCAGCGCCACGAACGGCGGCACGCACGCGGTTAGCAAACTCGCGCAGCACCAGATCGCCCGCATCATGGCCGTATGTGTCATTGATGCGTTTGAACCGGTCAATATCGGTAATGCACACCGAAAGCGCGCGTCCCCTCGCTCTTGCGCGATCAAAGAGAAGCTGAAAATGGTTTTCCAGATAGCGCCTGTTGTTCAATCCGGTCAGCGGATCGATAACAGCCATCTCAATTGTCTGGGTCACCTCTTCGCGCAGCCTCTGATTAAAGCGCTTGCGGCGAATCTGCGTTAAGGATCTGGCCAACAACTCATTGGGGTCCACTGGCCGCATGATATAATCGTTGACGCCAAGCTCCAAAGCACGCACGACCAAGTCCTCAGAGCCCTGATCCGTCATCAGCAAGACAGGTAAAAACCGCGTCCGCTCCAGCGAACGCAATTGCGAACAGAGCCGCAGCGGGTCGTAATCCTCAAAATTGGTATTGACGATGACAAGGTCGAAACTGTTATCCGCGGCCTCAAACAGGGCCGCTTGAGGATCGGACATGGCGGATACATCCGCAATCGGCCGCAGCATCTTCAAAAGTCGCTCTTGCGAGGTGGCCCGACCGTCAACCAGCAGAATGCGGCCCTGCTCGTCGCCGACCTGGCTCTCAAGTGAAGGAACAGCGCCAAACGAATGCGCTGTTTCCGCCCTGATACGCAACTCATCGCTCAGCGCTTTCAGACGCAGCAGGCTTTTAACGCGCGCCATCAACTGCAAATCGTTGACAGGCTTGGTCAGAAAATCATCTGCACCAGCCTTCAGCCCACGCACGCGGTCAGCCGGCTGATCAAGTGCAGTCACCATGACCACCGGAATATGAGCCGTTCTCGGATTGGCCTTCAGCCGTTCACAAACCTCAAACCCGTCAATACCCGGCATCATGATGTCGAGAAGGATGAGATCGACCTGTGTTTGAGCGCAGATATCAAGCGCGTCATGGCCATTTTCGGCCGTCAGCACATCGTAATATTCAGCAATAAGCCTGGCTTCGAGAAGCTTTAGATTGGCGGGTATATCATCAACAACCAGAATGCGTGCCGTCATGAATTGTTCCTCACTCAGGCGTCGCCAAGGTATGTCTTGATTGTTTCGAGAAATTTCGGAACCGAAATCGGCTTCGACACATAGGCCTCGCAGCCCCCCTGCCGTATCCGCTCCTCATCACCCTTCATGGCGAAAGCCGTGACTGCAATGACCGGTATGGAATGCAATTCATCGTCTTCTTTCAACCACTTGGTCACATCAAGCCCAGATACTTCCGGCAACTGTATGTCCATCAATATAAGGTCGGGCCGATGCTCACGCGCCAGATCAAGCGCTTCCATACCATTGCGTGTTTGAACCGTCGCATAACCTGAAGCCTCAATCAGGTCCCGAAAGAGCTTCATATTAAGCTCATTGTCCTCGACGATCATAACTTTCTTGGTCATGTGATCGGCCGCCCCTTGTAAATTTTCGTGGAAAAGTAGACTGGCCCCGATGCAACAGTCATCGTCAATTCCAACAGATTTCTCTTACTATAGACTCACTTAGCTGAATAAATGGTAACCTGTGGACCGAAAAAACACATGAGAGATGCACAAGTGACGAATAAAGGCGGCGAACCCGCAGACATCGCCATCGCAATACTGGGTTGGCTGAGCAACGAGCCAGACATGCTTGGCCGGTTCTTAAGTCTTAGCGGTCTTGACGCCACAGACCTGCGTCCACTCGTATCCGATCGCGGTTTCCAAGCCGGGCTTCTGGATTTTGTCATGGCGCACGAACCAAGCCTCAACGCCTTTTGCAGCGCGTATGGACTGCTGCCCGAAGAGGTGCAATCTGCCTGGCAAAAGCTGTCCGGCCCGTTATATGGGGGCACTGGCGCTTGAAGACAGTCGGCCTGGAAAATGTCACGCTCAGCGGCCGCCCGGTCGTCATCAGCGATGTCGATGATGTTGTGCTGCAGTTCATTAGTCCATTTCAGGCTTTTCTTGAGGCGCAGTCGCTCCATTTCCTGCCGCGGTCCTTCCGATTGAGTGGAAACATCGTGCACAGCGAGACCAACGCGCCAGTTGACGACAAGGCGATCCGTGAGCTGCTTGACGGCTTTTTCGAAGCGCAGGAAAGCTGGCAAACGCCTTTTGATCATTCGATCGCCGCGCTGAAAGGGCTCGCCGATAGCGCCGACATCATCTTCCTGACAGCTATGCCGCCAGCTTATTTTGGTCGCCGACGTGCGCTCCTGGATACCCTTGGCCTGCATTATCCCTTGGTCGCCACGTTGGAGGCCAAGGGACCGGTGGCTGCAAAAATCATGGACGGAACGGGAGCAAAAACTGCCTTTCTGGACGACATGGCGCATAATATCACCTCTGTCGGCCAGCATCTGCCCGATTGTCTTTTGCTGCACATGCCGCCGGACAGCGAAGTGCACACTATGGCGCCCCGGGCGGATGGAAACGCTGTGAAGGTAAAAAGTTGGCCAGAGGCGCGCGCGCATATCCAAACACATTTTCACGGCTAAGCGCCTTTATTGGAATCGGTAGCGCATAAGCGGCCGACCTTCCTTGCGACGCGCCACTTCCTCAAAGCCGAATTGCCTGAAAATCTGCTCAGAGCCGACATAAAGCCCCACGGACTTGGACTGCTTTGTCCGCGTTATGGGGCAGGCCTCCACAACCGACGCCCCGGCCTCTTTTGAAAAATCCACCGCCGCCGCCAGCAAAAGATGGCTCAGCCCCTTTCCCCGGCTTGGCGATCGGATGAAAAAACAACTGATTGCCCATACCGAGGAATTTTCGGCATCGGCGTCGTCAAGAGGCCGTGAAACAGTGCGCGGCGTATTCCAGCGGGGTATATCAAGCCTCGGCGTCACCTGCACCCAACCAACCGGTTCGTCAGCCAGATAGCCAATCAACCCGGGCGGAGGCCCCTTTTCCACCCGTTCGCACATGTAGCTATTTCGATCTTCAGACGAGGCGATCTTCCTTTGCGCCGGGTCCATTCGAAAATGCGTGCACCAGCAACCATAACATCCGCCGTGTTTGCCCAACACCGTTTCGAAGTCACGCCAAATCTCTGATGTTAGAGGACGGGTCGTAAAATTGGCGGTCATCTCGTTACCTTGCATCTTCACATTCGAGATGTTCATGCTACATTCGGATCATCATTTGTTCAACATATGTTCTCCGCCGAAAAGTGTGCCATGAACGGAAAATGCTTTTGCAGAGACTGTTTTGAATATCAGTCACCAGACCGAAAACGCTGCGCGCACTGCGGCAGCCCCCGGCTGTTAAAGCATCCAGAGCTCGATGAGCTAACGCTGGCGCATATCGACTGCGACGCCTTTTATGCATCTATCGAAAAGCGAGATAATCCCGACCTTGCCGACAAGCCGGTGATCGTCGGCGGCGGCAAACGCGGCGTGGTTTCAACAGCCTGCTACATTGCGCGTATCCACGGCGTAAAATCAGCCATGCCCATGTTTAAAGCGCTGGAATTGTGTCCGAACGCCGTTGTGGTTCGCCCTGACATGGAGAAATACGTCAAGGCGGGACGTCAGGTGCGCCGATTGATGCAGGAATTAACACCGCTTGTGGAACCCATTTCCATCGACGAAGCATTCCTGGAATTGAAGGGGACCGAGCGACTGCATAAAGACCGCCCTGCCCGTATCCTCGCCAGGCTCGCCAAACGGATTAATGACGAAATCGGCATCACGATTTCCGTCGGCCTGTCCTATTGCAAGTTCCTGGCCAAGGTAGCTTCCGATCTGGAAAAGCCACGTGGTTTTTCCGTTATCGGGCAGGCGGAAGCACTGGAATTTCTCGCCTCCAAACCGGTCACCGTCATTTGGGGCGTCGGCAAAGCATTCAACCAGACGCTAGAGCGCGACGGGATCAGGCTCATTGGTCAATTGCAGACCATGGAGGAAGCCGATCTCATGCGCCGCTATGGGGTGATGGGTAAACGGCTTTACGCCCTGTCGAGAGGTATGGATACACGCCACGTTCACCCCTCATCTGGGGCCAAAAGCGTATCGTCCGAAACAACCTTCTTTGAAGATATCAGTGACCCCGCCGAGCTGACGCGCCAACTGCGTTCGCTCAGCGAAAAGGTCTCCTTCCGCCTGAAAAAGGCCGGTCACGCAGGCCAAACGGTTACGCTCAAACTCAAGACCAGCGATTTCAAATCCAGAACCCGCAGCGCCACGCTCGACAGCCCCACCCAGCTTGCTGACCGAATCTTCAATTCCGGCTCTATAATGCTGAACAAGGAAGCCGACGGCACCAAATTCCGCTTGATCGGCATCGGCGTATCCTCGCTAACCTCGCCGCAAACCGCCGATCCGGCGGATCTTGTCGACATTCAGGCCGGTCGTCGCGCTGCTGCCGAGGCCGCCATGGACGTTCTTAGGGACAAATACGGCGTCAAAAGCATCGAGACCGGCTACACCTTTCGCGGCGGAAACAGCCAAAAAGGTTGAATTGCGCCGCATAAGAGGCAAATATTCCTTAATCTCTGCACGTTATAATTGTCGAAAGCGTAATTGAAAGAGTGTAGCCATGCGTATATTGCCAGCAGCTGGTTGGGGACTTCTCGGTTTCTCGATATTGTGCACGCCAGCGATGGCGGGAAGCGGACAGGCCCTACAAATCATCGTTTCGAAAGATCTCCAGCAGGTCACCGTCTACGATGGTTTGGACGTTGTCGCACAGTCCAATGTTTCAACCGGCAAGCCCGGACACACGACGCCTTCTGGCATATTTTCCATTCTTGAAAAACGGAAGTTTCACCGGTCAAACCTCTATGACGATGCGCCCATGCCCTGGATGCAGCGCATAACGTGGTCCGGTGTAGCGCTGCATGAATCCCGACATGTTCCGCCGCATCCAGCCTCTCACGGCTGCGTTCGACTTCCTGCGGACTTTGCCAAAAACCTTTATCAACTGACAGAACGCGGCGCACATGTGGTCATTTCAGATGAACCTGTCGCACCGCAACTATTGGCTGGCAATATACTGCCAAAACCCCGGCTGCCCGAACCAGCTCCGACCCTGAGCGATGTGCCCTTACGCGCATCAATCGGCTCCGCTGACGGGGAAAGCATCGAGGTCGCAATGAACGACCCGCAACCCGGCATCGTCGGAGACAGCCTTGCGCAAGAGGATCGTTCACCCATCTACATCATGATAACCCGCACGACGCAGCAGCATCGTGTGGCGCAAATTCAAAACCGTCTAAACGCGCTCGGCTTTGATACTGGCGCTGTTGACGGAGTGCTGGGTAAACGCACCCGCAACGCCATTGAGGATTTCCGCACACAATATAACCTTCTGCCAGGCCTCGGCATGGACGATCGCTTCCTTGCGGTGCTGCAGGCGCGTGACGGAAAAGGGGAAATCGCCAACGGCATGTTGATGATCCGCCGCGACTTCAAGGAGATTTACACGGCAGGCGTCACGATTGAGCAGCCGGAAAAAGCGCTCGGCACACATTTCATGGAAGCACGCGACGTTTCGCCCATGGACGGTGCAGTGAACTGGTATGGCGTTTCCTTGAAAAACCACCTCGGCGAGAAAGAAGCCGAACGTCTGGGAATAAGCGTTCCCGCCGATGATTTTGCATTCAATCTCCCCACCAAGGCGCTTTTGCGCATTCACATACCCGATGAAGCGCGCGAGAAAATCGCAACCCTTTTGACAGACGGTTCCGCAATCACCATCACAGATACAGGCTATCAGCGCGAAACGGGACTGGGCACCAATTTTGTGACCCTAACGCGGAAACCGCCCAAAAGCTGACCCTGAGACGCAACACGGTTTAGGGTTTAAATCAATTCGACATCGAGAACGCCGCTCGTCGCCTTCATGGCGGCGGCGATTTCTGGCGAGATCCTGAAGCGTCCGGGAAGCTCAACCTCAATCTCCCGTTTTCCTTCATCCTTGATCACGACAAAAGAAACAATGCCATCGCCGCTGGCATTGAGGTGCGAGGCCAACGACCGCAATGGACCGGAATCGCGCACATAAACACGCAGCGCCTTCTGCATCTCGATGGATTTCGCCTCAAGTGATTGCAGCGTCTGAATACGCAGCCCAATTCCCTCAGGTCTTTCATCGGCGGTAACCGTTATCACCAGCGATTTCCCCGGCTCCAGAAGGTCCCTATACTGGTTCAGCATTTCAGAAAACAACACGGCCTCGAACTGGCCGGACGAATCTGAAAACGCGACGATACCCATCTTGTTTCCGGTCTTGGTCTTGCGCTCCTGCTTGGAAACCACCGTTCCAGCCAACCGGCCGGCGCCAGCGCCTTGCCGCACAGCTTGGGCAAAATCACCGAAAGTCTGCACGCGCAGCCGCCCCAGCAATTCGCTGTAGGAATCAAGCGGATGTGCCGAAAGATAAAATCCAAGAACCTGAAATTCCCTGTGCAACTGTTCTGACGGGAGGAACGGCGTATATTCCGGGAGGCTGATTTTTTCCGGGCCCGCCGCACCACTGCCGAAGATATCGCCCTGGCCGGACGAGCGATCTTCACTGGCGCGCTGCGCAAAACCCAATATGCGCTCCAGGCCGCCCAACAAAGCTGCACGATCGTGCCCAAAGCAATCGAGCGCGCCAGCGCAAATCAAACCTTCGAAAACCCGCTTATTGATCATCTTCGCATCGATGCGCTGACAAAAATCCTCAAGCGAGGCAAAGGGTTTATCGCCCCTGACTTCGACAATGTGATCGACGGCCGCCTCGCCCACGCCTTTAAGCGCTGCGAGCGAATAGTAAATTCGGCTTTCACCGGTTTCGAAATGTCTAAACGACGTCTGCACGGAAGGCGGTATAACCTCAATGCCCAGCCGATTGGCGTCCTGCCTGAAATCATTGATTTTGTCGGTGTTCGACATATCAAGCGTCATCGAGGCGGCGAGGAACTCCACCGGATAATGCGCCTTCATATAGGCCGTTTGATAAGAGACGATAGCATAGGCCGCAGCGTGCGACTTGTTGAAACCATAATTTGCGAATTTCGCCAGCAGGTCGAAAATCAGGTCGGCTTGCGGCTTGGAAACACCATTTTCAACGGCCCCGCTCACAAAACGGCTCCGCTGTTTATCCATTTCCTCCTTGATCTTTTTACCCATGGCGCGTCGAAGCAAGTCGGCTTCACCGAGCGAGTAGCCCGAAAGCACCTGGGCAATCTGCATCACCTGTTCCTGGTAGATGATAACGCCCTGGGTTTCCGACAAAAGATAATCAATCTTTGGATGAATGGAGGCGATTTCCTCCTCGCCATGTTTGCGGGCGTTATAGACCGGAATATTTTCCATCGGACCCGGACGATAAAGCGCAACCAGCGCGATGATATCCTCAATACGGTCCGGCCGCATGCCGATCAGCGCCTTGCGCATACCCGCAGATTCTACCTGGAAGATGCCAACGGTTTCGCCGCGCGCCAGCATCTCGTAAGTCTTGGGATCGTCCAGGGGTAGCGCATCCAGATCGATGGATATTCCGCGCTTGGCGACAAAATCGACGGCCGTCTTCAAAACCGTCAGCGTCTTCAGTCCGAGAAAGTCGAACTTCACCAAGCCCGCTTGCTCCACCCATTTCATGTTGAACTGGGTAACAGGCATATCCGAGCGTGGATCGCGATACATCGGCACAAGCTGCCAAAGAGGCCGGTCACCAATCACGATACCTGCAGCGTGAGTCGAAGCGTGCCGGTAAAGCCCCTCCAGCTTCTGCGCAATATCGAGAAGCTGTCCGACAACCGGTTCTTTCTCCGCCTCTTCCTGGAACCGCGGCTCTTCCTCGATGGCCTTATGAAGCGGTGTCGGATTGGCCGGGTTATTGGGCACCAGCTTACAGATCCGATCCACCTGCCCATAGGGCATTTCGAGCACGCGACCCACGTCGCGCAAAGCTGCGCGAGCCTGCAACGACCCAAAGGTAATAATCTGGGCAACCTGCTCGCGCCCATATTTGCGCTGCACATAGCGAATAACCTCATCGCGCCGGTCCTGACAGAAGTCGATATCAAAGTCCGGCATGGAAACGCGTTCCGGATTGAGAAATCGTTCGAACAGAAGCGAGAAGCGCAACGGGTCCACATCGGTTACGGTCAAGGCATAGGCCACCAGCGAGCCAGCACCCGAACCACGGCCAGGACCGACGGGAATGCCGTGTTGCTTGGCCCATTTGATAAAGTCGGAAACGATGAGGAAGTATCCCGGAAAGCGCATCCGCTCGATAATACCCAACTCGAATTCCAGCCGCTCGCTATAATCTTCGCGGCTGAACCCATCAGCCAGACCCAGCTTTGAAAGCCGTCGCTCCAACCCCTCAATCGCTTGCCTGCGAAGCTCCTCCGCTTCCGCCCTTTCCGCCTCTTCGGCATCACCGGTTGCGCCAGTGAAGCGCGGCAGGATTGGCTTGCGCGTCTTCAGGAGGAATGAACAACGCCGCGCAATTTCCACCGTGTTTTCCAGTGCCTCGGGAATATCACTGAACAGTGACATCATATCCGCTCGGCTTTTCAGATAGTGGTCTGGCGTCAGCCGAAACCGCCTGTCATCCGATACGATAGCGTTATGCGCCACGGCCATCAGTGCATCATGCGCGTCATAATCATCGGGACTGGGGAAGAAGGCTTCATTGGTCGCCACAAGCGGCAATTCCAGCTCATAAGCCAGATCGACCAGCGCCCTCTCATGACGACGGTCATATCCCTCCTGCCGCTGCAATTCGACGTAAAGCCTGCCATGAAAAACACCGGCCAAAGACAAAAGGTCGTCTCGCGCCACGTTCAAATGTCCTTCGCGTAGCGCCCGATCTACCGGACCGGAGGCAGCCCCGGTCAAACAAATCAACCCTTCTGCGTTTTCCGCAAGCCACGAAAGCAAAATGCAGGGCTCCTGATGCCCTTCACCCTCAAGATAAGCACGGCTAACCAACTCCACCAGCCGCGAATAGCCAGCCTCGTTTGACGCCAACAATACGATAGAGGGCTTCTTTTCGAGATCGCCATTTCGCTTCTCGTTGTCACGAACATGGCCCATATCGATTGACACCTGGCAGCCAATGATCGGCTGCAACCCCTCGCCAACCGCCTTTTGGGCAAACTCCAGGGCAACAAAAAGATTATTTGTATCAGTAATGGCAATCGCCGGCTGTCCATCAGCCGCAGCCAGAGACAGTATTTTTTTCAGCGGCAAAGCGCCTTCAAGCAGCGAATAGGCGGAATGAACCCTTAAATGGACAAAGCCCGGGCTTGATCCCGCATCACCTTCCGCAACCTCTGCCGCCGACATTGGCATTCCTCCGCATCTCGTTCTGATTCCATTTCATTCGGTTCAAACGGATGTGTCCAGAAGGCGGGCGTCAATAATTGCAAAATCCGTAATCAATTCACAAATTCACATCGCCAGGGCGACGACAGAGAGCATGCCGATGAACATCGTTACGGAAGCAAGGGCGGCAACATCACGCAGAATATCCAACATTTCGATCTCCTATTCTGTTTATATTCCCTTTATGTTCTATTCTTGTTCTACTGTCAACCCTGCGACTTGTTTGTTGTAACCGCCGCCTCCCGCCATCCTGAAACACAGGGTATCAAGCGGACTACCGGCATGAAAGTTCGTGGCGCGCCGCAATCGCAGTCGGGACCACCATCCTCCGAATTTAAGCCAACCATTCCAAACTGGGAGAACGACATCACGAGCCGATACACGTTGCGTAAGTCCACCAACCAAGCGCAAGCTGGTTAAAACGCTGACATTCCAATCGCGCTTGATGCGCACTTTCTCTAGAAATTAGACACTTGCAGAACACAAAAGGAACATATACAGTCCGTTCTGGATTTGTTTCGCGATTCTGAGGTGACCGTATGCTAACTCGCAAACAACAGGAGCTTTTGCTCTTTATACACGAGAGGATGAAAGAGTCGGGTATTCCGCCGTCCTTCGATGAAATGAAGGATGCGTTGGATCTGGCGTCGAAGTCCGGCATTCATCGCCTCATTACCGCCCTGGAAGAGCGAGGCTTTATCCGGCGTCTACCCAACAGGGCGCGCGCCTTGGAGGTGATCAAACTTCCCGAGGCCTATACGCCCGCAACGCGAGCGCCACGCGGTTTTGCCCCTAGCGTGATTGAAGGCAGCCTTGGGAAGGCGCCGCCAACCAGCAGCCCGGCTAATGATGACAACGCCGTCTCTGTCCCCGTCATGGGGCGCATCGCAGCCGGCGTCCCCATCTCCGCGATACAAAACAATACGCACGACATTTCAGTACCCGCCGAAATGCTCGGCAATGGCGAGCACTACGCGTTGGAAGTGCGAGGCGACTCCATGATTGAGGCTGGTATTCTGGATGGCGACACAGTCATTATCCGCAACGCCAGCAATGCCAATCCGGGCGATATTGTCGTTGCGCTGGTGGATGATGAGGAAGCCACTCTCAAACGGTTCAGGCGCAAAGGCGCTTCCATTGCGCTTGAAGCTGCAAACCCTGCTTATGAAACGCGCATTTTCGGTCCGGACCGGGTCAAGGTGCAGGGCAAGCTGGTGGGCCTTATCCGCCGTTATCACTAAGAACATAGCGATCAGGCGCATCGAATGTCTCGGTGCGCCAGTCAAAAAGCCGATGTCTGGACCACGGTCTTATTTTCTCGCCGATGGATGTCTCAAACAACGGTGTATCCTTTTCACCTCCCAAGGGCGCCCTTTCAAATTTCAACGCGACGGAACCGTTTCTTCGCAATGTCCGGGCATCGATCAAACGTGCCCCTGACCTACATTGCGTGAACACATGTCTCCACGGAGAGACAACCAGATCGGCATGATCACATGCGTAACCCAGATCCTCTTTGCTCATGATGTTCATGATTACGAAGCCATTCGCCAGCTTTGCCGCACACCACCGTTTTTCCAGGCAGAAAAACCGTCCGGGCTCCAAACGCTCAGAAATGTGAGTGGTTGACGCCAGTCCATCAGCCTCCGACAGACTGCCCGGCTTGTTTAAGGATCTGATTGCGAGAGCCTTTTGCCACTGATCGGTGACAAATGACGAAGGCCGCCTCTGATTGGTCATAAGACCGTCATCGGTCACCAGCGCCAAAAGCTTGCCGTCTTCGAAAATAAGAGCATCGGGCAAGGTTTCCTTCCCTACTCCTGCAATCACCAAAACCACAGATGTGACATAGGCAGCCAGCAACGGCGCGCGAAATATCGCCGATCGAAAAACGCAGCATAGAAACAGCGCCGCAGCTCCAGGGACCACGATCCACATCGCTGGCTGGCCGGTCAGGAAGGCCCCCTTCAAGCCAGCCGTCCAGTGTGCAACAGCAAGACATATGTCCAACCCAAAACCCATGAGATGAAGAAATGGCAGATCAAGGCCAAAGGGCGCTGCCACCATAGACAAAAGGGCTACCGGCATCACCATGAAAGAAAATACCGGCATTGCCAGCACGTTGCCCAACAAGCCCCATGCAGGCAGGCTGTTGAATGTGGAGGCAGCAAATAGCGCCGTTGAGCCGCCACCAATGAATGATGTCAAGGCAATCCCGCCAACAAGCCTCGATACACCTGAAGCTATTCGCCTCATCCAAGATCGGCCAGGCCTTGCAAATGCATACGAAGATGCAGGCTTCATGCTGTTATAAGCGGCGATAAGCGCCGCCGTCGCGGCAAAAGACATGAGAAAACCGGGACTCACGACAGCTGATGGCGTGACAATTATGATGGCCAGCGCAGCAAACGCCAAGTTTCTCATATTCAGCGCAGACCGCCCAGCCATTATGGCCAGCAACATGATCGCCAGCATCAAAAATGCTCGCAGCGCCGAAATGGGTGCGCCCGATATAAAGAGATGGAAGGACGCTGCAGCCAATGCGCCTACAGCGGCAAATTTCTTGATCGCAAACCGCTGCGAAAAACCGGGAAAAAGGGATGCAACAGCGCGCAATGTCCAGAAAACCAGACCGCCCGTCAGCGCCATATGCAGCCCTGATATCGCAATAATATGTGCAAGGCCGCTATCTCTGAGGTCGCCTATGGCCGACTTGCTGAACGCGCGTCGGTCATTGACCATGATCGCGCTGGCAAAGGCCAGCGTATCGCCTGAAAGCACTCGCCCCATGCGCTCTGTCAGCCAAAGGCTGAACGCAGATTGCCATCCAGCCAAGATGGTCGATATTTTATCCTCCGCAGCGTCTTTTGCAGCAACGCCCAGCTGCGGGTACCCGTAAAAATAGCCCACCGCACCAATGTCTGAATAATAATTGCCGAAAGCAAAATCATGCCCTCCAGGAAGCGCAGGGCCAGAGGGCGGGGCAAGACGCGCCCTGCCCTTGATAACATCACCAGGGGAAAGAGCTGAGGCAGCAGCCAATCCAGTCAGGCGCACCCTCGTCGGTGGCCGCCTGAGCGCCGGTTCAGTGATTTTTATTACAGCAAGCGTATAGCGCCAGCGGCCTCCACGCGATGGCTCGAGATCTATGATCCGTCCCTCAATGCTGGCCGTCACAGGGCTATCCAGGATAACTGTCGAATGCCGCCATGTCTCAAGTTCAGCCAGCAGCATACCAGCCGTAAATGCTCCTATGAGCGCCATCACCCGCCTGACGGGCAAGCGATTGTAAAACGAAAGGGCGCAAAGCACGGCCAGAAGAAAAACGGCAATTTCCGCAGTCACCGAGAGCATCCGGTCAAATGCAAACCAGGACGTGGCCCCAGCTCCCAGAAACAGGGGGAAAAGAAGAAATGGCCTGCCCCTGCCTTCCTCCTCCTGCCAGCTGCGCCGCACGGCAAAAAACAGACGCATGCCAGACGGGTATCCCGCCCACGACAACCTGGCTGGAATAGCCTGACCAACGGATTCGCTGCCCTCCAACGCAAGGGTAAGGCCATGCCCCATTTCACCTGAAAGTGATAAAATTTCACCAGGGTCGCGAACTTCAGACTTTAGTTGCATGGAGCTCTTCCACCCCCGATTTCCTGACAAAGGGCTGCGACAAAAGCCCCGCCGGATCACCGGCAGAAACTGCGAAGAACGCCTTTCCAGTAGGAGTTTGAGCGGTACGGGACATGACAATCAACTTCGCACGTCCCTCGGACAATCAAAACCCAATAGTTCAAATTTAAGACAGAAAAATTCCTTCAAATTGCCGCATTGCACAATTCACCGCCTGGGGAACTTGGCAGCGCCGAATAAATCATATAGCAAAATGAGCATCATCTGCGCGGTCCGCCAACTTGGGCGGATATCTCAGCAAAAGCCGGAGGACAACATGACCGATAAGAAAGCGGCGATTAATGTCGATGACAAGAACCTTGAGCTTGAGGTTCGCGAAGGAACAATTGGCCCGAGTGTAATCGATATTGGTACGCTATATAAACATACCGATATGTTCACCTACGATCCTGGCTTCACTTCGACTGCATCCTGTGAATCGAAGATCACCTATATCGATGGTGACCAGGGCGTTCTCCTTCACCGCGGCTATCCGATCGATCAGCTTGCCGACCACGGCGACTTCCTGGAAGTCTGCTACCTGCTGCTATACGGCGAATTGCCAACCAAGGCGCAGAAGCAAGACTTCGATTATCGCGTAACGCACCACACGATGGTGCACGAACAGATGACGCGCTTTTTCACCGGCTACCGCCGGGATGCACACCCAATGGCCGTCATGGTCGGTACGGTTGGCGCGCTGTCCGCTTTTTATCACGATTCAACGGACATTACTGATCCGCACCAGCGCATGGTTGCAAGCCTGCGCATGATTGCAAAGATGCCGACAATCGCCGCCATGGCGTTCAAATACCACATTGGCCAGCCCTTCGTTTATCCGAAGAATGACCTCGACTATTCGGCCAACTTCCTGCACATGTGCTTTGCCGTGCCTTGCGATGAATACAAGGTCAACCCGATTCTGGCCCGCGCTATGGATCGGATCTTCATCCTGCATGCTGATCACGAGCAGAACGCTTCCACGTCTACGGTTCGCCTTGCCGGTTCCTCCGGCGCCAATCCGTTTGCATGCATTGCGGCTGGTATCGCCTGCCTTTGGGGTCCGGCACATGGCGGCGCTAACGAAGCTGCCCTTAACATGCTTTCCGAAATCGGCACTGTCGATCGCATTCCCGAGTTCATCGAACGGGCAAAAGACAAGAACGACCCGTTCCGCCTTATGGGCTTTGGCCACCGCGTGTACAAAAGTTACGACCCGCGCGCCAAGATCATGCAGAAGACTTGCCATGAAGTGCTCAACGAACTCGGCGTTAAGGACGACCCGCTGTTGGAAGTCGCCATGGAGCTGGAGCGCATCGCGCTGACAGACCCCTATTTCATCGAGAAGAAGCTTTATCCGAATATCGACTTCTATTCGGGCATCACGCTGAAGGCGATGGGCTTCCCCACCACCATGTTCACCGTTCTGTTCGCCCTTGCGCGCACGGTCGGCTGGATCGCACAATGGAATGAAATGATCGAAGATCCGCATCAGCGCATCGGTCGCCCGCGCCAGCTCTACACTGGCTACGCCCAGCGCGACTATCAGCCGATTTCCAAGCGGTAATCCCGCGCGGGATCAATCCTGAAAGACCAAAGGCCGGGAATTTCGCCCGGCCTATTTTTTCTGAAACAGTCACCTGTAAGCAGCGGCGCTGCTTATGCATCTATCTTTATGTTCAAAAGCTCACAAATGGCCTTCGCCGAAGTGAGACCCGCAGGTTCGGCAAGCTCCATCTTCTGCCAGATGGACGCATAACCTTCCAGCATGGCGTCACGCTGCAATGACTTGGGCTCCGAAAGCCGGATCGCCCAGCGCGCAAGCCGGTCGGCCCGCAAAGTCAGGTTCACATATTCAGGCACGACAGGGTAATCGGCGATCAAATTCGGCAACGCCGCAGACCAAATCTTGATCCGCCGGGCCAAAAACGGTGTGAAAAAGTCTGTCTTGTAGACCGAAACCGCCGGGACGCCCGCCATTGCCAACTCAAAAACAACCGTACCAGACGTGGCAAGCGCCATATCCGATTCCAAAAAGGCCCTGTTCTTGAAATCCGGATCCGCGCTCCATTCCGGTTTGATTGGCCAGTCAGAAATTGTTTCTTCGATCTGCTTTACCCGCCCGGGGACTGTAGGCAGGACAAACCGCGTGCCCGGACATTGCCTCTCAATTTCCGACACCGCGGCACGGAAATAGGGCGCAACACGACTGATCTCAGAAGAGCGAGAACCTGGCAGCAGCATGATTGTCTTTCCGCCGTTGCCATATTCCCTGCCCTGCCGCCGCGCGCGTATATCCAGAAGCACGGGATCACTGGCAAGCCGGTGGCCAACATAAACCGTCTTGGGTCCACCAAGCCGTTCCATTACGTCGGTCTCGAATGGCAGCAGTGCCAGCACAAGATCAACATAGGCCGTCATCTTCGCCGCGCGGTATTCCTTCCACGCCCACACGCTTGGACAGACATATTGGACAACCGGCAAGTCAGGCAGAGCCTCGCGCACCTGTTTGGCAACCCTGTGCGTGAAAACAGGGCTGTCGATGATCAGCAGAAGATCGGGCTTTTCCCTTATTATGGTCTGAACCGTCAGGCGAACACGACCAAGCAGTTTGGGCAGTCGCGCCAAAATGTCGACATACCCCATGAGCGAAAGCTCAGAAAAATCGAATATGGAGTTCAGGCCCTGCTCTTGCAGCTTTTCGCCGCCAACGCCAATCAATTCCAGCGGGCCCGCCAAAGGCCGCAGTGCAGAGATCAACTCTCCACCCAGCATGTCACCGGAAA
>JBNLGT010000030.1:0-28155 GCA_050306195.1 Ensifer sp.
GGTGCTGATGG
The DNA here is from genome assembly GCA_050306195.1 of Ensifer sp. Taxonomy (GTDB): domain Bacteria; phylum Pseudomonadota; class Alphaproteobacteria; order Rhizobiales; family Rhizobiaceae; genus Ensifer_A. The sequence continues at coordinate 12 of JBNLGT010000030.1, forward strand.
CGGACGACGGTATGCAGCCGCTTTTTGATGCGGCGATTGCCGCTGCCAAGGCGCGCGCTCAAGAACTTGCCGACTAGAAATTCCTGAATGTGGACCCTGTTTTAATGGTGGCGCTTCATGATTTCCTATGACGACTTTGCCAAAGTGGATATCCGATTGGGTACGGTTTTGTCCGCTGAGGCTTTTCCTGAAGCCCGCAAACCTGCAATCAAGATGGTCATAGACTTCGGGCCGGAGATTGGCATCAGGAAGTCATCCGCACAGGTGACGGTGCATTATACGCCAGATACGCTGGTTGGCAGACGAGTCATGAGTGTTGTCAACTTCCCGCCACGCCAGATTGGCCCCTTTATGTCGGAGGTGCTGGTGCTGGGATTCATGGACGAGGCTGGCGCAGTTGTGCTCGGCGGTGTGGATCTGCCTGCGCCAGATGGCGCGAGGTTATGCTGATCTCGCCGAATTTTGACGTATCTGACGACGTGGCTGAGAGTTTGTATAATTGTTTGCAGCTTTAGGGTGAGAATCTGTTTTGGAGGCAAGCCATGCCGTTGTCGTTTCTTCGGGAAAGTATTCGCGTCAGCTGCCTGGCTCGAGTCGAAGAGTTGGCCCGCGACTGGGGTGCCAGTCATGTTATCTCTCTGGTTGATCCGGAGTTGCCTGACAATCTTCTTCCATCAATTCCGGGCAGAGAACATATCGTCGCCCGTCTGCGTGATCAGGAAAATGCGGACGAGACTAAGCATTTTCCTGAAGTTCTCATCCGATTGTTTGAAACTGTGCGCCCGCTGGCTGAAGACCGTTCGGCACGGGTGCTGATCCATTGCCATATGGGTGTTAGCAGGTCGACTGCTTTTGCCTACTCCATGATTGCGCATCGGGCCGGAGAGGGAAATGAACAGCAGGCTTTCACAGCTTTTCTGGGAGTCGTGAACAAGCCTTGGCCGAACCGTCGCATTGTGGAGATTATAGATCATCACCTCAGTCGGGAAGGACGTCTTTTGGCCCCTTTGGATGAGATGCGCGCCCGCCATCAGCAAAGGCTTCATGCATACAGGCGGCTCAATAGGCGGCGTGGTGTTCCAGAAGGCTCAGCTGTTTACGCGCGATAGCTCGTTGTTAAGCCGGAATACGCACGGTGACCTTCAGGCCGCCATATTGGCTGTCAGAAAGAGCGACACTGCCGCCGTGGCCGCGGGCAATGTCGCGGACGATTGCGAGTCCAAGCCCTGTGCCGGTGGCGTTCAAATTGCGCGCTTCGTCGAGCCGGAAAAAGGGCTTGAACACATCTTCGCGCATGTTTTCCGGAATGCCCGGGCCGTCGTCTTCGAAGATGATGGTCAACCATTTGGCGCTGTGGCGTGCGCTGACAGCCAGTTTGTCGGCATGACGCCAGGCGTTGGAAGTGAGGTTCGACACGAGGCGGTTGAAGGCGTTTGGACGGACCTTTAATTCGTCGTCGCCTTCAAACTCTCCGATGAAGGTCTTGCCCTGAAGCTCGGCTTCCATATCCATTCGCTGAAATATTTCCTTCATGCTGACCTCGCCATAATCCTCCTCGCTCTCTCCCCGTGCGAAGTCGAGATAGCCCTGCAACATCAGTTGCATATCCTCGACATCTTTGTTCAGGGCGTCGAGTTCTGGGTTGTCCCCCGCGAGGGCAAGCTGCAGTTTGAAACGAGTCAGGATGGTGCGAAGATCGTGACTGACACCGGTCAGCATAGCTGTGCGCTGCTCGATCTGCCGTTCAATCCGTTCACGCATGAGGATAAAGGCAAGGCTGGCCTTGCGGACCTCATCGGCGCCGCGAGGGGCGAAACCTTCCGGCATTTTTTGCCCCTTGCCGAAGCTCTCGGCCGCGCGCGCCAGAGCAAGAATGGGTCTGATCTGATTTCTAAGAAAGAGGATGGCAATGATGATGAGGACGAGTGACGTGCCAGTCATCCACATCAAGAAGATATCACTGTTTGATGCGTAGGCGGCGCTGCGCGGGGCAAAGATACGTAAAACCTTGTTTTCAAGCTGAATACGAATCTCAACGAGCTGTGAGTTGCCGACTGTGTCTATCCAGAAAGGGCGTTGGATTTGGGTGGCGATTTCCTGGCTCAGGGTCTGGTCTAGCAGCGAGAAAAAGGGCTTGGGGCCGGGTGCAGGCAGCTTGTCATCCGGTTCGATGGAAATGTTGAGATCAAGTTGGTTGCGGGCAATCTCTATGACTTTGGAATAATTGTTATCCTGAGGGTAGGTATTCACGATCTCGATGATTGCCGCGATATCACGTGTCACGGCTTCGGAAAGGCGTTGGGTGACGAGTTGCCAATGACGCTCCATGAAGACGTACGCCACCACGGCCTGCAGGATGACCATAGGAAGTATGATGATCAGCAATGTGCGCGCATAAAGACCCGTGGGGAGTTGCCGGCGCAGCCAGCGCACAAGATTTTTAAAACGCGAGGGCGATGGCTTTTCGTTATCGCCGCGTATGGTGTCGAATACCGTCATGCTCTGGTGGCTTCCGCTTGGTCAGGTAAAAGCCATGTCATTCTATACTGAGCTTGTAGCCGATACCACGCACGGTTTGCAGCCAAAGCGGATTGGCGGGGTCATCTTCTATTTTCCGCCGCAACCTGTTGATTTGTACATCGATGGAACGCTCACCCGACTCGCTGTCGCTCAACTCGTAACGGGGGACTGTTTCACCTGCATTTTCGGCGAAAACCAGCATAATTTCCTGCTCCCGTTCTGTCAGTCTTATCACTTCTGTCCCGCGTTTCAGTTCGCGTTTTGCCAAAGAGAAAGTGAAGGGGCCGAACATGATTTGTTCAATTTTCATCGGCTGTTCGGTCGCGGCTCGACGCAAAATGTTGTTGATCCTTAAAACCAGTTCGCGCGGTTCGAATGGCTTGCCCAAATAGTCGTCTGCTCCGGCTTCAAGGCCGGAGATGCGGGATTCTGTTTCTGTCAGAGCCGTCAAAAGAATAACCGGTATGTCGCGGATTTCTTTTAGCGATCGCGTAAGCGACAGGCCGCTTTCTCCCGGCATCATGACATCGGCGACGATGAGGTCATATTCGATGCCTTCCAGCTTGCGGCGCGCTTCAGCGCCATTTTGCGCGGCCGTCACGCGGAAACCCTGTTCTTGCAAAAAGCGGTTCAATAGTTCCAGAATACGAACGTCATCGTCAACGACCAGCAGGTGTGGCGCATCATCGGGAAGGGCCTGTTTGCTCACCATTGATTATTCTCTCCCCCCCGCGTTGCGCATGTTGGAAAGGAAACGAACAATGGCTGCCCGTTCTTCTGTGGTTGCATCCGCGAGCGCTTTATCTATGCGTTTTGATTGCGGTGTGGCCAACGCGAGCGCGAGATCTCTGCCGCTTTTCGTCGGGTATAGCCTGCGTTGCCTGCGGTCCAAAGGTCCAACGACCTGACAGATATAACCTGAGTCGATGAGCGTCTTGAGAACTCGGGACAAGCTCTGTTTCGTGATTTTTAGTGTTTCCAGCAGGTCGGCAACAGTCATGCCTGGTTGGCGGTTGACGAAATGGATGACCCTGTGGTGGGCGCGTCCCATCCCGCTTTTTTCCAAAGCTGCATCTGCGTCGGAGGTGAAATCGCGATAAGCAAAAAACAAAAGCTCAATGATTTCAAAATCAATACCGTCATCCGGTGTCATTGGTTGTGACAACGGTTCCGCCCGGTCTTGCTTGCCTGCCACGTTGGCTTCCCCTGGTAATTTCATTGATAGAGATTTCTACCTGTGTGTTGGACCGCGCCGTCTGCAAGGCGGCGCGATCGTGACGAACGTAGCGGTGGGGAACCTTAACCGCAAGCGGGAAGCAGCTGTGCTGCTTCCCGTTCGCTCACACTTAACGTTTTTCAGTGAAGAATCGTTATCGCCTGTTGGTAAAAACAGGAGCGATCAAGGCGCCGGCAATCACCGTAAAGATCGCACCGCCGAAACCGCCTGTGTAAATGTCGACCAGTGTGCCGCTGATCGTGCCTTCGCCATTCAGCAGGCCAAAGGCAAGGCTGCCGATAATGCCCCCGGCAGCGCCGAAAAGCGTACGCCAGACCAGGCTGATTGCGTCCTGTTTCATGGCGGCGCTGAGCAGATTTCCTGCTGCTGCACCCGCGACAAGCGCAACTGTTAGAGAAACTGGATCCACGAAATGCCTCCCTTCACATCGTCGGTTGATTGAACTTTCGTTCAGTGCGGCAATTTGTCAATGCTTTGCGGCGATTTCATGTGATGAAGGTCGTGAATAATAGGGACAATTTGATGATTGCCAATTTTTGAGGGCCTGTTTCGCGCGGAACAGCGGGATTTTGTGACGAGGCGATATTTTGATCCTACAAATTGAGTGGGAGCAAAATGATGATTCACAATGAAAACAACCCGGAAATTGTTGTCCAGCATCTTCGCCCGGTCGTGTTTATCTATGCCGCGGCGAATGTTGCAACGCTTTTGATCATTGGTATGTCTGCGTTATTTTCTACGTTTCCTGTTGGCTGATCTTTTGAAAAGAGCAAGCCCCATGCATGGTTGCGCGTGCATCCAAAGCCTATATGGTACCGGTGCAAACGGAGACTTTTCATGGGCATGCTTCAGGCCGGGATTATTCCCGTCACCCCTTTTCAACAAAATTGTACCATCCTTTTCGATCAGGATACCAAAGAGGGTGTGATTGTTGATCCAGGTGGCGATGTTGCGACCATTCTGGAGACTGTTGAGAAGAACGGAATCAAATTGACCGCGATCTGGCTTACCCATGGACACCTTGATCATGCGGGTGGAGCAATGGAGCTCAAGGAAGCATTGGAGCTTGAGATTGTCGGGCCGCACCGCGACGACGAGCCGCTTTTAAGCAGGCTGGAGGATCAGGCGAGGCAGTTTGGCGTTCCCATGGATATACGCAATGCCAAGCCAGACAGATGGCTGGAAGAGGGCGACACGCTTTCATTTGGCGGGCATGAGTTTGAGGTTTTTCATACACCGGGCCACGCGCCCGGGCATGTCATCTTCTTCAACCGCCAGCAAAATTTTGCGCATTTGGGCGACGTGCTTTTTTCCGGTTCGATAGGACGAACGGATCTGCCAGGGGGCAATCATGCCCAGTTGCTGGATTCGATCAAAAACAAGGTCCTGCCGCTTGGCGATGAAGTCGGCTTTATTTGTGGCCACGGGCCAGGCGGGAAAATTGGCAATGAACGGCGGACCAATCCATTTTTACGGGATATCTGAGAGTGGTTGAAAGAGCCGCGATGCGCGGCTCTTACTCATTGATGACTTTACAATTTGGATGTCAGCCTGCTGTGCAGAAATGGGCGCGGCCATCGTAGCCTGTATAGGTGCCCGTGCGTGGATTGAAGCTTCTGTAGCGGTCCGAACAATAATCAAACCAGTCACGCGACCATGGCTCCAGCCCAACCTGACGACGGGGCTGGGGTGCGGGTGGATAATATCCTTCGTCATAAGACGGTCCGCCAACCGGCCCTATATACTCGCCTCTCGGTTCAGGCTGATTGGAGGTTACGATGGAAGAGGCAATGACGCCCGCTGCAAGGCCGAATACACCTATGGCAGCCAACTCCCCGGCATCAATCCGTTGTTCGTGGCGGTGATGGTGCCGCCAGCGGTCTCCGGCTGAGGCGGCCGGGATCGTGGAGAGCGTTGTTGCGGCGACAGCTGCAGTCAGAACAATGGTCTTGGTGAACGTCTTCATCTTTTTCTTCCCTTCAAGAAACCGGTTTTCCGGCTGGTGATGGAAAGACTAGTGGAGTTCACCTGAATGCAAGCTGAACGAAAAAGCCCGACGCGAAGCCGGGCTTTGTTGCAGTCCTGCCAGCGAAAATGCTCGTCTACTCTTCCGAGACGGCAAGGTTGACTGCTTTGGGTCCCTTACCACGACGATCCGGTTCTGTGTCGTAGCTAACTTTCTGGTTTTCGCTCAGCGCCGTCAGGCCGGATGCCTGAACGGCGGAAACGTGAACGAAGATGTCCGCGCCGCCATTGTCGGGTTTGATGAATCCGTAGCCCTTTTCAGTATTAAAGAATTTTACAGTGCCTGTTTCGGCCATGTTTCAAGTCCTTTCATGTGCCCATGCCACTATGGGCGACTTCTTCGTTTGCCTCTTGAGGCGTGCGGCAGGCAGTTCTCGAATGAAGAGGAAAGGTCCTTGATTTTTACCGCGGTCTTATACCTCGCTGGTAACTCCAGCTTTGGAATTGTCCCGCCCGGAATATTGTTGCGTCTCCGGCGCGCAGATTATGAGGTCTTCCCGTGTTCGCAAAATGCCCGAACATGCGAAGATTGATGCAGTTCGGGCAAATTAGCAAGTGAAACTTTTGCGATGGGTAAAATGCCCAATTCAACTGCTGGCAGGTTTTGGCTTTAAAAGCTCAGGCACGAGTTCAACCGCGAGCATGGCTGTAAATATCAACGCGCAGCCTAGATATCCGATTGCCGGGATCTGTTCCCCCAAAAGGATGGCGCCAAAAAGGGCTGCAAAAAGCGATTCAGAGGAGAGAAAAATGGCGGCCTGCGCAGGTGTCGTGTAGCGTTGCCCTATGACCTGAAGCGAGAAAGCAAGCCCTGAAGAGAAAACTCCAGCATAGAGAATTTCGGTCGATGCGCGAAGAACGCCATTCATGCTGAATGGTTCAAGAATGATGGCCGCAAGGAAGGCTGCAATTGCCGTTACGGCAAATTGCCAGAAGGAGAGAGTGATGGGGCGTCCGCTACTTTTTGCGAAAATGCCAACCATGAGAACCTGCGCCGCCCAAAAGAGTGCGCAGAGGATTGTCAGCCAATCGCCGGTGCTTAAACTTGTTAGTCGACCTCCGCTTAAAAGGAAAATTCCCGACAGGCAGAAAATTGATGCAGGCCATATGATCCAGTGCGGTGGCCGCTTCAAAAAGACGACTGAAAGAACAGGGACAAGGACGACGTATAGGCCGGTGAGAAAGCCTGAATTGGTGACGCTGGTTGTTAACAGGCCATACTGTTGGGCGATGATACCCAAAAAAAGCGCGAGCCCAATTGCAGTAAATCCAATCTTGTTGGAGCTGCCCAACGGAGCCTGAGAACGTTTTGTCTCAAGAACCGCAAACGGCAGAACGGTTAAGCTTGCGACCCCGAAGCGCAAGGCGACGAACCATAATGGTCCCAGGCTTTCCATTGCCGTAGATTGCGCCACGAAACCCGCGCCCCAAATGGCGCCTGCCAGCAGCAGTAGCATATTTGCCTGAATACGTGTCATTAGATGGCCGGAAGATTTCATTGTGTTGGTAGTTGGAGGGCTCTATCAGCACGCCGTCTTGGCCACAAGGCGCTTTTGGACTATCAGTGCTTGAAATACCGGAGGCGAGATGAGCAGACTGAGAAATCTTTGGCGAAACAATAAGCTGCTGGCGAGCACATTTGCCATTTCGGTGGCGATAATGCTGTTTTTCGCAACGCGTTTTGTGCTGTCTGCTATTTACTGGCATGATCCTGCGCACCGCAATCAGGCGCTAGAGCCATGGATGACGCTGGGCTATGTGGCGCATTCCTGGCATGTGCCGCGTGACGAATTGGTGACGCGACTGGAACTAGAACCCGGCAGGGGTGACGGCGGGATGGGTGGTCCAAAGCCGTTGGACAAAATTGCCGAGGATCGCGGTATTTCCTACGGTGAGTTCAAGGCGCAGGTGGATGAAGCCGTTCAGCAATTGCTGAAGGAGCGCCCGCAAAAATGACTGACAGCATTTTAACGCTGGCAACCACTTATGGTCTGCCGTTCCTTGCGCTGATTACTGCCTTGAGCTGCCTTGCATTGCCTGTGCCAGTGTCCATTGTCATGATGGCAAGTGGCTCTTTTGTTGCGTCCGGTGATTTTGAACTTTGGCAGGTGTTTGTCGCTGCCTACGCAGCGGCCTTGGCGGGTGATCAGCTTGGGTTTTTCATTGGCCGGGCAGCCGGAATGCCTATTTTGGGATGGATATCCAAAAGCCCATCGCGCGGTGCGCTGATTGATAAGGCGCGCAGGCAGCTGGACGAAAAAGGTTGGCTGGCTGTATTTTTCTCACGATGGCTTTTCAGCCCGCTTGGCCCTTATGTAAATTTTATCGGTGGCGCGGCGGCCATGAATTGGGCAAAGTTTACGGCGCCTGGTGCAGCTGGTGAATTGGTATGGGTAACGCTCTATGTGGGGCTCGGCTATTTCTTTTCCAGCAATGTTGCCGCAGTTGCCGATATGGCTGGCAATGCGAGTGGCTTCCTTGCGGCGGGCGCAGTTGCCGTTTTTCTGGGATGGCGTCTTTGGGTTGCTTTCAAGGCGAGCCCTAAGGAAGCCTGAAGGTCTGTTCCGCCAACTGGCGTCCTATGTGGGGCTATTCCGCCGCAGCCATACTCAATGGGGCATCGTCAACGAGGTCGGCATTCAAGATGTAGCGTAGAGGGCCGCGTGTCTGGGCGTTAAACGGCCAGCAGGTGGCAAGCGCCAGGTGCCGACCGAAAGCTGTGGTGTTAATACCGTTATTGTTCCATTCAGCAATGCGGCCGTCATTTGCGCGAAAGTGGCTTGTGACGCCGTCGCGCGTGGTGACGGTAACCAAATCGCCCGGCTGAACGTCTTTCAGCCATTCAAAATGTGTGTCCCGATGCGCGGCAATGACAGAGGTTCCAAGGTCTCCCGGGTTCGGTGTTCCGTTGACCAGTGCGGGGCCGAAAGCAAGTGCTTGTCCCGTCGCGCCCTCAAGAACGATCGCCGAGCGGTTGAGCCGTGGCACGGTAATCAAGGCCGCTACGGTGAAATCTGCCCAAGGCCAAGGCCTGGCTTGTTTGTCGCCCGCTAAAACTGCGGAAAAGCTACGCATCAATAAATATTGCGACAACTCGGCCTTGGCTTTGATGTAGAGCCCGTTGCAAATCAGAACCACCCCGGTCATGCCGGCGGCCACCAATACAAGGATGGCCGCACGTGTCAGCGGGAGTTGGCGTTTCCAGCCTTCGCGTATCCTATTGGCCACGATTTTCTTCCCATGATTGGACGAAGGTTCTTAGATATCCTTTGCCGAGGAACACCACGCAGCCACCCATGAGGGCAAAAGCCAGCATCATGAGGCCAAGCAATATGTTTCGATTGGCCAGTGTTGCCGTTTGTGGAAGCGCCACGCTTTTGGTGCTGACTGCGACGAGGCGCGCTGCCTCCGCTGTCGGAGCGGCAGCAATTGAGCGCGCTGCGAGCTTGGCAATTTTGCCGACCTGGGCCGCAGAGGCGTCCTGTTGCAAATCGGCAGGGGAAAGGGCTGCGCTTTCACCGTATACTTTCTCGAAGTCCCAGCCGTCGGGGAGATTTAAAGGCAGTTTCGTCGAAGACAAGGGCTCATCGTCAGGGCGAGAAGGCTTGACCTCAACTGCGACCAAACTGGTCATGCGGGAAACGAGGTGATGCGCCATGGCGACGGTTTCGATAGCCTTGTCGACCTGGGCTGGATTTTCGGCGCTGAAGGCCGTGGCTTCCAGATCGGCGATCTTGCGACGCGCCCACAATTTACCAAGACCTTTGCCGGTTGCCGCCTTGGACAGATCCAGGCTTGCCCGCCAAGGCTGGCCGTTAGCCTGACCGGTCAGGCTCAGCATCCCCGTATCGCCGGTGGGAAATTCGGCCGTCAGGACGATCGGTTCGCCTACATAGAGGTCAGGGATCGGGTTTGGGGTCACTTCGGCTTTTATGCCATTGCTGAAATCTGCGGTGATGTCAGTCATGACCGGGCTTTCCAGTTTGCTGAAAAGCTCAATCATGCGTTCAGAAACCTGTGCTTCGGAGCCAATATGGGTATAGGTGCCGCGGCCGACTTCTGCAGCCTTGGTCATGAAGTAGCTGTTGGGAGCAGAACCGATGCCTACAGTGAAAACACGAGCCTTGCCACGATGGCGGCCGATCTCGGCGAAGAGCTGTGCTTCGTTGCCGATTGCGCCGTCGGTGAGGAATACGACCTGACGTAGGGCGCCTTCAGCGACGGGGCCTTGTGCGTTCAGTGCCGCCTGCAATGCAGGAAGCATTTCTGTGCCGCCTTGTGCATCGAGCGATCGGATATAGGAAATGGCTTCCTGCTTGTTTGCGTTGTCGGCAGAAACGAGAGAAGAGAAATAGACCGTCATTGTGTCGTCAAAACGAATGATGTTGAAGCGGTCCTCGGGCTTCAACGCCGCTACGGCTAGTTCGAGGCTGGCCTTAGCCTGTTTGATTGACTCGCCGCCCATCGAACCGGAATTATCTATGATGAAGATGACTTCGCGATCGGGTGCAGGCGCTGCGGCGTCTTTCAGGGATGGCGGGGTCACGAAGGCCAGCAGGTAATCTTTGCCGTCAGGTCCCTGTTCGCGAAAAAGGCCAGCCGCGGGCGTCTTTCCGGGCTCTGCTTTCCAAGTCAGCTCAAAATCCTGGTCAGCTGGCACTTCGTCGCTTATTAACGTGATGTGCTTGGTGTCGATGCTATCTGAACTGGTGGTTACTTTGTGATGTGTGGAGGTGACCTCTCCAAGCGGGAAGCCCGCATTCAGGTTTACAGTAAGTGTTACCGGGTTGATCTTGGCGTTGACGCGAGGATCGAGAACCGGAGCTGTTATTTTGTCGAGCGCTTCCAGACCTTCTTCGGGCACAGCAAAACCGCTGCCGTCATTGAACTTAACATTCTGGACAACAGGCATGGGCGAATAACGTGGTGCGACCACCATGGGGAAGCGGAAGGAAAACTCACCACCGGACTGGTGGACTGCCTGCTGATATTCGATCTGCACGACAATTGTCTCTTCCGGGCCGATATTGGCAACCTGGTTGGTGAAAATATTGGGCCGCTGCTGCTCAAGGAGGGCTGCTTTTTTGCCTTCCTGTTTGGCTTGTTCATAGATCTTGCGTGCTTCCTCGCGCGGTTTAATCCTGCCTTCGATGAAGCGGTTGCCTATTTGCATTCGCAGGCTGTCGACGGCTGCGTCTTCAGGTAATGGGAAAACATATGTTCCCTCGACCCATCCCTTGCCGGGGTTCTTGAAGCGTTGCGTCACCTTGGCTCGAAGGATTGGGCCCGAGACATCAATCTGAACGTCAGTCTTCAGTCGAGGTGCTTCCACATAATATCCAGGCTCTCTGGATGGGAGAAGCAGCGTGCCCATATTGACACCGTTTGGCGTCAAAAGTGGAGATGTCCCGGATGCCGCGAGGGCCGAATTCGCCATGCAGCTCATTACGACAAAGACACCGACAACGGCGATCAATGCAGCGGAAAGGAGAGCCTTGAAAGGCGCGCGTCTGGTTTGCGCGTAGGCAATTTCGTCATCAATGAACATTGTAACCCCCAGTCAATAAATCTGACGCATAGGCCCTTTGGCTTAAAGCGTCGGGCGGGTCCTGTATGTTCCCAATGTAACATCAGTTATGCCGGTTGGTCTGCTATGCAACTCCCCGAAATGTGAGGATTTGCGACAGGCCTTCTGCCTCGCCCAAGATGCATCATACATCTGAAGTCGACCGGGAAAGGGCTGGAATGTGGCGAAGGCGGGACATGGCGAGGGCAATATCATGTCCTCGCGGGTAAAAAAGCTATATGGGCTTTCGTATTGAAGCTGGCGCTTACGCTCCGCGTTTGCCAAAGGCAGTGTGACGCCTTGTGGAATGTGCGGAACCGGAGGTCCGGTAGGGCGACTGCAGCGATGCATTAGGCGCGCGCAACGACTGAGGTGGTGGCGACGTTTCAGGATATTCCTGATTAAAGTTGGTTGGAGCCAGCTCCGGGCGTGCCAGAACATAACCCTGCATCAGTGGAACACCCAATTCCTGGCACAAGTCGATCTGGTCGATTTCTTCCAGCGCCTCAAAAATGGTCAGAATACCCCGCTCGTTGAATTGCTGAACCATCACTTTCAAGAGGGCGTGTCCGGTGGGGTGGCTCATGAAATCCAGGACCCACTGGCCTTCAAATTTCACATATTCAGGCCGGAGCATGTCAACACGGGCAGCATCGCTGTCTTCCGCCCCATATTCATCAACGGCGATACGGAATCCCAGATTGCGCAGGCGGTTCGCCAGAAGCGCCACATTTTCGGGCGCCTCGTTGGGACTGTGCGTCATTTCGCAGACGATGCGGTCCGGCGTCAGATCTGCCTGATAGGTTGCAACAGAGATCTTGTCGACTTCCTGGCGGATGTCATGGAGTGTTACGAAAAGGCCGGGGTGGAAGTTGACAAACAGTTTGGTTGAGTGACGGCCCATTTCACCAAGGTTCAAAATATGCAGGGTGCGGCAGAGACTGTCGATTTTCTGCATGTCGTCCCTGGCAATATTCTCGAAGAACTGGTCGGGAGGAACATCCCGGTCATCGATACTTGCTCGTACCAAGCCTTCAAAAGCCATCAATTCGAGGCGTCCTGCGCTGTTTGTGCCAAAAATTGGCTGGAAGGCCGTGCGCAAGATGAAGTCCTGATACGTTGCGGCAAACGTACCGTCCTCAAGGCGATTGATGTTTTCCAAAATTGAACTTGAACTCATAACGGTCGTGCATCTTTTGAAATTGGTGAACTTTGGAAAGATAAAATACTACGAGAAAAGTTACCTTCAGCTTAAGGGGTATTCATTGTCGGGCCTCGCGAACCCTATTGCTGGAGCGTTGTTGTGTATTTTTGCGCCAAAATTTACTCCGCTTTCCGGCTTTGGACTTGAAACAGGCAAGCAATTTCGACATAGACCGTGGGACAGCAGGCGCTGTCCTCGTGAAACGTTCAAACACCAGGGACATAAAACATGGCCTTTATTGCTGACGCTCTCTCCCGCGTAAAACCTTCGGCTACAATCGGCATGGCTCAAAAAGCCCGCGAATTGAAGGCCAAGGGTCGCGACGTGATCAGCCTTTCTGCTGGCGAGCCAGACTTCGACACGCCGGACAATATCAAGCAAGCAGCGATCGACGCCCTTGCGCGCGGTGAGACGAAATATTCGCCGGTTTCCGGTATACCGGAACTGCGTCAGGCCATTGCCGACAAGTTTAAACGTGAAAACGATCTGGAATATACTCCGGCGCAGGTGATTGTGGGTACGGGTGGAAAGCAGATTCTTTTCAACGGCCTGATGGCGACCCTTAATCCCGGTGATGAAGTGATTATCCCGGCGCCTTACTGGGTTTCCTATCCGGAGATGGTGGCTATCTGCGGTGGCTCATCTGTATTCGTGCCGACTACGACTGAGAACAATTTCAAGCTTCAGCCTGAAGATCTGGAAAAGGCGATTACGCCAAAAACCAAATGGCTTATTTTCAACTCTCCTTCCAATCCGTCGGGCGCTGCCTATACGGAAGCTGAGTTGAAAGCGCTCACCGACGTACTGGTTCGTCATCCACATGTCTGGGTGATGACCGATGATATGTATGAGCATCTGACGTTTGACGGTTTCAAATTTACAACCCCGGCGCAGGTTGAGCCCAAGCTCTATGACCGTACGCTGACGATCAATGGCGTCTCGAAGGCCTATGCCATGACAGGCTGGCGCATCGGCTATGCTGCGGGACCGCTGGAACTGATCAAGGCCATGGACATGATTCAGGGGCAGCAGACGTCTGGCACCAATACGATTGCGCAGTGGGCCGCTGTTGAGGCACTGAATGGCCCGCAAGATTTCATTGAGAAAAACAAGGCGATTTTCCAAGGGCGCCGTGACCTTGTTGTGTCCATGCTGAACCAGGCCTCTGGTCTGACATGTCCGACACCTGAGGGGGCGTTCTACGTCTATCCGTCTTGCGCAGGTCTGATCGGCAAGACTGCGCCAAGTGGGAAACTGATCGAGACCGATGAGGACTTTGCCACTGAGCTTCTCGAAGCCGAGGGCGTTGCGGTGGTGCATGGAACGGCGTTCGGTCTCAGCCCGAATTTTCGCATTTCCTATGCAACCTCGGAAGCGATCCTTGAGGACGCCTGCAGCCGCATCCAGCGCTTTTGCGCAGCGTGCAAATAGGGATCAGATAATCCTGAATGCTTATTATGAACCCGGCCTTGCGCCGGGTTTTTCTTGGTCTGTCGCAAGATAAAAAAAGAGGGCCTCAAGAATTAATCCTGGGCCCTTGATAGTTGTGAAGGTAAATAAACCTCCAGAGGGGAACAGTTATCGCGGCGGCACTGGGAGGAAATCCGCCATGCGCAATAACTGTTCTGGATATGGTGCTTTATTAGGCAGGATGCAACACACGTGAGCGCATGACAGTTATGCGGCAATCGCATAGCTTTACTTTCCAGTGCCTTAAGTTGTTGCAATGCAATAAAAAATCATTCGTATGCCATCGAATTCTTGCCCGGAAAGGCTGTTAGTTTTTTTGCAATGTGGTGGTTGATAAGGTGAAAAACTGAACAAAGGTGCCAATTGTTTTTTGGGAAATGGCAGGTTCAGAAGTTCCAGCTGCGTGCCTTGGAGACGATGAAGTCACGAAACGCTTTTAATTTTGCTGCGTTTTTCATCTCTTCGGGATAGCAAAAGTAGGAATCGAAAGAAGGCACGTCAGCGTTTGTCACAAGCTGTACAAGACCGGGATCGCGACCAACGATGTAGTCTGGCAGCATAGCAATCCCTATGCCTCTGAGGCACGCTTGTTTGATGGCGCTCAGGGAGTTGATTTGCAGGTGAGGGGTGCGCGGATTATCAGGGTTGCGCCCGGCGATTTCGAGCCAATTGACGTTTAGAAGATAATTGGGGGCGGGCTCGCCGAAGGTGATAATCTTGTGATTGTCGAGATCCTGAAGCGATTGCGGTTCGCCGTAGCGGTTGAGGTAGGCGGACGACGCGTAGACATGCATGTGTACGGTAAACAGCTTGCGCTGGATAAGATCTGATTGCTGGGGCTGGCGCAGCCGGATGGCGCAGTCTGCCTGCCGCATGTTTACGTCCAGCTCTTCGTTGTCGAGAATGAGCTGGACCTGCAGGTCTGGATAAAGAACAAGGAACTCACCCAATTTGTCGTTCAGCCAACCTTGCCCTAGGCCAACGGTGGTTGTGACGCGAAGTTTTCCGCTCGGCTTTTCCGTTGTTTCTGTCAGCTGCATACGCACATGCTCGAGCTTCATCAGCACGTCATGGGCTGTTTGGTAAAGCAGTTCTCCCTGTTCTGTCAGGATCAGGCCGCGCGCGTGGCGGTGAAAAAGCTTTGCGCCGACGTCTGCCTCAAGGGCGGAAACCTGGCGGCTAATCGCCGATTGTGACAAATGCAGGCTTTCGGCTGCATGGGTAAAAGAGCCGGCTTCTGCCGCCGCATGAAAGATGCGCAATTTGTCCCAGTCCAGCGGCCCTGCCATCTCTGCATTCCCCGATTTGTTGGCGGGGTAGCAGTCCGGCTGTCACCGAACTGCCCCGCAGCATTCCTTGAAGAATTATTCAGCTGCTTGCTGGACGTTGGCATGACCTGCCAGATAACGCTCTGCTTCCAGAGCAGCCATGCAGCCCATGCCAGCCGCAGTTACTGCCTGACGGTAGATATCGTCCGTAACGTCGCCAGCGGCGAATACCCCTTCAATACTTGTGGCAGTCGAATCCGGCGCTGTCCATAGATAGCCGTTCGGTTTCAACTGCAATTTGCCGGCGAACAGCTCGGTTGCCGGCGCATGACCAATAGCAATGAACACACCGTCGGTTGCCAATTCGGAGATATTACCTGTCTGTGTGTCGCGCAGCTTGATGCCCGTGACCGAACGCGGTGCGTCGTCGCCGGTGATCTCGTCAAGTTGCGCGTTCCAGACAACGTTGACATTTTCCTTGGCAAGCAGTCGCTCCTGAAGAATTTTCTCGGCCCGGAAGCTATCGCGCCGGTGAACAACGGTGACGGATTTCGCCAAATTGGACAGGTAGAGTGCTTCCTCGACGGCTGAGTTGCCACCGCCAACCACCACAACATCTTTGCCGCGGTAGAAGAAACCGTCGCAAGTAGCGCAGGCTGAAACTCCGAAGCCCTGAAAGGTCTGCTCTGATTCAAGCCCGAGCCATTTGGCGCGGGCGCCGGTTGCGATGATGACGGTGTCGGCAGTCCAGATTGCTCCGGAATCTGTTTTTACCGTGAAGGGACGTTTTGTAACGTCAACTTCGTTGACAATATCATTGACAATTTCCGTGCCAACATGCTGGGCTTGGTTGAGCATTTGCTCCATCAGCCACGGGCCCTGGATTGGTTCTGCGAAGCCCGGATAATTTTCAACGTCAGTGGTGATCATCAGCTGGCCACCCTGATCCAGCCCGGCAATGAGAACGGGTTCAAGCATCGCGCGGGCTGCATAGATGGCGGCAGTGTAGCCTGCGGGGCCAGATCCGATGATGAGCACTTTGGTATGACGTTCGCTCATGGTGTATTCCTTCCATGTCCGGTGCATTTGGCCGGACGCTGTTTGATCATGTTGGGCACAATTTAGGGTGCTCCCCGCCATGTCTCAAGGGCACTATTCCATTACCAACAGATGATCGTTGAGGAAGTGGGCCGGAACCGCCATCACGCCTTGCGTGCGGTGCAGCTTGCTGTATCTAATGACGAAGACAAAACGCGAGGGGAATTGCGGTCCATGTTTCGTGCGTCGCTGGATGCGATTGATATCAGAATCTTGAAGGAACTTCAGGCCGACGGTCGTATGACCAATGTGGAACTGGCCACACGAGTCGGGATTTCCGCTCCGCCGTGCCTCAGGCGCGTCCGGCGGCTGGAGGAGACCGGCATAATAGAAGGTTATCATGCCGTTCTGAATGGCCCGCAGATGGGCTTTGACCTTGTTGCCTTTTGCATGGTCGGATTAAAGCATCAGTCCGATGCTTATCTGAAAGCCTTTTCGGCGGCGACGCAAAACTGGCCGTTGGTGCGTGAGGCGTGGATGGTTTCCGGTGAAAGCGATTTCCTGCTCCATTGTGTTGCCGAAAACCTCACTGTGTTTCAGGAGTTTGTCATAGAGGTTCTGACCGCCGAGGAAAATGTCGATACGGTTCGCACCATGCTGACAATCAGGCAGGTGAAAAAGCTCGGACTTGTGGAGCTATAGTCGACAAAGTCGACATTTTCGAATGTTAAAGCTATGTGGAGCGCAATGGCGTGTCGTCTTTGTGTTGCGCCTTATGTTCTGGAACGAAAGTCGGGTTTGAAATGATACAGATCGCCTGTGTGAAATGGGGCAGCCGCTACAGTGCAGGCGAAGTCAGCTACATGTTCAACTCCATCCGCAAACATGCCAGTGAGGATGTTCGGTTCTGCTGTATTACTGATGACCTTGACGGTGATTTCGATCCTGAAATCCGCGTTCAACCCCTTCCCGAATTTCCGCAACCCATGAACATTATGACGCAGGGCTGCGTGGCAAAACTTGCGATCTTTCAGAAAGGTGTTTTTGAGCCCGGCATACCGGTGATCTTTTTTGACCTTGATACCATGATCCGCGGCGATGTAGCTCGACTGGCTAATTTGATCCGCAAGCGTCGGGGTATCAATATGATGCCGAACCATCACATTCAGTTCTGGAAAATTCAGAATTACATTCGTCCGATCCTGCGTGGCAAATACTACTTTGCCAATTCATCGCTTATGGGGTTCTTCCCGGAAGACGCCTATTTTGTCTTTGATGACATGATGCGGATCTATGCTGAGCCAATGGAGAAGCGTCCGAAGAAATGGGCGACAGACGAGCGTTTCGTGTCCTATCAGGCGACGCATATGGTGAAGGTGTTCCCCAATTCTCTTGCTGTCAAATATGCTGACGAATTCATCCAAACGCCCTGGCCATTTCTGGAAGAAATTCGCAAACGTCTCCCTTGGGTCGCCAGTCGGCGCAGAGGGCTTGTTGCCATCACTTTTGTCTCAGACGGGCTAAAGCCGCAAAAGGTGGCCAATCTCAAAGCCGGAGACGTGGTTTACTACAAGAAGCGGCCTCATGTCTGGGATAATGCCGAGTATACGGATTATTGGCGGCAGGCGGTTGAAAACGGGAAGCCTGCTGAGGCCTAGTCAGAGATCGGGCCCTTTGTTTGGATAGACACCGCCCGGTGTCATTCTTGTTTCAGGGCGTTTCGCCTAAAAGGTCGGAATAAATCTTCTGTAACGCCATGGCCTCGCCCTTGAGGTCAAACTTCGTCTCAACATGGCGGCGGCCTTCGATACCGTGATCTTCGGCGAGTTGTGGTTTTTGCAGGTATGGACGAATAGCTTCGCGCAAAGCAGGCCCATCCCCGGCGGGGACAACGCTGCCCGTCTTGCCTTCTTCAATCATCTCCGCATAGGCGCCGGCGTTTGATGCAACGACCGCTGTTTGCGAAGCCATGGCCTCCAGAGGCGTCAGGCCAAAACCTTCATTTCTTGACGGTGCAACATAGAGTGTCAGCGCCCGATATAACGGCTTTATGTCATCCAATTCGCCCAGAAAACGAATGCGGTTTTTCAAACCGGCGGCTTCTATCTTGGCGAGCAAGTCCTTGTAGAAAGACTGGTGTTCGGGCGTTACCCGGCCGGTGATGATTGCGGTCCATTCGGGAAATTCAGGCAGGAGCGCAATCATGGCGTCAACAAAGAGATCGGTTCCCTTCTGGTGTCGAATACGGCCGAAGCAACCAATCAGCTTCTGATCCGCCAGGTCTGCAGCTGGCGGTTCGTCGGAGGGCCGGGGGGGATGAAACAGGTTCAGGTCAACGCCGTGCATCACAACGTCGTGTGGTACTTTGAGAAAGCTGCCTGAGCGCGTGCTTGTGGCGACAACGCGATCCATCTTGCTGATCAGCCACTTGGTATAACCTGTGTGGTCGCGCTGAGCTGCAGATGTAAAAAGCAGTTTCACGGGCATGCGCAAAAGATTGCGCATCACCAATCCCGCCAGCATCTCAATGTTACGGCGCGCATGCCATACACGGTGTTTGCCGCCCTCCGGCGCGAGCCAGAGTTTCCATAAATCTCTTTTTCTGACCCTGGGCAGGTTTGCAGGGAGCCCGGGACCGACGACGGCAATTTTCTGGCCCAGCCGGTTTTGCACCGGTATGAGCTGGATGATCGTCGATGTGACGCCGGAGAGGCGTTTTTTGAAATTCGGTGCAACGACGCGAATATGCGCCGGATCAGAGTAGGGCATCGTTCAGGAGCCTTGCGTCGAGGGGGCTAGCCCCATCTGACGTCGAGAACCTCATAGGCGCGCGAGCCACCGGGCGCATTGACCTCAACACTGTCGCCAACTTCCTTGCCGATCAGCGCACGGGCAATTGGCGAAGAGATGGAAATGCGGCCCTGTTTTACGTCCGCTTCCTGATCCCCTACGATCTGGTAGGTTTTCTCCTCTTCGGTATCTTCGTCTACGAGTTTGACGGTTGCGCCGAACTTGATGGTAGAACCGGACATTTTCGACAGGTCAATGACCTCAGCACGCGCTACGTAGTCTTCCAACTCACCGATGCGGCCTTCATTCAAACTCTGGGCTTCCTTGGCGGCGTGGTATTCCGCATTCTCAGAAAGGTCGCCATGGGCGCGGGCTTCGGCAATGGCCTCAATAATACGTGGGCGTTCTTCCTGTTGGCGCCAGCGGAGCTCTTCTGACAGTTGCGCAAAACCGTTCTGGGTCATCGGGACTTTTTCGACCATTTTGTTTCCTTCCCGTTGGGCTCGCATCCAGCCTGCGAGCACAAAATAAAACGGCCCCTGAAGCAAAACGCGACAGGGCCGTTACAAATCGTTACGCCATTTATGACAGAAAGTGTGGCAAAAAGCGAGGAAAATATGCCCGACGTTCCAGACGTTTAGGCGAGCGATATATGTTTATGTCTAATATTTCAGGTGCTCATTTTTACGGCAAAACGAATCTTTTCAGTTGTTTGGCGGTGGTTGCTCAGTTTCTGATTCATTGAGCGGAATCCATCTTTGTTCAGCGGGGGAAACCGACGCATGGGAACATCATTGATTGCTGACCTTTGCAGCTCAATTCGGTATGTCAGGAAATCTGTCGCTGAATATTTTTTGCTCTTTACCTCAATATAACTTGAGGATGTAGGACTTTTGTTTTGAATGTACAAAAGTGGAGAATGTGATGGTTGCTGAGGCTGACATAGTGAAGGAAACGCAAGGATCAGACAGTCACTGGAGCCAGCTGTTTTCCCGGGACCGTCTGGTTACAACCGCGTTTATAACGCTGACAACCGCGCTATTTGCCTTCAGTGCGCTATTTGTTTCGGCTGCGATGCCAACCGCAGTTGCGGAATTTTCAAAGCCTTGGCTCTTGCCGTCTGCTTTTATTGCATTTCTGGTTTTTTCGACGACATGCGGTGCTGCTGCTGCCGCTGTCGGGCGGCGTTTTGGAATGCGTACACCGTTGGTTGTCGCCAATGTTCTTTTTATTTTGGGATGCATTTTGGCCGCCTCTGCTGTCAACCCTTGGGAGCTGCTTGTTGGCAGGTCATTGCAGGGAATAGGTGAGGGGATGGCGGTTGCTCTGGCCTATATTCTGATTCCTCAAGTTTATTCAGGCGGGCAGATCGCGCGCGTGTTTGGCTTGGAATCGGCAGTATGGGCTGTTGCCGCGTTTGCTGCGCCTGCGACGGCGGGGGCTTTAACGCAATATGTTTCCTGGCGTGCGCCATTTTTGATCGGTGTTCCGGCTGCGGTCGTCCTCATTATCCTTTCGCTTTATTTGCCGGGGCGAAAGGTCGGCAATGCCACATTATCACGTGTGCCCTGGCTGCAATTAAGCCTGCTTGCCACGGCTATTCTGGTGATGTCTTTGGCATCGATGACGAGCATTATACAGGCAGCCATTCTGCTGGCAGGCGCATTCGGGCTCGTTGCACTCTTCGTTCGCGCAGACCGCGCAGCGGGAGAGCGAATCTTGCCCGGGGATGCCTTTTCGAAAGAAAGCATTGTTGCTGATGGCATCGGTGTTTTGTTTTTCATGATGGCCGCTGAGGCGACTGTCGCAGTCTATTTCATCTACGGCATAATGCAGGTTGGCGGGCTTGAGCCTCTGGCTGCTAGCTTGGTAGGGTCGTTGCTGGCGTTGAGTTGGAGCTTTGTGGCTTTTGGTGTGTCCAATCTCTCAAATGCTGCGCGTGAACGCTGTATTCATCTTGGCGGGCCGTTGGTCGTGCTTGGATGTATCTCTGTTCTAGCAGGCATATTTTGGAGCAGTATTGTGGTGGCAGGTTTTGGACAGGCCATCATTGGGGCCGCCTTTGGCGTAACATGGGGGCCATTGAGCCAGGTTTTGATGGAACGAACATCGGAGACTGAGCGTGATCGCATGTCGGCGCTTTTGCCTCCCTTGCAATCCGTCGGTGCGGCGATCGGCGCAGCGGTGTTGGGCTTTCTGGCCTCTGTCAACGGCATGCATGAGGGCGCATCCTCAGAGGTCATACACAAGGCGTTGATTGTCGTTTTTGCCGGTGGTGTAGCCTTCTCTGTTCTCGCGGCGTTTTTTACCTTTCGGCTTGGGCGCAAGTCACGCGGCAGGGGGTGAGCAAGGGTGTGGATGGGGCGTTGACGGGCCTTTGGTTCCTGCTGATAGTAGCTTGAAATAGTGCCCCAAAACCTCAATCAGGTGTCGCGAATGTCCAGAACATTCCTATTTACCCTTATTGCCATGGTGGCCTTTGCTGCCAATTCGCTGCTGGCTCGTCCGGCCCTGGGTGATGGGACGATAGATGCAGCTGGGTATACGGTTATAAGATTGGTTTCCGGCGCCGTGTTTCTTTTCCTGCTAACCCGGTTTCGGACGCAAGCGCCGGTTCAGGCGGGCAGAGGGAGCTGGTTGGCCGCCCTGGCATTGTTTGTCTATGCGCTCGCGTTCTCCTTTGCCTATCTAGCGCTCGGGGCTGCGACGGGCGCTTTGATTCTGTTTTCCTCGGTGCAGGCAACCATGATTATTTACAGCTTGATAAGGGGAGAGCACCCATCAAGATGGGAAATGGCCGGATTTGTGGTCTCGTTTGTGGCATTTGTTTATCTGATTTTACCCGGCGTCGGAAAACCCGATCTAGTGGGCAGCGTATTGATGATTGTCTCAGGTGTCGCCTGGGGGTTTTATACGTTGATTGGACGCGGAAGTGTCGATCCGTTGGCAGACACAACGGGCAACTTTATGCGCGCGGCGGTCTACTGTGTTCCGCCCGCAGTTTATGCCTATTTCTCGGGGTATTTTGCCGTGACAGGCGTTGTGCTTGCTCTTGTTTCAGGCGCGATTGCTTCTGGAGCAGGCTATGCGATCTGGTACAGAGCTTTGCCGGGCCTGAGCGCTTTTCAGGCTGCTTTGGTTCAGCTCAGTGTGCCTGTTATTGCCGCGATCGGAGCGGCCTCGCTCCTTGGCGAGGCCGTGACCTTGCGATTTGGCTTAACCAGTTTGTGTCTGCTTGGCGGCATAGCGATTGCAACCGTTATGCGCCAAAAGCGGGTATGATCAGAAATAGCTCTGGAGCGGTCTGACTTCGAGTTGGCCCTCTTTCAGAGCGCGGATTGCTTCCGCCGCGGCCTGTGATCCTGCCATTGTGGTGTAGTAGGGCACTTTTTGCATCAATGCGGCACGACGAAGGGATTTCGAATCGGAGATCGCCTTGTTGCCGTCGGTCGTATTGAAGACCAGCTGGACCTGGCGGTTGCGGATGGCGTCCTCAATGTGGGGGCGGCCTTCCAGAACCTTGTTGACTCGCTGCGCATCAATTCCGTTATCGCGCAGATAACGCTGCGTGCCGCCAGTCGCCATGACACCGAAGCCCGCCTCTGCAAGAATTTTAATGGCAGGCAGGATACGTTCCTTGTCGCCATCGCGTACTGAAACGAAGACAGTTCCGTCACGCGGCAGGTCGACGCCAGCGCCGAGCTGGGATTTGGCGAATGCCACGGCGTAGTCTGTGTCGAGGCCAATGACCTCGCCGGTGGAGCGCATTTCCGGGCCAAGCAGCGTGTCGACGCCGGGGAAGCGAGCAAACGGGAAGACGGCTTCCTTGACCGCAATGTGGTTCAGGTTGCGCGGATCCGGTTTTTTGCCATAGGCGGAAATCGCCGGATCGAGCTTTTCGCCCGCCATGATGCGTGCAGCGATCTTGGCAATTGGCGCGCCGATGGTCTTGGCGACGAAGGGCACTGTGCGTGAAGCGCGCGGGTTAACCTCTAGCACGTAAATGACACCATCTTTGATGGCATATTGCACGTTCATCAGGCCGCCGACATTCAGGGCTTTTGCAAGCGCCTTGGTCTGGCGTTCCAGTTCGTCGACCATCTCGCTTGAAAGGGTATGGACGGGCAGGGAGCAGGCGCTGTCGCCGGAGTGAATACCGGCTTCCTCGATATGTTCCATGATGCCGGAAACAAAGACATTCTCACCGTCGCACAGGCAGTCGACGTCGACTTCAATTGCGTTGGTCAGGTAGCTGTCGAAAAGAAGCGGGTTCTTGCCAAGCAGCGTGTTGATCTGGCCAGTCTTGTCGTTCGGATAACGGGCCTTGATGTCTTCCGGTACCAGTTCGGGAACTGTATCCAGAAGATAGGTTTGGAGCTGGCTTTCCGCATGAATGATCTGCATGGCGCGGCCACCCAGAACGTAAGATGGGCGAACTACCAGCGGGAAGCCGATCTCACTTGCGACCAAACGCGCCTGCTCAACGGAGTAGGCAATGCCGTTGCGAGGCTGTGCGAGGTCCAGCTTCTGCAGGAGCTTCTGGAACCGGTCGCGATCTTCCGCCAGGTCAATCATGTCGGGGGCAGTGCCGAGGATCGGGATCCCGTTCTTTTCCAGTGCTTCTGCAAGTTTCAAAGGCGTTTGGCCACCGAACTGCACGATAACGCCGTGCAGTGTTCCGTTTTCCTGTTCAGCCCGCAGAATTTCGATCACATCTTCCGCTGTCAGCGGCTCGAAATAGAGGCGATCAGACGTGTCGTAGTCGGTGGAAACCGTCTCAGGATTGCAGTTCACCATGATCGATTCATAACCGGCGTCCGCCAATGCAAAGGACGCATGGCAGCAGCAATAGTCGAATTCGATACCTTGGCCGATCCGGTTCGGTCCGCCGCCGAGGATGACGACTTTCTTCTTGTCGGAAACCTGGGCTTCCGAGCGTGTGGCTCCGGCGAACGGTACTTCGTAAGTGGAGTACATATAGGCTGTGGGTGAGGCGAACTCTGCGGCGCAGGTGTCGATACGCTTGTAAACCGGGCGCACGCCAAGCTGATTGCGCAGCTGGGCTACTTCCTTGGCGGTCTTGCCGGTGAGCGCGGCAAGGCGTGCATCGGAAAAGCCCATGGCTTTGAGTACACGCAGGTTTTCAGCATCCTGCGGCACACCATGTTCGCGCACGCGCGCTTCCATGTCGATGATGGCCTTGAACTGCGCGATAAACCATGGGTCGATCTTGCAGCCCTGATGGACCTCTTCTTCACTCATGCCGAGACGAAGAGCCTGTGCGACCATGCGCAGCCGGTCGGGCGTAGGCGTGCCAATGGCGGAGCGAAGGGCGTTCTTGTCATCTTCGTCGCCGAGGCCCGGAATTTCAATTTCATCAAGACCGGTCAGGCCGGTTTCCAGACCGCGCAGCGCCTTCTGGAAGGATTCAGCAAATGTGCGGCCAATCGCCATGACTTCGCCGACCGACTTCATGGCGGTGGTGAGAACCGGGCTTGCGCCGGGGAATTTTTCGAACGCGAAGCGGGGGATTTTTGTGACCACGTAGTCGATGGACGGTTCAAAAGAGGCATAGGTCTCCCGGGTGATATCGTTTTCCAGTTCATCCAGTGTGTAGCCAATCGCAAGTTTGGCGGCAATCTTGGCAATCGGGAAGCCGGTTGCCTTGGATGCGAGTGCAGAAGAACGCGACACGCGCGGGTTCATTTCAATCACTACAAGGCGGCCGTTTTCGGGGTTCACAGCAAACTGCACATTCGAACCGCCTGTTTCCACGCCGATCTCGCGCAGCACAGCAATCGAGGCGTTGCGCATGATCTGATATTCTTTGTCGGTCAGTGTCAGGGCAGGGGCAACGGTGATGGAGTCGCCGGTGTGCACACCCATCGGATCGATGTTTTCAATCGAGCAAATGATGATGCAATTGTCCGCCTTGTCGCGGACCACTTCCATCTCAAACTCTTTCCAGCCAAGCACGCTTTCCTCAATGAGGACTTCCGTTGTCGGGGATGCGTCAAGGCCGGAGGAAACGATATCGAAGAATTCGCTTTCGTTGTAAGCAACGCCGCCGCCGGTTCCGCCGAGCGTAAATGAGGGGCGGATGATGGCGGGCAGGCCAACTTCGTCAAGCGCCTGCGCTGCAATCGCCATGCCGTGGCGCATATAGCGCTGCTTGCGATCACCTTCGCCGAGGTTCCACTGGTTTTCCAGTTCGTCGAGCGCTTTGTCGAGATCATCACCGGAAAGCTTTGCCTTCAGCTCGTCACGGGCCGCTTCGTGTTTCTTGCGATCAGCGTCCTTGATTTCGGTCGCGTTCGCCAGCATCGACTTTGGCGTTTCAAGCCCGATCTTGGCCATGGCCTCGCGGAAAAGCGCTCGGTCTTCAGCCTTGTCGATCGCTTCCGGCTTCGCGCCGATCATTTCAACATTGTAGCGGTCAAGAACACCCATGCGCTTCAGTGACAGCGCGGTGTTGAGCGCCGTCTGTCCGCCCATGGTCGGCAGCAGCGCGTCAGGCCGTTCCTTGGCGATGATCTTGGCGACAACTTCCGGGGTGATCGGCTCGACATAGGTTGCGTCGGCCAGACCCGGATCGGTCATGATTGTTGCGGGGTTGGAGTTGACGAGGATGACACGGTAGCCTTCCTCCTTCAGCGCCTTGACAGCCTGTGTGCCGGAATAGTCGAATTCGCAGGCTTGGCCGATAACAATCGGTCCCGCACCGATGATGAGAATTGATTTCAAATCCTGGCGTTTCGGCACGGGCAACTCCGTCTTTGTATATGCCTCGCATGAAAAACCGGCGTCGGTGATACCGGGCCGGATGCGAGTTCTATGTTATCTAGGCTAGGAGGGCCTTATAGGGAAAGAAATGAGAGAAACCAACCCCGAAAATGCGGGTTTGGTGGGGAAAGTTTTGTTGTGTCCCAGGGTTATTTGTTAGCTTACTACTGATCTCGCCCAAATCAACGACGGACATGTTGTCTTTGCCGTCGCCATGTGGCCCATTGGACCTTTATTTGAATTGGAGCAACTCACTTGATCACAGTCCATTTTCTCAACCTGTCTCGCGCGCAGCGTCTGCTTTGGCTTCTCGAAGAATTGGGGCTTGAATATGAGGTCAAGCACTACAAGCGCAATTCCGCCTATCTTGCGCCGAGAGAGCTGAAGGAAATTCATCCGCTCGGAAAGTCGCCGATTCTGGAAGATGACGGAAAGATGATCGCCGAAAGCGGGGCGATATTTGAATATTTGATCGAAAAATATGGGCAGGGCCGCTTGGCGCCACCTGCGGGTAGCGATGAAAAGCTGCGTTATACGTATTGGATGCATTATACTGAAGGCAGCGCGATGCCGCTTCTGGTCATGAAGCTTATATTCCTTAAAATTCCTCAGCGCGTGCCGTTCCTGATACGACCGATCGCCAAGTCTATCTGCAATGGGGCGATGAAAACGCTGATTGATCCGCAATTGCGTGACCATATTGCATTATGGGAGTCCGAGCTTTCGAAAGACGGCTGGTTTGCTGGCAAGGAATTTACGGCTGCCGACATCATGATGAGCTTTCCAATGGAAAATATCGGTAGCCGTTTTCCGGAGGCACGGGAAAGTGCAGCAATTCAGACCTATCTGAAAGCGATCGCTGAGCGGCCTGCCTATCAAGCTGCATTGGAAAAGGCCCGGTAAGAAAAGGCGTGGCCTAGACATTCTTGCGTTAACATCTCTCAGCTTTGTGCTATTTCAGAGCTTCTGAAATGCATGCCGGAGAGATATGATGGAGTGGAAAGGCCGCCGCCAATCTAGCAATGTTGAGGATGTGCGCGGACAATCGGGACGTCGCACGAACCCATTTGGGCGTTCGGGTATGGGATTTCCCTCCGGGCGACGCGGCATTCCAATCGGTAGGGGCGGTCTGTCTTTCAAGACTGTTGCGATCCTGATTGTTGTTGGGCTTGTTCTACAGTTCATGGGTGTTGACGTGATCGGCATGCTGACCGGGGGGCAGGGCTCGACAGTAACCCAGACCAGCACCAATTATGCGCCTTCGCAGAACGATCAGGAGCGAAAGGCCTTTGTAGCGACGATGTTGGCTGAAACCGAAAATGTCTGGAACGGCATTTTTCAAGCGAGCGGCGAAACCTATGAAGAGCCGAAACTGGTCCTCTTTTCCGGTTCCTATCCATCTGCCTGCGGGCAGGCGAGCGCTGCAACAGGGCCGTTTTATTGCCCGTCGGACCGCAAGGTCTATCTCGATATGGCGTTCTTCGACGAGATGCAAAATCGTCTGGGCGCAGGCGGCGACTTCGCCTTCGCCTATGTGGTGGCGCATGAGGTTGGCCACCATGTTCAGAACCTGACCGGCGTTTTGCCGAAGTTTAATCGTGCTCGACAGTCGATGAGCAAGACGGAGGCCAACGCCATGTCGGTGCGCGTCGAGCTTCAGGCCGATTGTTATGCCGGTGTGTGGGGTCACTACACGCGGCAGGCGGGCCTATTAGAGGTCGGAGATCTGGAGGAGGCGATGAACGCCGCACACCAGATTGGCGACGACGCCTTGCAAAAATCTACGCAGGGCTATGCCGTGCCGGATAGTTTTACCCACGGCACATCGGCGCAGCGCATGAAATGGTTCAAACGCGGCTTTGATAGCGGAAAGGCCGGGAGCTGCGATACTTTCAGCGGAGATATCTAGCGTGCCTTTGACCGCACGGCGCCCAAACGCACCAGAACC
This sequence comes from Ensifer sp., assembly GCA_050306195.1. Taxonomy (GTDB): domain Bacteria; phylum Pseudomonadota; class Alphaproteobacteria; order Rhizobiales; family Rhizobiaceae; genus Ensifer_A. The sequence continues at coordinate 27,861 of JBNLGT010000030.1, forward strand.
TCGCCGGGAATAGCCATCTCGCGGATAATCAGGCGGTGGTCGCGCAGGCCACAGAGTTCGCGCTGGACGAAATAGGCCCAGACTGCATCGGCTGCATCCGCCAGCGCGGTCTCGCGTTTGCCGACGCTCGTTTGCTTCAGGGCCGCCAGGGCCTTTTCAACTTTGGGCAACGCGTCTTCCGAGAGCCAGCCTTTCCAGCGATCCGGATAGTTCTGGAAGAACCATAAAGCGGCTTCTTCCGCTTCAGCATTTTCTTGCTCCATATAGGCGGCCGTTTTGTTTAAGGGCGTTGTGC
>JBNLGT010000031.1:0-27960 GCA_050306195.1 Ensifer sp.
CGGGCATGTATTATGATTATTACGGCTTTCCGCCGCATACTTACGAAATCAAATATCCTGCACCTGGCGCTCCTGATATAGCGAGACATGTGAAGGATGTGCTCGAAAAGGCAGGTATTCCTGTCGCGACCGATTCCGAGCGCGGCTATGATCACGGCACGTTTGTTCCGCTGATGGTGGCGTTCCCGGACGCGGATATTCCTGTCGTACAAATGTCGATCCGGCATGATCTGGATCCGGCCTTCCACATCGCATTCGGCCGCGCGTTAGCCCCCTTGCGTGATGAAGGTATCCTGATTGTGGGAAGCGGGCTCACCTATCATAACATGCGCCGATTTGGTGATGACAGCGCTGACCACGTTCAGCAAGCCGAGCGCTTTGATGACTGGTTGAAGGAAACGCTCGAAACGCCGGAAATCAGCGAACGGGATACCCGGCTTGAGCATTGGCTGGATAATCCGGATGCGCGGGCCTGCCACTTCCCGACGCCGGAACACTTCCTGCCCATCATGGTGGTGGCTGGTGCGGGCGGTGATGCGCCCGGCAAGCAGGTGTTCAAGGGCATCGTGATGAACAAGCCCTATTCCGGTTACCGGTGGGACTGACCTGTCATACCAATGACCATTGATGGGCTTGATGACCGAAAAGCTAACACCGCCCGGTCATCAGGCCTTTTATTTATGTGAGTTTAGCGCGGATATTCGCCTATGAAGCCGCGCCAATGAGCAATGGCGAAGCCGAGTACAATCAGCGCAACAGCCTGATGGGTCAGCGCCACATGCAGGTGAACCTGTGTCAGCAAGGTGACGATTCCCAGCGCGGCCTGAATGACCACCAGGGCGAAGAACACGATACCCCGGCGGCAATGGGTGGAGCCGCGCGCCGTCCTGAAAAGCCAGATCATATGCGCCAGCGCCACGGCAAACAGCACATATGCGCCAATGCGGTGGACGAATTGCACGGTCTTGGGGTTTTCAAAGAGATTGATCCAGGCAGGCTGCTGCACGAAAAGGTCGCCCGGCACCAGCGCGCCGTCCATTAGCGGCCACGTATTGTAGCTGAGCCCAGCGTCGAGCCCAGCGACCAGAGCGCCAAGATAGATCTGAAACAGGGCCAGGAAGGCAACGATCCCCGCAAACTTTGCGCCACCGTCTGGCGGCAGGTCCGTTGAATGCGGGCTCAGGCCACGCATGATCCAGACGCAAGACGCGAAAATAAGGCAGGCGATGACCAGATGTGTGGCCAGCCGGTATTGGCTGACATCAACGCGATCAACCAAGCCCGATGACACCATCCACCAGCCAATGAACCCCTGAAAACCGCCCAGCGCCAAAATGCCAAGAAGCGGAAGACGCAAGCGCTTCTCTACCCGGCCAGTGACCCAGAAGAAGAAAAGCGGTACCGCAAAAATAACGCCAATGGACCGAGCCAGAAGACGGTGCGCCCATTCCCACCAGAAAATGCCCTTAAATTCGGCGAGCGTCATACCGGCATTGATCTGTGAATATTCAGGAATTTGCTGATAGAGCCGGAACTCCTCTTCCCATTCAGCTGCGGACAGCGGTGGGATAGCGCCATGTATCGGCTTCCACTGGGTGATGGAAAGCCCGGAATCGGTCAACCGCGTCGCGCCGCCGACGAGCACCAGGCAAAACAAAGCAAAGATAACCAGACCCAGCCAGATGCGGAGCGCCCGCCTGTTGCGCATGAGCGCTTTGCTGCCTCCAAGCTGATCTGCGTATGCCATTTGCCGGTCCTTTCAATTTGACGCAGTTGATTTGCCTGCAAAGCCGGTGCTAATCAAGCGCCAAAGCGCCGCACCGGCTATTGCAGGCGTAACCGGAGAGATAAAATGCCACCGCGCCTTCGAAAACTGATTGGCACATTCGCCATCATCATTCTCGTGCTGGTCTATGCGCTGGTCGCCGTGACGATTGCCTCGATCAAACTTGCCGAATCTCCGTGGTGGGTCCACCTGATCTATTTCCTGGTGACCGGCCTGTTGTGGGTCCTGCCTGCCATGCTGATCATCAAGTGGATGGAAAAGCCAGCCAAGCGTTAATCGGTCAATAACCTCAATTGCCGTTTTTAACGGAAAAGACCGCAGTGAAACCATTTGTCCAGCACTTTGGGCGATAACGGGCGACAAATAATCTGACTTTCAGGTAAGGCGCCCCGTGCAAAAGGCCATCGCAAATTTTGAAGTCATGCCCGCAGAAAGGCATGTTGCAGAACGTCTGGCCCAGTTCCAGGAGCCAGCCTCGAGATTGAATACAGCTGACCTGCGCGTCGCTATTCATCGCGATACCAATGCTATTCGCGAAGACTGGAAAAAGCTGGAAGCTGCGGACGCCAACGCACTCTACCAGACGATTGAATGGTGCGAATCCTGGTTTGAGGCCACTCAAGCCAACCCGCTCATCGTCACCGTTTCCTTGCGCTATGAGCCGGTGCTAATCCTGCCGCTTGAGGTGAAACCCACCCTGCTCGGCCCTGTTGCTGTTTTTGCCGGATCTGCGCATTCCAATGTCAATACCGGGCTTCTTGCTCCGGAATTTGCGCGTCACGCAACGCCCGACTTGATGGCGACCATTGTCCGTCGCATCAAGAAGGCTGTGCGTGGTCATGTGAGCCTGATCTTGCTCAGCAATATGCCGGACGAATGGATGGGCGTTTCAAATCCGTTTCGCCATTTCCTCAAGGTGGAAAACCAGAATCACGCCTACCAGCTGCCCCTGATTGGCAGTTTTGAGGATACACTGGCGCAGATCAACGCCAAGCGGCGGCGCAAGAAATACCGCAAATCGGTCAGGCTATTGGATGACGCTGGCGGCTTTGAACATGTTGTCGGCCGCACTGATCTGGAGACAGAACAGCTATTATCCACCTTCTTTGCGCAAAAGCGTGTACGTTTTGAAGCAGCTGGACTGCCAGATGTCTTCGCGCCGCAGGATATCCAATCATTCTTTAGAACCATTACCCGGCAATCCTCTCCAGACGGGAACTATCTGTTGCGCGTTCACGCCCTTCGCCTGAATGACGGACGCATTGCAGCTGTCGCCGGCCTGTCGCGTAAGGGCGCCCATATTGTGTGCCAGTTCTCATCCATTGACGAGGATGTGGCGCCTGAGGCAAGCCCGGGCGAATTATTGTTCTACCTGATGATTGAGGAAGCACATAAAGCTGGCGCAACCGTTTTCGATTTTGGTTTGGGCTACCAACGCTACAAGTCGAGCTGGTGTCCGGTCGAGACCGTACATTACGACATCCTGATACCCCTTGGCATCTCGGGCTGGATGGCTGCGGCGGAGACGGCGATCACGACCCGCGCAATTGCTCTCGTCAAGCAGCATCAATCATTCTACGCCTTCCTTCAGCGGTGGCGCGCCCAATAATTAAAGATTGAGATTAAGCGCCGTCAGGCCACAGCGGCTTTCTGGCGGCGGCTTTGCCCTTGCCCCCTCGGCGACGTGCCCTGCGGCGCGCCTGCCAAGAGAACGACCTCATTATAGCCAGCCGAAGAAAATGCAGCCATAATGGTGGCGATCTCGTCTTCCGTTTCCTGCGGCGCGGTCAGCACGATCTCTGCTGCCGGATTGCGGCTCAGACGGTGGATGCCGCTCGCTTCGGCAGGACCACATTCAATAATCACGCAGTCATAGGCTTCGCTCAGCGCATCCACAACCATGGGCAGACGGTCGGCCGCGCGCATGGCGCGTTCAATATCAGCATTTCCGCGCGGTATCAGGTGAGCCGCTGAATGCGGATCGGGGTGGATGGCAGCTGAAATCTGTGAGGCCCCCGACAAAATATTGGTGATGCCGGGTAAACGGGAGGAAAGCGTCATCATCTGCGATGGATATCCCGTACCAGACATATCAATCAGCACCGTGTGGAGGCCCTTGGCGGCAACACGACGCGCAAGCTCTACCGTCAGGGCGGAACCCTGATCGCCCGAAGGTGAAACACAAATGGCCACGGGCACCTGCGTTTCTACAAAATGACGGGCAACTGCAGCGACGGAAAAAGCCCGATCCTCCTCAGGATCATGCGCCAACGGCGGTGGCGTGACGACAGTCTGCTGACCTCTTGGCCGCGCCGAGGCCCGCCAGACATTATTTGATAAAAGTCCGGAAGGCTCTTCGGTGGTTTCATGCGTGCGTGCAACACGGGTGGGCTCAGGCCGCGCTGGTTCTTTCATATCCAGCGAAGCCGCCTCACCGCGGCTATCTGCGGGCTCGTCAACCGATTTCCACGCCCGCCCGCTGAACAACTCGCCCAGCATGACGATGACCGAATAGATCAGGAATGTAGCAAGCGCTGCAACGATCGCGATTGGAATCTTTTTCGGGAAATAGACATCCTGAGGCTCAACAGCATTTGAAACCAGCCGCGCATCAGCTGGCGCTGCGTCGTTGCCGACCCTGGAGGCAGCTTCGCGATAACGCGCCAGGTAGGCTTCCAGCAATTCACGCTGCGCAGCCGCTTCGCGTTCGAGGGCCTTGAGACCAACCTCTTCCTCGCCTGCCCGGGCCGAATCGGCCTTCAGCGTATTGAGCTGGCGCATCAGTTGAGTTTCGCGCAAACCCGCCACCTTGGCGTCATTCTCCAGGCTTGCCAGGATCTTGCGTGTTTCGCTCTTGATTTGCTGCTTCACGCTGGAAAGCTGGCCGCGGAGCCCTTTCAGACGGGGATGCCCCTCCAACAGCGCGGTGGAAAGATCGGAAATCTGCGCCTGAATGTTCGATTCCTGTTCTTTCAAACGCTGAATCATGGGCGAAGCAACAACGTCTGTCACCGTGTCCACGTTGCCGCCCGAATTGAGCGCGTTTCTAACGCTTTCTGCTTTGGCTTCGGAATTGGCCTTCTCGCCCCGTAACCGCGCTATTTCAGCGGAGATGTCATTTAGCTGCTGATCGGCGAAGGTCTGGTCTGTACCGGTGCGAAGCAGGTCTGATGAACCGCGGTAGGCAGCAACCTTTGCCTCGGCTTCGCGCACTTTTTCACGCAGGTTGGCAATTTCAGGCTCAAGCCAACGCGCAGCTTCCGTATCGCTATCCAGTTTGGCTCCGCTCTGCAGGGCAAAATAAACTGCGGCGATCTTGTTGGGTATGGCCGCCGCAAGCGCTGGGTCCTCCGAAGTGAACTGAATACCAATCACGCGCGACGTGTTGACTTGGTAAACCGAAAGCTTGTCCTTGAACTCCGAGATCACGCGCTCTTCCGGCGGCACATCGAGCGGATTTTTCATCAGCCCGAAGGAAACGGCCAGTGTCGTGAAAAGCGATGGATTAGCGGCGGGATCGAACTCTTCGCGCTCATGGAGACGCATGTCGCGTGCGACCTGCTTGATAATGTCAACCGATTGCAAAATCTGCACCTGGCTGGCGATGCCCAGCTCATCCAGAACCGGGTCGCTGCCGCTTGTCTGCTGCTGCGCGCCCACCGAAAACTCCGGCTTTCGCAACTCAATGAGTATCTGCGCTTCGCTCTTGTATTCAGGGCTAATGAAGCTGGTGCCAACAAGCGCCAACGCGGCCACGCCGACGGTGGCTATTCCGATCCTGATCTTCTTATTCCATATCGCCCGAAAGAGGCTGGCAAGATCGATATCCACATCCTGGGATGACGGCACGCCGGACATATTACGCTCCAAAGCAACTCAAACTGAAACAGGAGTGTAAATGACCATGGTAACTCAAGCGTTAATACGCCGCCTCAATCATCAGGCGCCCACCGGCGGGATGGGGCCCGGCATCACCTCACGCCATTAAAACGACGGAGAAAGTACACCCGGAAGCAAAAATACGGGTGTGATTTTACCGCCTGTTAACCCTAACAGACCGATAACAGAGACTGAGAGAACATCACGGGAATCGGGATGAAAATGGCTTTTTCCCCCAAAAGACGACATGTTTTGTTTGGTCTTGCCTCACTGGCGATGCCGCTTGGCGCGTGCTCCAGTTATCAACCTCCGGCGCGCGCATTCCAGGAAGCAACAATCCAGCCCTATCGGGTTGATTCTGGCGACCAGTTGAGAATTACCGTTTTCGAACAAACAAGTCTGACCAATACCTACAATGTGGATCAGGCAGGCTATTTGGCCTTCCCGCTTGTTGGCGCTGTGCCTGCGCGCGGACGTACATTGCAGGAACTGGAAGGCATAATCGCCGCAAAATTGCGCAAGGGTTACCTGCGTGATCCTGATGTGACGATTGAAGTAGCCCGTTACCGATCGATCTTCGTTCTGGGCGAAGTTGGTCAGCCCGGCCAATATTCTTACGTTCCGGGCATGACCGTACAAAACGCCATCGCGGCGGCTGGTGGTTTTTCCAGTCGCGCCAATCAATCGAGCGCTGATATTACCCGCCAGATCAATGGCGAGATCATGTCGGGCCGCGTGTCGATATCCGACCCCATTCTGGCCGGAGACACCATCTATATTCGTGAGCGTTTTTTCTAATCCATGAGCAGCGACAAGCTTCGTATTGTGCATTGTTTCAGGTCGCCGGTCGGGGGTATCTTCCGCCACGTGCGCGACCTTGTTTACGAACAGTCGCAGGCTGGCCATGAAGTCGGCATTCTGTGTGACAGCATCACGGGCGGGAGTTTCGAAGACAAGCTTTTCGACGAAGTTCGCGAACATCTGGCGCTTGGCATTACACGTATTCCCATCGGACGTTCCATCGGCCCACGCGATCTTGTGGCGCTGTGGCACGCTTATCGAAAAGTCAAAAGTTTGAAGCCTGATGTCCTGCACGGTCATGGCGCCAAGGGTGGCGTTGTGGCGCGGGTCATCGGCTCAGTGTTGCGGGTCAATAGGTATCGCGTAGCCCGCCTTTATTCTCCGCATGGCGGCAGCCTGCATTTCGCTGGCAAGGGCCTTAAGGGTTGGCTCGTATTCCAGTTGGAGAGTGTTCTTCGCAGGCTGGGCGATGCGACTGTTTTTGTATGCGCCTATGAGCGGGATGTCTTCATTCGCCACAGTGGCCGACCATCGCACATTCGCGTGGTCTATAACGGTCTGACGCCGGAAGAATTCGAACCGGTCGAACCCGCTGGTGAGCAGCGGGATTTTCTGTTTATCGGTATGCTTCGAGACCTCAAGGGCCCGGACCTTTTTATCAAGGCCTTTGCCGAGGCTGAACGCATTGTGGGCCACCCATTGACGGCAACAATGATTGGCGACGGCCCGGATGAGGAGAAATATCGCGCCTTCACGGTCAGACACGGTTATGGGCGGCGAATTCCGATTTTTCCGGCGCGCAAACAGCGGGAAGCTTTTGCTGGCGTCCGCACGGTGGTCCTGTCCTCACGTGGCGACACCCTGCCCTATATCGTGCTGGAGGCAATTGCCGCCGGATTACCCGTAATTGCCTTTGGCGTTGGCGGCGTGCCTGAAATGCTCGGCGTGGACAATCCTGCCCTCATAACGCCCGGCGATACCGAGCGTCTGGCGCAGGTCATGGCGGAGTCCACTGTGGACCATGACGCATGGAAAGCAAAGGTCATGCCCGAGCCGAACTTCTTCCGGCAAAAATTCTCTCGTGAGCATATGGCCTCCGACATCATGGAAATTTACCGCGAAATACTGGCCTGAATTGAGGCCTATGCAGGTATCCGCGCGCGACTGAAAAGCGCCGTTAATATTCCGAAAACCATAATATCAGGAAAGAACGTCTCCCTTTCCCATTTAATTAAAATATTCAATCTCTAGGTCTACCGTCTTTAAGAGGCCGGATAAAAGGCGGGCGGGACATGAATCAGATTGGAAAACAGACACAATTCAATATCGAGACACTGCGCCAAAAAGTGTCTGAAATACGGGATCGTCACTCCGGCGGCCAGCCCAAGAACGAAACACAGCTGAGCGAACTCTCGCGCCGCATCGCGGAACAATATCGAGAGGACAGCTATTCGCCTGTAATGCTGATCAGCCTTATCCGCCTGGCTGATTTTGCGCTCTTGGCGTTGATAGGCCATATCGCTGTGCGGTTTCTGCTGGTTCCCAGCTGGTCGGAATTCCTCCCTTATACCACGCTGATTCTGGGCGCCTCCCTGCTCAATGTCTTGGTCATGCAAATTGCCGACAGTTACCAACCGCCGGTCTTGCGATTCGCCCGGCGCGGTTTTCCGCGCGTCGCGATTGCCTGGGCAATAACCTCGGCAGTCGCCACTCTTGCCGCTTATGTCATGCTCCGTGGAATATCCTTTTCCTATGTCGCGCTTGGCGGTTGGTTTGCAGGCTCGCTTGCCTATCTGCTCTTGTCGCGCGCTGCTCTTGCCTTTGCGGTCAGACGCTGGTCGCGTAACGGCGTCATGGAACGCCGGGCGGTCATTGTCGGCGGTGGAGAACCCGCCAAGGCCCTCATTCGCTCGCTTGAAGCACAACCTGACAACGACATCCGAATTTGCGGCGTATTTGACGATCGCAGTGCGCAGCGGTCACCTGACGTCATTGCCGGTTATCCCAAACTTGGCACTTTTGCGGAACTTGTTGAGTTTGCGCGCATTGCGCATATCGACATGTTGATTATATCGCTTCCAATGACGGCGGAAGGGCGCATCATTGAGCTGATGAGACAGCTCTGGGTGCTGCCGGTGGACGTGCGCATTGCCGCCCATTCCACAAAGCTGCGGTTCCGCCCGCGCTCCTATTCGCATGTCGGCCAGGTGTCGATGCTTGATGTTTTAGATCGCCCGATTGCCGATTGGGATTCGGTGGCGAAGCGCGCCTTCGACCTGTTTTTTGCGACACTTGCCATTGCCATATTATGGCCGGTCATGCTGGCAGCAGCTATCGCCGTGAAAGTAACATCCAAGGGACCAGCCATTTTTGTACAGAAGCGCCATGGCTTTAACAACGAAATCATCAATGTCTACAAATTCCGCTCCATGTATACGAATATGACGGATCCGAGCGCGAAACAGGCAGTTACCAAGGACGATCCGCGCGTAACCCCCGTCGGCAGGTTCCTGCGCAAGACGTCGATTGACGAGCTGCCACAGTTCTTCAATGTGCTTAAGGGTGACCTCTCGCTTGTCGGCCCTCGCCCGCACGCAGTGGCAGCGCAGACCGCTGACTTGAAATATGCCGAAGTGGTGGAAAGCTATTTTGCCCGCCACAAGGTTAAGCCGGGCGTTACCGGCTGGGCGCAGATCAGCGGCTGGCGCGGCGAAATTGATAGCGATGACAAGATCAAATTCCGCACCGCCTATGACCTTTATTATATCGAGAACTGGTCGTTGTGGCTTGACCTGAAAATCCTGTTTCTGACGCCGTTCCGGCTGCTCAACACGGAGAATGCGTATTGAGCGTTCTGGAGACCCAGTCAGGCCAAGCGTTCCGGCCGCAAATTGCAACCCTGAACCTGATTGGCTCGGGCGCAGTCGCGCTTGGCGTCTTCCTGATGGGTTTCGTGATCTCCGAGCCTGCGCCTTATGAGGTGTTCATGGCAGGCCTGATCGGCCTATGGTTCCTTCTCGGTCTGAAAATTTCGCGCAGCAGCGGCTACCTGTTGGCCCTTCTGCTCGTGCTTGAGGTTGGCTGCATGTTGTCGCTGACCCAGATGCGTGAACTGGCTGACGGGCCGATGTATCTGGCGGTGAATATCTTTCTTGCCCTGACGGCGGTATTCTACGCTGCCATCATAGAGGATCGTCATAGCCGACTTAGGCTCATCTTCAACTTCTGGACGCTCTCCGCGCTGATTACCGGCATTCTTGGCATTCTGGGCTATTTTCACGCCTTTCCGGGCGCTGAAGTATTCACGCTTTACGACCGCGCCAAGGGCGCCTTCCAGGACCCGAATGTGTTTGGCCCCTTCCTTGTCGCGCCGTCGCTTTATCTGCTGCATGCCATGCTGCAGGGAAAGCCGGGATTGTCCATGCTGCTGCGCGGCGTGGCGCTTGTTGTTCTTGCTTTTGCGGTGTTCCTCTCCTTTTCGCGCGCCGCATGGGGTCTCTTCGTCTTCGCCAATGTCATGTTGGTTTTCGTGATGTTGTTGAAGGAGCGCACGTCGGCATTTCGACTGAAAATCCTGATCCTGACGCTGCTCGGGGTGATTGCGGTTGTCACCGCCATTGTTATCGCACTGCAATTCCAGCAGGTTTCAGACATGCTGGCTGATCGTTCGACGCTGACGAAATCCTATGACAGCGGGCACCTTGGCCGTTTCGAGCGCCATCGCATCGGCTTTTTGATGATGATGGAACATCCGTTAGGCATCGGGCCGCTTGTTTTCAGCACGATCTTCCCCGAGGATGAGCATAATATCTGGCTGAAAATGCTCACCACCTATGGCTGGCTAGGCTTTGTCACCTATATTTCACTGCTTTTATGGACATTGTCTATTGGCTTTAAATACGTCCTTCGAAACCGCCCGTGGCAGCCTTACCTGATGATCGCCTGGATTACGCTTTTGGGCCATGCGCTGATTGGAAACGTGATCGATACCGACCACTGGCGACACTTCTATCTGCTTTTTGGAATCATATGGGGCGCACGCGCGCTGGAGCATAATTACCAGCGTCAATTAGCGCCACAGCAGGCTTTTTGAGACCGGTTGAAAAGAACCTCAAAAATCTTCCAACTAGCCTCTTGCGCATCAAGCATCTGCCCGCTAATGAGTGCCTTGCCTTGTTCCAAGGCAGGTCGGAGCGTAGCGCAGCCCGGTAGCGCACTTGACTGGGGGTCAAGGGGTCGTGGGTTCGAATCCCGCCGCTCCGACCATTTTCTCCAGGTCCGTACCGGACAGATGGGTTACAGATTATACTTGAGACATAGGTAACACTTTAGGTCCGAATGGATTTTGAAGAGGTTCCATTCTGCATGTCTCGTTGTCGAAGTATCCTAAATCATAATCCATGAAAGAGACCAGCCAGATTTTGTCGTCGGTCTGTTTAATGCCGACGGTTTGACCGGCGAAGACCTGGGATAGATTGATCTTCCTGCGTTGAAAGCAGATCCGTCCGCATGTTGTGACAGTGACGGCCTTGTCATGGAAGGGGTATTCGATATCCGGCAAACCACGATAGAGCCGTTGTGACGGCTGATAATGGTCGATCGGGCAGTCCATATTCAATGCCTGATGGGGGCGTTGTGTGTTGAAGCGGTTGATGAAGTCATCAAATTTGCCTTGCTGCTCCAGGAAGTTTGCGCCCGCCGGTTTTGTTGTTTCCTGTTTCAGTGTGAGATGCATACGCTCATGGCGACCATTTTGTTGGGGGTTGCCGGGTTTTATGCGTTCAATGGCAATGCCGAGCCTCAGCCACCACACTGAAAGCCTCGACAGATTAAACAATGCATTGGGGCTGGCAAAGGGAACGCCATTATCGGTCCTAATGGCGGCAGGCATACCGAACTCCTTGAAAGCGCGCTCAAAAACACCGAATGCATAGGCTTCCTTTGTTGTGTGCAAGGCCTCGACAGCAATGAGATAGCGGCTGGCATAATCCGTGATGGTCAGAGGGTAACAATACCGTCGATCGGACAGCATGAATTCACCCTTGTAATCAGCACACCATAACGCGTTGGGTTGATGTGTGTGGGAAAGGGGCGTTCCTGTCGCCTTATTGCGGCGGCGACCTCGACGCTTGACCAGGCCATTGCGGTCGAGCACCGCATGGACAGTGGACGTGGCCGGGCAGGAGATATCGGGATAAAGCCTGCGCAGCCGCTCTCTTATCTTCGGCGCACCCCAATGGGGGTAATCCTTCTTGAGTTTTACAATCAGGCGCTCAACCTGCACCGGCAACTGGTTGGCTTGGCGATAAGGTCGCCGGGAGCGATCTGTCAGTGCTTCGAGACCGCTCTCATTGTATCGCTTGATAATCTTGTAGCCGGTCTTGCGCGAGATGTTGAAATCACGGCAAACCGATGACATCGCCTCACCATCGAGAATACGAGCAACAAACTTAAGCCGTTCGTCCATGACGTTACACTCCTTCCAAGGCACCTCGCGTCTCCTCGCAAAGGCCAAAAGTGTAACCTATGTGTCCGGTATCAGGTGTGACCTATCTCTCGAGTAGGTCATCCTGGTCCAGCCCTGAAATATATGTAACATGTTCGTCCCGCACGATGTGTCGACTGTTGGCAAAGTCTTCTGCTCCAGGTCTGTATGCCCGGTTCATAATGCATGAAACAGACGAGCTATATACACCCGTTGCCTTCCTTGATGTTCAGCCGCTGACCAGCCATCACATTTGAAATGTTGTCATATCTCAAAGCGGGTTTTCCTCGCGGGCCGCGTATAAGCGGTGTCGCTACGTCCGAGAAGCCCGCCATTTTCTGATTTTCCTTTCATATTTGACTGGAGGTCACAAATGACAATCAAGAGCCTTCTTCTCGGCTCCGCTGCAGCTCTCGCAGCAGTTTCCGGCGCTCAGGCTGCCGACGCTATCGTCGCCGCTGAGCCGGAGCCCATGGAATACGTAAAGGTATGCGACGCATACGGTTCTGGTTACTTCTACATCCCGGGCACCGAAACCTGCCTCAACATCAGCGGCTTCCTCCGCTACCGTGGTGACTACAACTTCTCCACAAAGGCTTACATCGGCACGTTCGATTACGAGTACTACTTCAATGCCAAGAACGACTCTGAGTTCGGCACTGTTTACTCCACGCTTCGCCTGACGGGTTCTTCCATCAACAACGGCAACATGACGACGACTGCTGATGGTTACTTCGGCATCGGCGGCCTGGAAATCGGTCTGTACGACAACCAGTGGTCACGTTTCTTCGGTTACGGCGGCTACACCATCTCTGGCGGCACGTACGGCTTCGGCCACAACCAGTACGTCAGCTACACGGCTGACCTCGGTGGTGCCAAGGTTCTCGGCGCAATCGACTACATCTCTGCCAACAAGGGCGGTTATGTTGGTGCCGTTTCCGGCAACCTCGGTGACTGGAACGCAGCTCTCGGCTTCGGTTACGACTCTGCTGCTAACGGCCTGACCGTTAAGGCTTCTGCTTCTGGCACAGTCGGCATTGCATCGCTCAAGCTGATGGCTTTCTACGCCAACAAGGCTAACTACTACAACGGCACCTACAAGGGCTTCTCGCTCCTCGGTTCTGCTGCTGTAGCTGTTACCGACACGCTGGCTCTCGAAGCAACTGCTCAGTGGATGCAGAGCCCGAACAGCTGGTTCCTGGCTGGTGGTTTCGACTGGAACGTTGCTTCCGGCTTCCGCGTAGAAACGGAAATCAACTACACCACGTCCACGAAGGTTACCAAGGGTATCGTTCGCGTACGTCGCTCCTTCTAATTTGAGCGAATTGGTTTAGAGACGAGCCCGGTTTTCCGGGCTCGTTTTCGTTTGAAGTATGCTTTTGATTTTACTTCGTTATTTTTTGCATTTATTCCGCCAGCTTTCCTGCAAAGTACCCTAGCTACTGTTTCTCTTTAACTGGGAAATCTGAGGCTTTCTTTTGGCTCCCTCACCGCATTCGCAGCGACCTCCGACGCACCAGCAGCGATAGCGACACCCGAATGTCTTTCCTGTTCCCGCTTTGTTGGAAGGCCACTTTCGGCTTTGGTGAATTCTTCATCCAACGACGTTGCGGTCAATGGCTCCCATCAAGGTTACCTTCGGCCGCGCATCGTTCAAGCTGATGGACCACGCCAATCGGGCCGACTTTCATATAACGGCACCTACGAGGTTTCCCGCTTCAGGAATCGATCAGGAATTCCGCAGCAAAAATGGCGCGTCCTGTTGGCATCGAATGGGCAGTCGCCAGTTTCTCGCACAGACTGAAATCAACAATAACCTCGACAAATTCGGCGGTAGGCGCTGTTCGTGGGCGCCGGTCTGGTCTACATAATGCTGTTATAGCTTAAATCCAGAAAATTCCGCTTTCGTACGTTTTTCGATCACGCACATTGCAGCTCTGCGGGCCTTGTTTCATTGCTTACCCATGGCTCTCAACGCCTGAAGCGTTTCAGGGCCGAACACGCCATCCGGAGAGGACTTTAAAAGTCCTTTCACGTAAAGAAGCCTTTGAATTTCCTTGCGAAACGCATGGCTGAATATATCAGGACTATCGGTCAGTTCCTGTCGTTGTTTTTCGTTTCCGTTTTCTATGGCGCTGAATGCCCAGCGAGCTGCCTCTTCCGGATCGGCCTTGATGCCGAACCCCTTGTCATAAATGCGCGCCAGATTGGCCATAGCGTAGGTGTTCCCGGCAGCAGCGGCTTTTTCATACCAGTAGCGCGCTTCGACATAATCCTGTTTCCCACCCCTGCCCGCGTCATAGAGATAGGCCAATGCCGCCATTGCATAAGCGTCGCCCGCCTTTGCGCCTTTTTCGTACCACGAACGCGCGAGAGCAGCATCCTTCGGAGCGCCGAGGCCGTGCTCATAGGCAAAGGCAGCGGCGGCCATGGACTCAACATCACCGGCTTCTGCCGCCTTGCGGTACCAGTTGAGAGAGGTGACATAATTCTGGTCGACACCAGCCCCCTCACGATACATAAATCCCAATGACGCCATAGCCTTAGGGAAGTTTTGTTCGGCCGCTTGCTTGTACCAGACGAGTGCTTTTGCAAGATCTTTCTCAGCGCTGGCTGCACCATTCTGATAGACCCAGCCGAGAGCATTTTGCGCATATGGGTTGCCTGAACGGGCTGCTTCTTCAAACAGGCCGAGACCGCGTAATGGATCGGCCTTCACGCCGGTTCCGTTTATGTAAAGCCAACCCAGATTGGTCAGCGCATAGGTATTGCCCAGCGCAGCCGCTTTTTCGTAGCCCTTGCGGGCTTCGGGGTAATTGCGGGCAGCTTCCTGTGCCCGCGCCATGAAATCAACCAGCATTCCATCGTCAGGCAATTCGTTGGCTGCCTGGGCGCAGGCTGTCAAAGCCCGGTCTGCATCAATGCGTTTAAACGCCACGCCTGGATAACCCGGAACAGCCCCCGGCTCCGCGGCCAGCAGATAACAATCCCGCCGCGCCGGTGATAGCGCTTCGTCTTCTGCCGTCTGCCGGGGAACCAAGGCAATGATCTGGTCTTCTGCTGACCGACGATGGCGACTGTTGGGGTACCGCTCCAGAAACCTGGCAAGTGCAGCGGCATCTGAGGAACCACGTATCGCTTCCCAGGCTATATCATCAGGGTCACGTAAACCCTCCCCGTCCTCGTTTCTAAGAAGCTCAAGACGTTTTTCAGCAAGCAGCCGATAAACCGGATCCGCACCGTGACGCTCCAAAAAGGCTTTGATCAACGCCTCGTCGGCCAAATCACGAATATTCTCCCAGTCGGTGGCTGCCAGGCCCTCATTTCCGCTACCGGCAGAGCCAAAATTCACATTTACTTCCTTGATATTGAGGACAACGCGCGCACCACCGAGCGAGCCATAGACGAAAGGCTCCTGCTGCCGATCGGTGAGCTCAATCACGTAGTCCCGCACCTTGCCCAGGGCAATACGAATATCCAGACCTGGCTCCACCAGAAAACGGGAAAGCGCGAGCGCAAACGGTGAGTTTTTACCGCCGCCATCTAGCGCGACAGTTCCCGCGCGCGAAGCAAATGCAACCAACATATCGGCAGCCTGCGGCTCCACCTTTGCCAGCCCCTTTGAAAGGGAGCGCGTGCTAATGGAACGCGTCATTGTGTTTTCAAAGGGGTTATCCCGGCAAGCGTCGAGGATAACCAGTTTTAGCCGTGTTGCCCCATTCAATGCCCTCTCAAGGCGGGAGAGCACCATGGCCTCGTCTGCAACATCGCGATCCGACTTCAACACCGCATCGACCGGTATCATGTAATTCAGGCCGTTCATCTCCATGCCGTGGCCGGAGTAGTAGACCAACGCCACCTCGGCGCCGTCAGCCAAGTCTTCAAACCGCCGCAACGCCTTCTGCATGCCCGGCAAGTCCAAGTCTGTCGCAACCTCGACACTGTTGAAACCAGCCTCCTTTAGGACGCCGGTCAACAAGGTTACATCATTGTGTGGATTCGCAAGGCTGGTGACGTTCTGATAATTTTGGTTTCCGATAAGAAGCGCGACCCGGCGGCCGCCCGCAGCGGAAGCGTCAAAGGCCCAGAGCGTGAAAAGCATCATGCCCGCAACGGCCAGAATGGTGCCACGATATACGAAACGCATTTCCAATCCTCTCCGCATCCCCATGGATATTACGGATGAAGGAACAGCTTTCAATGACTAGAGGACAAATTTTCCTGCAGCGCGTGGGTCCATGCAGTATTGCGCCCTTTGATGGAGCCGCCACTCCTGGGCGTTGAACGGGGAAGAGCTTCCATATTTTACACGCAAATGTCGGGTTCTTCGTCTGCCACCCTCTGCCCACATGAGATAGAACAGCAAAACACCCTGATATGCTGGCCATTGCGCAATTATGTTGATATAAACATATTATCAAAACATGGAGAGGAACATGTCAAAACGCGTATTGCTGCTGGTCGGGACACGAAAAGGCGCTTTCATCCTCGAAAGCGACGAGGCACGCAAAACCTGGACACTCAATGGTCCCTTTTGTGAGAACTGGCCAATCAACCATGTCATTGCTGGAGAAGACGGAGCGCTCTACGCAGCCGGAGGCAATGAGTGGTTCGGCCCCGCAGTCTGGAAATCTGTCGATCTCGGCAAAAGCTGGACCCGCTCAGCCGAAGGGCTCGCATATCCGGAGGGCGAGACACCGGTTAAATCGGCTTGGAGCCTGTCGAGTGCACATGGAAAGCTCTATACGGGCGTTGAACCGGCGGGGCTTTTTGAAAGCACCGATGGAGGCAAGAGCTTTGTTTACGTTCCTGGCCTGCACGACCACCCTTCCAAACCTGACTGGATGCCTGGCGCAGGAGGATTGATCCTGCATAATATCGTGCGCCACCCCGACGACCCTGATCAGACATGGATTGCCATATCCGCAGCTGGCGTTTTCTACACTGCCGATGGCGGGAAAACCTGGGAGGCCCGCAACAAGGGCACACGCTGCGATTTTCTACCCGAGGACATGCGCTATCCGGAAACCGGACAGTGCGTGCATTGCATTGTGATGGCCCCAGGCCGCCCGGACCGGCTCTACCAACAGAACCATTGCGGCATGTATCGCTGTGACGACGGAGGCAAAAGCTGGCAGAGTATTGAAAACGGCTTGCCGTCCGATTTCGGATTTCCAGTCGTCGTTCATCCGCATGATGCCGATACGCTTTATTACATTCCGCTGAATGGCGCCATTGAGGGGCGTTACGTACCGGATGGCAAGGCTGCCGTGTGGCGAAGCCGTGACGCCGGGGCGACATGGCAGGACTTGCGCGAAGGGTTGCCACAGGAAAACGCCTATTTTGGCGTATTGCGCCAGGCAATGGCGACCGATCAGGAAGTTGACGCAGGAATCTATTTTGGCACCAATTCGGGTAGCCTCTACGCTAGCGCAAATGCGGGAGAAAACTGGAATGAAATTGCTACCCATCTTCCGGTGATCCACTCGATAGAGACCTTGACGATTAATGGCTGAAACCGTCGTTCACACCATACTGCCGGACGCGCTTGTCCGCTTGTTTCCGCAAGCCCCACGCAGACTTGATGTTGAGGCGGAAACGGTGGGAATGCTGATCGACGCGCTTGATCGGCAATTCCCCGGGATGGCGGATTGTTTGCGAGACACGCGCCCTGCAGTGAGACAGCACATCAACATATTTGTACGCGGCGAACGCGCCGAACTCGCAACAGAACTGGTTGACAGAGAACCCGTCTATATTTTTGTGGCAGTATCAGGGGGATAGATGCCGCCGTGAATATTCGCATCTGGTAAAATTTGAGCCTTTCCATTTTCTATTGTCTAGGAAACTCTGCTTAAATATTGCGTCAGGTAAAACAGGAAATAAAACCTGATGATGGAGAGAGTGACCTACCTGGCGCGCGTCCCCTCGGAAATGTACGAGCGGCGTTACCAGCGATTTACGGTCAACCGTAGCGGCCAGATTGCGTATCTGGAAAGGAATCTTGGCGGGCTCAAAAAAATCAATGTCAAGGTGCTCGACATGTCCATCGGCGGTGCGGGCCTTGAACTGTCGGTCCCCATCAAATTGCCTCAACACTACTATCTCAGCATAGCTGGTTTTCCGAACCGCTTTGGTTGCGCGCAGGTACATAGGAACGGCAGCCGGATCGGTATCAAGTTCCTCGCAAAGATCAACGAAGACCTGTTGAGCGAAATCGTGCGCGCTGATTTTCGAGCCGGACTGGTTCGGCTACGCTGACAGGCTTGTTAAGCCAATATTTTCTCTTATTGTGGCCCAGCTTCACTTTGAGGAAAGAAGGCTATGTCCAGTTTCGCCCGTTTTACCCCCCTTGTAACCACACTTCCGGCGACGGTGCCTTTTGTCGGCCCTGAGGCCATAGAACGCCAACGGCATGTTACCGTGAGGGCGCGAATTGGCGCGAATGAAAATGGTTTCGGGCCAGCACCCTCCGTTCAAAAAGCGATTGCCGAAGCATCGGGAACAGTTTGGCAATATGCCGACCCGGAAAACCACGACCTGAAGGTAGCCCTTGCTTCAAGTCTCAAAACCTCCACAGACAATATTGCCATCGGTGAAGGCATTGACGGGCTCCTGGGGCTGATCGTTCGCATGATCGTGGAACCAGACACTCCTGTCGTGACCTCACTTGGCGCTTATCCAACATTCAATTTCCACGTCAACGGCTTTGGCGGTCGGTTGGTTACCGTGCCTTACCGAAACGACCGTGAAGATCTGGCCGGGCTTCTTGACGCCGTTCTCAAGGAAAATGCACCCCTTGTTTATTTTGCCAATCCGGACAACCCGATGGGAAGCTGGCACTCGGCGGATGACATCGTCGCTTTCGCCCGCTCCCTGCCGGAGACAACGGCGCTGGTTCTGGACGAAGCTTATAGCGAAACCGGGCCCGCAGACGCCCTGCCCTCGATTGCAAGTCTGATCGACCTGCCGAATGTGATCAGAACACGCACCTTTTCAAAAGCATATGGCTTAGCGGGAATGCGGGTGGGCTATGCGATTTCGACGGCCGGAACGGCGCAAGCATTCAACAAGGTGCGAAACCACTTCGGAATGAACCGGCTGTCCGTTGTCGCAGCCTTGGCGGCCCTTTCCGACACGACCTATCTAAACGACGTGATCGGAAAAATAGCAGCTTCGCGAGAACGTATTTCCGGCATTGCCAGGGCAAACGGGTTTTCTCCGTTGCCGTCAGCGACCAATTTCGTGACCATCGACTGCGGTCGTGATGGAGCCTATTCACGCAGCATCGTCGACAAGTTGATGGAGCGCGGTGTTTTTATACGTATGCCGGGTGTTGCGCCGCTGGATCGGTGCATTCGCGTTAGCGCCGGCCCCGAGGCTGATATGGTGCTGTTCGAAAATGCGCTGGGTGAAGCGGTCAAGGAACTCGGCTGACTATCGTACAGCCTGAGTTGAGATCAAAAACGAAGAGAACCGCGCCATCTGATGACGCGGTTCATATTTTTGCGGGGCTGATCCCCGTTTGAACGTCCCGTTTGGTGGGCTTCTTGATCTTAATGTCCTTTGCGGCCTTCATGCCGCATGTTGCATGCACCTTGGCCAGTCTTAGTGCATGGTCATCCATTCGCGGGCTTCGCGTAATGCCTGGGCAAGTTCTGCCTTGGACATGCTCTCAACCAGATCTGCGCGAAGAGAAGCGGCGCGGTCGCAGCCTTTGATGGCGGCAATGTTGAGCCACTTATGCGCAGCTACAAGATCAACCTCGCAACCACCACGGCCTGCCGCATACATCAAGCCCATTTCGCAGAGCACATCCGCCTTTGCCTCACCGCCCATCGCGGTCATTTCATTCATTTCAAAACGTGCCATCTTTCAAAATCCCTGTTGCCTGTCGTTTTGTTATGCCTGTTTTACCTTGTGAGCCTTGCCGGCCCTGCCCGTCTTGATGCGGGTTCGGGCCTGCCTGACTTTTGCTCAAAACAAATCGGTACGATGCCCGATTTTGTCTTGCCGGCCGGGTTGTTTCCCGTGCTCGTTTTGATGGGCTCAGTATTGCCGACGGGCTTCAACACTCGCTTAAAATGCATGATTAATTTGAAGCAAACAAAACTCAAACGATTGGTAAATTTGAGTTTTTGTTAAACATCACAGTGCCCGCATTTCCGCAATTTCGTCGAAAATTTTACGAATTATTCAACGTCTGATTTCAACCAATCAGTAACCACAAAAAACGAAGGCATTTTTGAAAACCACCGATTTTGTGCGTCAGACCAACATGGAAAGGCACAATTTTATGGATATGCCGGACGAAAATATCGTTTACCTTTACGTATGCGTAAATTATATTGGCGTGGACAGACCGGGAGGTTGGTTTGACAAATCGAGACATTTGGCGTGAGCATTGATCGATTGCTTTGGACGCCTTGAATGGGAGGACAGGATGAAGAAGTTACTATTGGCCGCAACTCTGGCAGCGGCTGTAACCGCACCCGCAATTGCGGCAGAACCAATTGAAGGCACATGGTTGCGTTCAAACGGCACGCTGATCAAATATGCAGCCAAAGGTGGCGAATTCTGCGGAACAGTGCTGAACAACGAATACAAAGGCAAGTCGATTGGCTGCATGGCAGGAAGCGGCGCCAATTACAAAGGCAAGGTCAACAAGCTGGACGAAGGCAAAACCTATACCGGCAAGGCCAAGGTCACAGGTAATACGATGAAACTGTCGGGCTGCGCGCTTGCCGGTCTTATCTGCAAGAGCGAAAGCCTCAAGCGACAGTAGGAGACACGCTTCCAATGTTTCAAGCCCGCGATTTTCGCGGGCTTTATTTGTTTTGGATGAACCTCAAATGAACACCGCTGTCAGAGCCGGTTCAGTCTGACTGTTTCAAAATGCAACCCGAATTGTATCTGCGTACATCATTTCGGGACGGAAATATGGAACCTCTGATCCGCCGCATGGCGCTCATTGCCTCGCTGGGCCTGGCTTTCGCAATTGTTTTCACTGCGATCGTTGAGTCAAAACAGAACAGAGCCCTTCGCTTTCACCCCGGCACAACGGTGCAGTGCCTGCACCCGGCCAGCCCTTTTTGTATTCCCGGTGGCTAACGCCAATGGCCATTGGCATTCGTTTGGGGGTCGCCAGCGCAGCTCGGCCGCCGACCTTACGTTCATGAATTGAAGATGAACAACCCTATCAGGGATGGTTCAGATGCGCTCTGGCATAACGGGATCATCGAAACGAAACGACCTGCCGGGGAGCAAGACAATGACCGCCATCAAGACCTTTTCAGCCCGCTACGCCATCCGCGCCCTTATCCTTTCTTCCATGTTCATGGTTCCCGTCGGGGCTATGGCGTTCAATGGCAACGGTCCGGTTCTCGACAAGCAGGGCGCAGGCTTTGTTCTTTATATCAGCCTGCAGCGCAACGCGATGGGCGGTTGATTGCAAGGAGATATCGGCGATCTTTCTCACCCAAATATAATGCCGGCAGAATCAGACTTTATGCGCACGGTCTTGCACTATTCGGACGAGCTCCCCTATGCTCAAGAAATTGAAGTCGAATAGAATTTATGAGACCGAGGAAATAAAGATGAAAAATATTGCCCTGGCATTCAGCCTTTTGATCGCGGGACAAGTGCATGCCGATGATGGCTGGCAAAAGACTGACTTGCCCGACTATGCTCAAAATGTTGAATTCGTAGCCGTCGGATCCGATGGATTTCTCTATGGTATTGAGGCCAATGACAATGGTTTCATCCTCAAAAGCCTCAGCAAAAAGTACAAGTTTCAGCCTGTTGATCAATGGACCGGCGACATTCTGGCAGGCCACGAAACTGTTTATCTCGGCAAGACATGCGATGCGCTCATGGGAACAACCAAAGGCGTTTGGACAAATGATAGCAGCGGCCTGAACGTCGCCTTTTCCGTCGGTTCGGGGCAGCCTCCTTTGATGACGTGGCGGTTTCTGGATTCCGATATTGCCAGCAAACATGATTGCTAGGAGCGCTCAATGAAGAACCCAAAGTCAGCACATTCATTCGTTCTCCTCTCCATTTTGGCCGTTCTCCCCTCCGTTGCAACCGCAGCAGAAAGCGCCATCAGCAAGTATTTTGATGCTCCCAAAAGCTGTTTCGGACGCGTCTATTCTCAAGAACATTTAAACAAACATCCACAGCAGAAGGTTGACGAGTTGATCATCAATCATGCAACCGCTGGGCAGGAAAAGGCTTGGCTGGGTGGCATGACCCCGGCAAAACCGACAAGGGTTATGCGCATACGGCTGCATCTGCGGGGGCAAGACCAGCTTTGGGAAGAATTTGCAGGCTGTGAATTGAATGGCGAGGCGGTGACGTGTTCTATGGAATGTGACGCAGGGCAATTTTCAATAAAACTCCGCGAAGATGGAAAGCTCCTTTTAAGTGCTGATAGCGAGCTTTGGTTCACCGACTGTGACGCTGGAGAGCAGGTTCTTTCACCGGAACCTGACGACAAGCTGTTTTTGTTGTCACCTTTGCCAATCAGCGAGTGCCTACCCCCAGCCTACCAATAGTAGGTAGAGGCCTTGGCAGGGCCGTGGAGCAGCGCTGTGCAGCGATACTTGATCCGTCGGCGGAAAGGGTTTCGTCGACCGATTGCCTGTCATATTGTTTGCTCTATAATGGCTTATGGACAAACGAATCTCTTTTCCCAGACCTTTACCCTTCATTTCGCCGGAACCTTTTGAGGCTCAGGCATTCGATAATCCGGCCGATGCCGTTGCAGCGCTCACTGAGCTTTATGAGCGTAATACCAGCTTCCTCATCAATGCATTTGACGCCATCGGCAAAGGTGTTTCACCTGGCGCCCGTTTCCGCGCCTTTTATCCGCAGGTCAGTATTGAAACCTCCAGTTTCGGACAAATTGACTCGCGCCTTTCCTATGGTCATGTCACCTCACCCGGCATCTACACGACGACGATCACGCGGCCTGAGCTCTTTAGCTATTACCTGAAACGGCAGCTCGGCCTTTTGATGAAGAACCATAATGTGCCGGTCACGGTGTCGGAATCCTCGACACCTATTCCGCTGCATTTTGCCTTTGGCGAAGGCGCATCTGTCGATGCGTCCATGGCGGATATGGCCGATCTTCAGCTACGCGACCTGTTTGATACACCAGATCTCAACACGACCGATGATGAAATCGCCAATGGCGATTATGAGCCGGAGCCCGGTGAGCCTTCTCCACTTGCGCCTTTCACCGCGCAGCGCGTTGATTATTCATTGGCCCGCCTCAGCCACTATACGGCCACCAGTGCACGCCACTTCCAGAATTTTGTTCTCTTCACAAACTATCAGTTCTATGTCGATGAATTCTGTACTTGGGCTCGCCAGCAAATGGCTGACGGTGGAAACGGCTATTCGGCCTTTGTGGAGCCGGGTAATCTGATTACCTATCCGGGTCATTCGGAGCCTACTGAGGGAGGCCCGCCAAGACTACCGCAAATGCCTGCCTATCACCTGAAGAAAAAGGGCCACGCAGGCATAACCATGGTGAATATTGGTGTTGGCCCGTCCAATGCCAAGACGATTACGGACCATATTGCGGTACTGCGTCCGCATGCATGGCTGATGCTTGGCCACTGTGCGGGTTTGCGCAATTCCCAGCGCCTGGGCGACTATGTTCTGGCACATGCCTATATGCGTGAAGACCACGTGCTGGATGACGACCTGCCGGTCTGGGTGCCGATCCCAGCGCTTTCAGAAGTACAGCTGGCACTAGAAGATGCGGTGGAAGAAGTCACCGGCCTTGAAGGCTATGAGCTGAAACGCATCATGCGAACCGGCACTGTCGCCACAATCGACAACCGCAATTGGGAACTTCGCGATCAGCGCGGCCCTGTGAAACGACTCAGTCAGGCGCGCGCCATTGCGCTGGACATGGAATCGGCCACCATTGCCGCCAACGGTTTCCGCTTCCGCGTGCCCTATGGCACCCTGCTTTGTGTCTCGGATAAACCACTCCACGGCGAGTTGAAACTGCCCGGCATGGCGACGACCTTCTACAAGACGCAGGTCAGCCAGCATCTGCAAATCGGCATTCGCGCCGTACAAAAGCTGGCAGATATGCCGCAGGAAAAGTTGCATTCACGGAAACTCAGAAGCTTCTTCGAGACAGCTTTTCAGTAAGAGAAGATGCGGCGCTTCATTCGCCCTCCAGGCTTCGAATGAAACGCCGCTCATCTTCTACAAATCCAACCGAACGATAAAACTCATGCGCACCTAGCCGACGATCTCCGCTGGTCACCTCAACGCGCACGCAGCTGCGCGCCTGGAAGAAGGCTATGGCTTTGTCCACAAGTAGGCAACCATAACCGAGCCCGCGGAAAGTAGCATCGACGACAAGCGATGTTATACGCCCAAGCCGACCCGAGACGTGGAATAACTCGTGACAATGGCCGCTCAACACCCCGACAATTTGTTCACCGTCCACCAGAACGAAAACGGCGTCGTCCGCAGATCTGGACAACACGTCAAGTTTGGCAGCAATCAACTCAGGTCCGGCGTGATAGCCAAGCTGATCCATCAGACCGGCAATGGCATCAGCATCTGAAACCATGGCGTCTCTAACTCTGACGTTATGCTTTTGGGATTCCTTCAAGAAAAAGTCTCCAGCTCAGGCTCTTAGAACCGATTTCGCGCTATATTTTTGCGGGTCCCGAAAGCTCTAACTTCACTCCTGCGCCGCAAACCCGACCAAGAAATGCTTCAGAAGCGCATTTAGGTCTTCGCGCTCCTTCTCTGTCAACACGGAGACTATTTTTTGCTGGTTTTCCACGTGAGCGGTAACGGCCTGCTCAATCAACGCCAGCCCTTCGGGCGTCAGCGTCACGATCATTCCCCGCTTGTCTTCCGGGTTTTGTGTACGTGTAACAAGACCCGCTTTTACCAACTGATCGATGCGATTGGTCGCCGTGCCAGAGGTAATCATCATCTGGGCCATCAGCTCGCCGGGTGACAGGCTGTAGGGTGCGCCTGAGCGACGAAGCGTAGCCAGAACATCAAAACCAGCGCCATTCAAGCCAAAGCGGGAAAAGACCTTATCGTGCTGCTTAGAGATGGCCTCGCGCAGCCGCGCAATGCGCCCGAGTAATGCCATGGGCGCAACATCAAGATCCGGCCGTTCCCGGCGCCATTGAGCCGCAATTTTATCGACTTCATCCATACGTCATCAATGACCACGGAATTATCTTGACGTCAAGATTTTAGATATTATCTTGATCTCAAGATAATAAGGAGAGATCCAGTGAAACAGCTTCCCGATTTGCTGCCGACCGCCCTTGCTCCGGTGATCTGGGGCAGCAGCTATATCGTCACCACCACATTCCTGCCCGGAATTGATCCCCTGCTTGTAGCCTTGCTTCGCGCTCTGCCGACAGGTCTCTTTCTACTGTTAATTACGCGCACGCTCCCGTCAGGCATCTGGTGGGTCCGTATAGCTATTCTCAGCGCGCTCAACTTTTCGATCTTCTGGTGGATGCTTTTTATCGCAGCTTACCGGCTGCCCGGCGGGGTGGCAGCGACTGTTGGTGCGGTGCAGCCTCTCATCGTCGTTTTTCTTGCACGGTTTCTCATTGGTTCGCCCATACGCCTAATTTCCGTAGCTGCAGGGATCGGCGGAATTGTCGGCGTGGGCCTGCTGATACTTACCCCAGACGCCACACTTGACACACTTGGAATCCTGGCCGGTTTGACGGGCGCGTTATCGATGGCGGCAGGCACCGTATTAACCCGACGCTGGCAGCCACCCGTGCCGCTTGTTACATTTACGGCTTGGCAATTAACTGCAGGCGGCATTTTGTTATTGCCGTTGTTGACTCTTGTCGATTTCGGGAAAATGCACTTTACAGTCGGCGCATGGGCTGGCATCGCCTATCTGGGTGTTGTCGGTGCATCCATTACCTATTGGCTCTGGTTTCGCGGTCTTTCGCGACTTGACCCCAATCTCGTTGCACCGCTTGGCTTTCTCAGCCCCACCGTTGCGGTTCTATTGGGCTGGGCCTTTGTTGGTGAAAATTTGACCTCGCCGCAATTGCTGGGTTTCGCCATGATCGCACTGAGTATTGTGACGGCGCAGTGGCGCAAGAAGGATATGGGCACTCATTTAGCCTCTCCTGCGCAACTGCGTCCTTTGCCTGT
This sequence comes from Ensifer sp., assembly GCA_050306195.1. GTDB lineage: Bacteria > Pseudomonadota > Alphaproteobacteria > Rhizobiales > Rhizobiaceae > Ensifer_A. Next base: position 26,133 of record JBNLGT010000031.1, read on the forward strand.
GCATCGTCCGTAATAATAGAAAACCCCGCAACCGGCCTATCGGTTGCGGGGAACTCGAAAATTATTGATGTCTGATTATCAGGCCTGCAAGACCACGACCTTCGAGCCTGTTGGGACACGGTTATAAAGGTCAATCACATCGTGGTTGAGCATGCGAATGCAGCCGGACGACATGGCGTAGCCGATGGATTCTGGCTGATTGGTGCCATGAATGCGGAAATTCAAGTCCCCACCGCCACGATAGAGATAGAGTGCGCGGGCGCCGAGCGGGTTGTTCAGACCGCCAGGAACACCGCCAGCATATTTGCGGTTACGAGGATCGTTCCTGATCATATTTGCGGTTGGGGTCCAGTTTGGCCATTCAGCCTTGCGGCCAACATAGGCGTTGCCGCGAAGCTGTTTACCTTCCTTACCAACGCTGACCGCGTAGCGGATCGCCTTGCCGTCGCCCAAAACGTAGTAGAGGCGGCGCGCAGGCGTATCGACGATAACGGTGCCAGCCTTGTATTTTGTGTCATAGGCCACTTCGGTGCGACGGAATTCTTTCTTGATCTTGGAGAGCTCCATCTTCTTCATCGGATGTTTTTCATTTGGCTTGGCGGCGTAATTCTTGAGCTGCTCGGAATATTCCGAACTGCAGCCCGTCAGAACGGCAGAAAAACCTATAAGAAGACTCCGGCGCGAAATCGGCATGCTTATGACCCTTGACGTGAAATGACCTGATCCAAAATTATTCGCGTTATGGTTAATTCATGATTAACGTCGCTACTATGCCGTATCTGCAACAGGTCAAAATTTTATTGAATCTGCCCTTCTCCGAGTTGGCATAACACCTAGCTCGCAATTGGCAGCCTGCCCACCGCCCAAAGTTTTACCGTGCGGATAGTAAAATTGGAACCTACATCTACTGGCGTCGTCTGTTCCACAGACACAACTGCGCGTTTTCCCACCGGACTTCTCTCTCCCAGACGCTAATTTATTCAAGAAAATCCGCATATTCGCGGAATTGTCTCAAAATCGTCCAGCTATAAACGCTTTGGTTACCATAAGGAGTCACAATTCATTCATAAGCGTTGTTGCGAAACCTGAATTGACCAACATCGCGCATGTAGCGGCGGCTTGTTGTTTTTCCGCTGTAAGTAGTGTTGCGTAAGTGTGGAAACCGAGTTTATGGCGTATGCGTATCAGGCGTCTTCTGGCGTTAAAAGCCGTCCGGCCGACGGTTCAAATCCCTCTTCCATTTCATCCCGGGTCATCAAGGGTGCTACTTTTGCCACGATTGGCGCTGTCACAACAGCGATCCTTGCCGTTGCGACCCTTTCCGCTACTTCGGTGAGCACACGCACCAATGAGGCGCGGCGCGGCGGGCTTTCCGACCTGATGCTCTCTCAACCGCTTAAGTTAAAACAGCCGACATTTGCCCATACTTTCAAGGGCAAGAAATTCGACCGTTTCAAGCTGCGCGCAAATGAAAGCGTGGCTTCGCGCTTTGCATCGGCTGATGACGCCCAAATACCCGAAAATCCTCTCTTTCAGGGTTTCGAACTCGCACTCGTAACCCAGCCCGCAATGGAGACGGCTCCGACCGTTGTCGCCAAGGCGGAAGAACCGCCGGTTAAGTCACGCTTGCTTGCCCCGGTTGAAACGGCATCCCTGCCTGATCCGCAATGGACCGGCAGCATTCCGACCAAGGCTGCAGAAAGCACGCCAGCAATGACCGTCGCCAAGGCGGAAAACCCGTTTGAGGCGGTCCTGAATGACGAGACGCTGGAAATCCCCCTGCCGGCCTCCCGACCGCGTCGCGAAAAACAAGCCGTTTCCACCAAGC
>JBNLGT010000032.1:0-27772 GCA_050306195.1 Ensifer sp.
ATCCAGATTGGAGAGTGGCTCGTCAAAAAGATAGACCTTTGGATCACGAACGATGGCGCGGCCAATGGCAACGCGCTGCCGTTGACCGCCTGAAAGCGCCTTGGGCAACCGATCAAGATAGGATTCCAGCTGCAAGACCTTGGCCGCCCGGTCCACGGACTGGTCTATCTCGGCCTTTGACTTGCCGGCAAGTTTCAACGCAAAACTCATATTCTCGCGTACGGTCATATGCGGATAGAGCGCATAGGACTGAAAAACCATGGCAATGCCGCGCTGTGCCGGAGGCATGTCGTTGACCCGCTGCCCATCAATTTCCAGCGTTCCTCCGGTAATTTTCTCAAGGCCCGCGATCATGCGCAGCAAGGTTGATTTGCCACATCCCGAAGGGCCAACGAAGACAATCAGCTCGCCCTGCTGAATATCGAGGTTGATATTTTCCAGTACGGTGACTGCGCCGCCGTAGGTTTTCTCAACGCCACTGAGCTTAAGACCTGCCATCGTTTCCTCCATCTTGATCTGCCCGCGCAAGAAAAGCCTGCCAGGGCTTTAGCGTCAGGCGTCCGTCCCGCACGGATTGCGCATCACCAAATACGCCGCCAACCGGTATCCAGTCTCCTGCTGGCAGCGCAATATCGCAGGCCGTCTCGCCAAGATTGAACGCGCAGAAAATACGGCCTGAAAGGTTGCTCCGGATGAAGTGTAGAACATCACCCTCGGCCATCATTCTCTCCGTCGCGCCGTCACGCAGCATGCTATATTGATGACGCAGCGCAATCGCGTTTCGATAGTGATTGAGAAGGGCGGACTGGTCGGCCTCCTGCACGGCAACTGCCCGCGCAAGGTGGTCGGGCGATACCGGCAACCAGGGCGCACCACTGCTGAACCCGCCGGTCTGGTTATCCTGTTCCCAGACCATGGGTGTACGGCACCCGTCCCGCCCTTTGTATTCCGGCCAGAATTCCAGACCCGCCGGGTCCTGCAGCTGTTCCTGCGTGATCTCGGCTTCCGGCAATCCGAGTTCTTCTCCCTGATAGAGGCAAGCCGAACCGGGCAGCGCCATCAAGAGGGTCGCATAAACACGCTGCGCTTCGCCAGACAGGCCCCAACGTGTGGCGTGACGAACAACGTCATGGTTCGAATAAGCCCAACATGCCCAGGCGTCAGCCGAAAGCGCACCGAGATCGTCGAGGACAGTTTTGATTTTCTCAGCCGTAATCCGACCTGCGTCGAGGAAATCGAACCCGTAACACATGTGCGCCCGCTCATCGCCAGATGTATATTCGGCAAGCAGTTCCAGACCACGCTGCGCGTCGCTTACCTCGCCAAGACAGGTTCTCCCGCCATAGGAGTCGGTCAGTTTGCGCAACCGCCGGAGAAAATCGAGATTTTCCGGACGATTTTTGGAATAGATGTGCTCCTGATGATTGTACGGGTTGACCTTAGGGGCAACGGACGCGTTTCTGCGCTCAGCAGCAAGAGGCGGATTACTACGCAGTTCCTTATCGTGAAAATAGAAATTGATTGTATCAAGCCGGAAGCCGTCAATTCCGCGATCCAGCCAGAACCGCACCACATCAAGCACAGCCTCCTGAACACTTGGCTCATGGAAATTGAGATCGGGTTGGCTGGTGAGGAAATTGTGCAGATAATATTGCTCGCGCCGCACATCCCACTGCCATGCTGGGCCACCGAATATGGACAGCCAGTTGTTCGGCGGCGTCCCGTCTTCTTTCGGATCGGCCCAGACATACCAGTTGGATTTGGGATTATCGCGATTTGCCCGGCTTTCTTTGAACCAGGGATGCTGGTCGCTCGTATGGCTGATAACCAAGTCAATCATCACACGAAGACCCAGAGCATGGGCCTGCTCCACCAATGTGTCCAGATCGGCGAGGTCGCCAAACAGCGGGTCGACATCGCAATAATTGCTGATGTCGTAACCGAAATCGCGCATGGGGGATGTGAAGAAGGGTGAAATCCAGATCGCATCAACACCTAGCGAGGCTACATAGGGCAGCCGCGAAGTAATACCCTTCAGGTCTCCCACTCCGTCACCATTGCTGTCCTGAAAGCTGCGCGGATAGATCTGATAAATAACCGCGCCGCGCCACCAATCCTCATTGCTGACCGCAGGTGCCGCGTCAATCGTGCCTGACATGAAGTTCATCCTGGTCCCTGTTTATTATTTGACTGATCCGGCCAGCATGCCGCGCACCAGATATTTCTGCATGGTGAAGAACACGATGAGGGGAACCAGGATCGAAACGAATGCACTGGTTGCCAGAATCTCCCAGTTCCCACCTCGGGTTCCGAGCAATTCAACAATGTGTTTGGTCATCACGGTGGTTTCGCCGGTGCTGTCGATCAGAAACACCATGGCAACAAGAAGGTCGTTCCATGTCCACAGGAACTGGAAGATGGCAAAGCTTGCCAGAGCCGGGAAAGAAAGCGGCAAAATGATCCTGACAAAAATCTGGAATTCCGTAGCGCCATCCACGCGCGCGTTTTCAATAATGTCGCGCGGCAGACCGGCCATGTAATTGCGCAGGAGATAAATCGCCATCGGCATGCCGAAACCGGTATGCGCCAGCCATGCACCGAGATACCCTTTGCCGATACCGATTTCGTTATGCAGTTTCAGCAAGGGAATGAGCGCAAGCTGCAACGGCACGACAAGCAGGGCGACGACGGCTGCAATCAGCAAGGCGCGCCCTGGAAATTCCATCCATGCCAGAGCATAGGCGGCGAAGGAGGCAACCAAAATGGGTATGATCGTCGCCGGTATGGTAACAGTCAGCGTATTGTAAAACGCCTTGGCGATGCCATCAACATTGCCGGAATCAAACAGCATGTTCTTGTAGTTTTCGAGCGTAAATTCTGGCGGCACTTTTGCGGTCACGAAAACCCGCTGTCCGCGTCCGCTTTCGAACTCCGCATCGCTTGTCATCCGATATGTACCATCGGCATTCACCGTTAACTGCGCGCCGTTGCGCAGCTCTGCCTGGGCGCCAGGCTCAAACGCGTCGAGATCCTTTGAAGACGTGCCCCAGGCAGAAATGGTCAAATCCTGTCCGGGCTCAAATAATTGGCCTTCTATGACAAAATGCCCGTCAACTTTTTGCTGAGCTTGTGGACCCTCTGTTCTGAGCGACAACGTTCTCTCTTGCGAGAAGAGAGCCGTCCACCACCCGCTTGCTGCAATCTGATCGGCCGTTCGAAATGAAGATACGAACAGGCCGAGTGTTGGCATAAGCCAAAGCGCAACAAGCAATACGACCGAGATATGAACCGCCCAGGTCAGGCTGGATTTCGTCCCCGCGATATTATCCATCACCGCATCTCCTTGCGCGCATTGCGCACGTTCCAGATCAGGATTGGCGTCACCAGCAGCATGATCACCATGGCGCTTGCCGACCCGACGCCCCAATCATTGGCGCGAAACAGCTTGTCGTACATGTAGTTGGCCAGAACCTGCGTCTCCCATTGACCGTTGGTCATTGCGAAAACGATATCAAACACCTTCAACACGATGATCGTGATAGTGGTCCAAACAACCACGATAGTGCTCATGATCTGCGGCACCTTGATCCGGAAAAAGATCTGGAGGGGATTTGCCCCATCCACGATAGCAGCCTCAATGGTTTCCTCAGGAATGCCCCGCAACGCTGCCGACAGGATGACCATGGCAAACCCGGTCTGAATCCAGACCAGCACAATCATAAGGAAAAAACTGTTCCAGAAGGGAATTGTCAGCCAGTGCTGGGGCGCATCGCCACCCAAAAAAAGATAGAGCGCATTCAGAATGCCGATCTGTTCCGTGCCCTCCGGGCGCGCATCATAGATCAGTTTCCAGATCACTGACGCGCCGACAAAAGATATCGCCATCGGCATGAAAATCAGCGACTTGGCGATATTGCCCCACCAGATACGGTCGGTCAGTTGTGCAGCGAGCAAACCGAATGCCGTGGATGCCGCAGGAACGACAATCAGCCACAACATGTTGTTGGTGATGGATTCCCAGAACTTCGGTTCTGAAAGCATCCGGCTGTAATTAGCGAAACCAACCCATTCGCTACCGCCCGGCCCACGCTGGCCGAGTGACAACCAAAATGTAGCGACAACGGGATATGCAAGATAGAGACCCAGCACGAAAAGCGCTGGAAGCAGAAACAGCCATGGCCTGACAATGTTGGCCCGGTTGATATTTCGGCCCGCGTGTTTGCCGCGCGGCGGAAAAACAACCGCGTCCAGCAGATAATTGGACAAAAAGAAATATCCAACACACGAACCGACGCCAACAACAATGGTCAGCACACCTAGAAAGACAGGATGCATCGTGCCCTCCAACGCTCAAATTTCCGGAAAATGACAGTCTGCCCAACCACCACCCCCAGCCGGAACCGGGAGCGGCGGCTTCGGGAGAACTGCCTATTTGAGCGCTTGCCAGCTGGCCTGAATGTCGGTGGCCACCTGTTCTGCACTCTTCGCACCGGACGTATAGTCAACCATTCCGGTCCAGAAGGAACCCGCCCCAACTGCGCCCGGCATAAGGTCGGAACCATCGAAACGGAAAGTCGTTGCGTTGAGAAGAATGTCATTCATCTTCCGAACCTGATCGGTCGGGAATTTCGAAACATCAACACCCTTGTGCGGGGTCAGGAAACCACCGCGGGCCATCCAAATCTCATGCGCCTGCGGGGTCTTCAGAAACTCAATAAAGTCGCGAGCTTCCGGGCTGTCCTTGGTAATCACAGCCATGGTGCCGGCGCCCAGGACAGGCGACCCCAGATCCTTGCCAGCATAGGCGGGGAAATAGAAGAAGTCTGCATCTTCACCGACCTTTGTGCCTTCCGGGAAGAACGTCGGAATAAACGATGCCTGACGATGCAGGTAGCACTGAGGCGGCGTTGAAAACAGCCCCTTGGGCGAATCGCGGAAGTCCGTCGAAGAGACCGCGCCGACACCGCCGGCTACATAATCTTCGTTGCGCGCGAAGTTTCCGTATTCGTTGATCGCGTCAACAATCCGCGGGTCGTCAAATGCGATCTGGTTGCTAACCCAGCCATCATAGACATCGGGCGATTGCGTGCGAAGAAGAAGGTCTTCCACCCAGTCGGTTGCCGGCCAGCCGGTCGCCGCGCCGGAACCCAGACCAATGCACCAGGGCTTTCCGCCATCAGCGACAATCTGGTCGCTGAGGGCCTTGAGTTCTTCCATGGTCGTGGGAACTTCATATCCCGCATCCTCGAAGTTTTCCGGCGAGTACCAGACGAGGGACTTCAGATCGACGCGGAAATAGAAACCGTAAATGTTTTTCTGGCCACCCTGGTCAGCAAAGCTACCAAGATCCACCCAGGACTGTCCGGCCGAGTAATTGTCTTTCACCCAGTCCGCCGTTCCTTCAGGCAGCGCCGTAAGTGCGCCGCGCTTGGCGAGATCAGCCGCGAGGCCGGGCTGCGCGATAAAGGTGATATTCGGCGCAGAGCCAGCTTCAACATCGATGATGATCTGCTGTTCCATACTGTCGGAACCAACATAAGCGTAATCGTGGCCTGTCGCCTTCGAATAGGCATCGAGGACAGCTTCAAGCGATTTCTGGTCATCGCCAAGCCAACCGCCAAGAACGGTGAGCTGTTCTGCGTGGGCAGCGCCGGCAAACATTGCAACGGATGCGATACCGGCCAAAAGGTGACGTTTCATGGTTTCCTCCCAAACTCCCTTTGGTGTTTCACGCTTTCTTGAATGAATTTGAAAGCGCTTTCAATTGACGATCTATACAGGCAGCTGCGGTAACGAGTCAATATCGGCGTTCACATCTGGGCAATGTCTGATAATATGCAAGTGAAGTGACCAGAATGAGGTTTCATGATACAAATCACCCATCCGGGCAAAGAAGAAATCTCTAGTCCCAAGAAGAAAGAAAGTTTCGAAAGCGGTTTAAAATGACCATGAGCCTGAAAGAATTTGCCAAGAAAATTGGCATGTCGCAGACAACGGTCAGCCGCGCCATGGGTGGGTATCCGGAGGTTAGCGAAGCAACCCGGCAGAGAGTTCGCGAAGCTGCCGAAAAGTATAATTATCACCCAAACAGCCGCGCCACCGGCCTGGCAACCGGCCGCTCAATGATGATCGGGCACATCCTCGCCACCAGAACCCGCCACGAGATGGTCAACCCCATCTTCGGCGACTTTGTCGCCAGCGCGGCAAAAACCTACGCCGAACACGGTTACGACATGATGTTCACCCGCGTGGAAGACGGCAACGAGGAAGCGGGTTACCGCAAGCTGATGGCCCGGAAAGTTGTCGACGGGGTGGTGGTGCAGGGCCCAACAGCCGATGACGCGCACATTCCCGTTTTGAAATCCATCGGCTTGCCATTCGTCGTCCACGGACGCTCAAGCGGAGCCACAGAGACCTACACTTGGGTGGATGTAAACAACCGCGCGGCATTCAAGCGGGCGACAAAATTCCTGATCGATCTCGGTCATCGCCGGATCGGGCTCGTCAACGGGCTCTTGCATATGGACTACGCATTTCGCCGCCGCGAAGGCTATCTAGAAGCCCTGAAAGAGCAAGGCATCAACGAAGATCCCCGGCTGGAAAGCAGCGACGAGATGACGGAGGCGTTTGGCTACGAGCGCGCTCGCCAAATGCTTCAGATTGAAAATCCGCCAACCGCTTTTGTTGTTTCATCGCTGATTTCAGCTCTTGGCGTACGGCGGGCAGGCGAAGAAACCGGGCGTGTTCTCGGCAAGGATTTCTCCATAATTTGCCACGACGATGACCTCTCCTATCTCGAAAATGGTCGCGAGGTGCCGATTTTCACCGCCACGCGATCATCGGTCCGTGAGGCCGGTCACCTTTTGGCTGAACTGCTCATCGAAAAGATTGCAAATCCGAAGGTTGAAGATCGTCACATTCTTCTTGAAGCCGAACTTGTTGTCGGAGCATCAACAGGGCCAGCGCCACGCCCACTTTAGCGGCTCCTTTGCCTTTCGCAATCAATCACAAATACCGCTTTTTCAAACCTGCCCCAAAAACATGATTATCATTAGGAAAAGGATCGCCAGAAAAACCGTTTCCGTCACCAGCAGTGCAATTGCCTTCCTGCCGATGTGAACGACATCGGGTATCGATGTCTTGATCCCCACTGCAGCAATCGCAATGAGAAGCGACCAGCGAGAAATGTCCCCTGCCCACGCACCAACGGCGACCGGCATATGGATCACGGAATTCAATCCTGTGAGCACCAGAAATACCACAACAAAACCGGGCAGCAACGGTGGCCGTCGTCCGATCTCCGTGTTCGCCGTCTGCCGGAATGACATGGCGGCCACCAACACAACGGGCGCCAGCATAGTCACCCTGATCAGCTTGACCACGACAGCCGTTTCGCCCGCGACGGGAGATATAGAGAATCCCGCACCCGCCACCTGCGCCACATCGTGAATGGTCGCTCCCAGGAAAATGCCGCTCATTCGACTGTCAAAAGCAAGATATCCAGCAATCAACGGATAAAAGATCATGGCGAGCGTCGAAAGCATAGTAACGCCTATGACGACAAACACCATCTCACGCTCAGCTTCCGCTTTGTCGTTGCGAGAAATTGCCGCCGCGATCGCCATGGCGGCAGAAGCGCCGCATATGGCAACCGCACCACCGGAAAGTAGACCAAATATTCGGTCTTTGCCGATCAGCGGCGCGACAATGACGCCGAACAATATGGTCGACACTACGCCTCCCGCGACCGCAACAAGAACAGGCAAACCCAATTGCTCAAACATCTCGATATTGACGCGCAGGCCCAACAGGGCGATACCGGTGCGCAAAAGGGTTTTAGCAGCAAAATCGAGACCCGCGGCCAAGCGCGGATCATCTGACAGAAAATGCAGGGCAAGCCCAATCAGGATCGCCAAAAGCATTGCCGGAGCACCATAATTCTCTGAAAGGAACGCGGCGGAAAGGCCAACTGTAACCGCAACGGCTACCCCTGGGAAAAATCTCTCAAATTGACCCTTTAACCCGACGGCCATATTCCGTCGACCGCTCAGAAATGCGTCACGCATTCTGGATAACTTTCTCGGAAAAGTGTCCGAAACTGCCGCGGGAAAAACACAGCGGAGCCCCTTCGCGATGCGCCGCACACAACACGCGACCGATGATAATCGTATGATCACCCGCATCATGCAGGCTTGAACGGACGCATTCGAACCGCGCAAGAGTTCCGGATATCACAGGCGCACCTTGCGCGTTCACACTCCAGTCGAGATCAGAAAACGAACTGCCACGACGCGCAAACCGCATGCCGAGCTCATGTTGTTCAGCGCTCAAGACGTGAACGACAAAATGCTCCGCGCGGGCAAACAAATCATGGCGGGCGGAGCTTTTGGCAGGCGACCAGAGAACCAGCGGCGGATCGAGAGACACAGATGTAAAACTGTTGACAGTCATTCCCATAGGTCCGCTGTCGCCAATAGCCGTGACAACGGTAACGCCGGTAGTGAACGTTCCCAGCGCATTTCTAAAACTACGCGTGTCGGTGGCTCCGGGAACAAAGAGATGCTCACCCTTGTAATCTGCCGACGACGCCATCATCAGGGCACCTCTTCGCCGATGGCCAGCGTGTAGAGCTCAAACCATGTCTCGCGATCGAGCTCGACTTTTGCAGCGTCGCCAATCCGGGCAATGCGGGAAAGATTATTGGTTCCGAGGACTGGCAGGATTTTAGCCGGATGCCGCATAAGCCAGGCAATGGCCACCGACGTTGCATCTACATCCTGCATAGAACCAATCCGTTCAAGCGCTTCCAGTAGTTCCGTATGTTCACTGGAAAAAAGAGCACCCCCTCCCAACGGCGACCATGCCATGACCGGAACCATGCGCTCCTGCAGGTAGGCCAGATCCCCATTGGTGAACGCTTGAGGCTGCAAAAGACTCATCTCGATCTGATTGGTAACCAGCGGCTCCTCCATAGAGGACTGCAGAAGGGAAAAATCCCAGGGCCTGAAATTGGAAACACCAACGGCCTTGACCTTGCCGGATTGAACCAGTGCATCCAGCGCCGGACCGGTCTCATCCGGATCCATGAGCGGATCCGGGCGGTGGATCAGCAGCAAGTCAATCCGGTCTGTCCCCATTTCCTTCAGTGACATTTCAACAGACGCCGTGATATGGGCCGCGCTGGTGTCGTAATATTTGACGCGCGCTGACACATAGCGCCCAACGGGCGCGACAATGTCGCACTTGGTGACGATCTCCAGCTTGTCTCTCAGCCCAGGGGCCTGACGTAGAGCAGCCCCCAAAATGCCCTCTGCGGCGTAGCCTCCATAAATGTCGGCCTGATCCATAGTTGTGATGCCCTGCTCCAGACAGGCCTCTATCTTGGCTTGCACCTCCCCCGGTGAAGTATCCTTGCCATCACCAAGCCGCCACATACCATAGACAATGCGGCTGAAACTCAGGTCCTGGGTAAGTTCAATACGCTCCATTAGCGGCGTTCTCCGTTTCCGAGTGGGGTCGCGGGCGTGTCAGCCGGAACACGACCATATTCATGGGGCAACGAGCATGTTTTCATTTGAGACAGTACTCTTGAGCCAAAATTTTCTGCCTCATCAAGATGCGGATAACCGGAAAGAATGAAGGCCCGCATTCCCATCTTCTGATAGTTTTCCAATTCGCTGAGAACCTGATCCGTTGAACCGACAAGCGCAGCCCCGCAACCTGATCGCGCCCGTCCGACGCCGGTCCACAAATGCGGCTCCACATAACCAAACTGATCAGCCAGCTCGCGAGCGCGCGCCTGATGCGCCACACCGAGAGAGATCGAATCGTGAGCCCGGTCACGGATCAGTTTTCCATATTCATCGTCGAGCCTGGATACCAGATGCTCTGCATATTCACGCGCTTCCTGCTCAGTATCGCGAACAATCACATGAACCCGCAGTCCATAATCAAGCGTCCGGTTATGCGCCTTTGCGCGTTCATTGACCGCTTTCATCCGCTCGGCAAGCTGGTCTTTTGGCTCTGGCCACATCAAATAGACGTCGCATTGAGCCGCGCAAAGCTCCAGTGCATCAGGTGAATAACCGCCGAAATAAAGAAGCGGGCCGCCATTCTGCTGATATGGCCTGGCCGGGTCAGTGGGAACGCCTTTGAAGCTGTAAATGTCCCCCTCAAAATTGATCTCATCCTGCGTCCATGCCTGCCGCAGGATTTCCACCACCTCATGACTGCGTTTGTAGCGATATGCGCTGTCAGCAACCTCTCCCGGAAAATCGGAACTGATAACGTTCAGCGTCAACCGGCCCTTCAGCATATGATCCAGCGTCGCGACAGTGCGCGCCAGCATGATCGGCTGCACTTCACCACACCGAATGGCCGCCAGGAAATTAATCTTCTCGGTCAAAGGCGCGCAACCGGCTACGAAACTCAGCGTATCCTGCCCGACCTGATAAGAAGAGGGACACAGGATATTTCTGAAACCCTTCGCTTCGGCTTTTTTGACGATGGAAGAACAGTGCTCGAAACTTGAGCGCAAACTCCCATCCGGCACACCCAGATATTCATAGTCATCGGAACAGAGAGCCGAAAACCAGGACACCTCTGCAGCATCCAGATCTGCAGATGTAACAGGAACGATTGTCATATGCGTAATCTCCTCCGACCAAATTTTCTTCTTGCCTATCATCAAGTTTTATGTAAATCAATTGTATATCAATTTTAATTTTTTACGCTTGGGAGGGCGTGAAAATCGTGAGACCTTCCGCGGGAAGCCTGCCCAAATATATTCAGATTGCCGAACTTCTGGTGCGCGACATTGCCGCCGGACGGCTGATTGACGGCGAGCGTCTGCCGCCGGAACGCGATATGGCCGAAAACCTGCAAATCGCAGTTGGAACATTGCGCAAGGCGCTGGCCGAACTGGAAAGCCGGGGGCTGCTGGAGCGCATACACGGCTCGGGCAATTATATCCGGGCAATCAGCGATCCGCAGAGTGTCTATGCCATGTTCCGGCTCGAACTCGTCAACGGTGGCGGGCTCCCGACAGCCGACATTCTCGAGGTGGAGCGGGTCAAAAAGGAAGCAGATATGCCGACTTTCGGCAACACACCGGAAGCGTACAGGATCAGACGTTTACGTTATCTCTCAGGCAAGTCAGCTGCGCTTGAAGAGATTTGGCTGGACGCTAGCTACGCTGAGCAATTGTCGGAAAAAGATCTGTCGGAATCCCTCTATCTTTTCTATCGCGAGAGGCTCGCACTCTGGATTACGCGAGCGGAAGACCGCATCGGATTGGACGTTGTCCCCGATTGGTCACCTGAAACTTTTGGCAAGGCGCCGGGTGCACCGGTGCCGTTCATCGCCCGCATCAGTCAGGACCAACACGGCAAGTCAGCAGAATATTCGCGCACCTGGTTTGACCCGGATGTGGCGCGTTATGTCGCCCGCCTCAAATAGGAAACAGAAGAATGAGCGAACTGAATTACGGCATAATTGGCTGCGGCATGATGGGGCAGGAGCATCTCAGAAATATTGCGCTCCTCGATAATGCGCATGTCGCAGCCATCTTTGAACCGGATCCTGTCATGCAGGCAAAAGCTGCCGAATTGGCTCCAGGTGCGGCGATGGTTGCCTCAATCGCCGAACTGCTCGCCATTGAAAACGTCAACTGCCTGCTGATCGTCAGCCCCAATTATCAACATCTTACCCAATTGCAGGAGATTGCAATCATAAGGCCTCTGCCGGTTCTGGTCGAAAAACCGCTTTTCACCGCGGCGGAGGATTCCGCAATGCTTACACAACTGAAACAAGCCTATCCGGCGCCCATCTGGGTGGCGATGGAGTATCGCTATATGCCACCCGTCGCTCGGTTGATTGCAGACGCGGAAATAGCGACTGGCGGCATCAAGATGCTGACGATCCGCGAACACCGTTTTCCATTTCTTGAAAAAGTCGGCGACTGGAACCGCTTCAACCGCAACACCGGCGGCACGCTGGTCGAAAAGTGCTGTCATTTTTTCGACCTTATGCGCTTCATTTTAAAGTCCGACCCGGTGCGCGTCATGGCCTCAGCCGGGCAGGCGGTAAATCATCTCGATGAACGCTATGACGGCGAGCAGCCGGATATCTGGGACAACGCCTATGTGATCATCGATTTTGTATCCGGCGCGCGCGCCATGCTCGAACTTTGCATGTTCGCAGAAGGCGCACGGTTTCAGGAAGAGATTTCAGCCGTCGGCCCCAAAGGCAAGATTGAAGCGCATGTGCCGGGTCCCGGTCGCTTCTGGCCAGAGCACCTTGGCGATCCACCCGTTGCGCAGGTGGTTGTTTCACCCAGAGAGCCCAAAGGCCCCAAACACCTTGAAATTCCCATCGATCCACAATTGCTCGCTGCGGGTGACCACAATGGCTCGACCTTCTATCAGCACCAACGCTTTCAACGCGCAGCGTTGGGCAAACAGGATGTCGAGGTCAGTCTGGAAGATGGCTGGTGGGCAGTCGTCATGGGCATGGCCGCCCAGCAATCAGCCGCAACGGGTCAGGCAGTCCGCATTGAAGATGTTGCATATCGGGTGACAAAATGACCTCACTGGCGCACAGCGGCGAGGCGGCAGGGCACGACGAACTATCGATCGCCGGCCCCTGCCTCCGCAACCGAACTGCGCTCAACAATATGGCAGGCCAATTCTATTCGCCGTGCAGGCGCGTCCGCACCGAACTCATTATTGAGCAGAAGACTGAGCGCCGTCTCGCCGATCTCGCGCATGGGAATGTGAATGGCAGTCATTGGCGGGTCGCAAAAAGCGGCTTGCGGAAGATCGTCCATGCCGATGACGGAAACGTCCTCTGGGACTTTCAAACCCGCGCTGACAAGTCCGCGCATGGCGCCAGCAGCAAGACTGTCGCCCGCTGCCAGGACGGCAGTAAAATCGAGCCTGCCGTCACCAACGCGTTTTTCGATGACTTGAGCCGCCAGCTCTGGCAGCCAGTCGTCGACCTCGATCACCAGATCGTCGATATTCTCTGCGCCTCCCGCAAGCATGGCGTCGCGCCACCCCTCAAAGCGCCGTTCGATGGTGCGCCGTCCGCGCCGGGCGAGGAACGCTATCCGGCTGTGGCCCAGACGTTGAAGATATTCCGTCCCCATGCGCGCCGCAGACCTGTTGCAGGGCGTGACACTCGAAAAGCGCATAAGAGGGTCGTCGCTATTGATCAGGACAACGGGCTTTTCAAGACCCCGGGCCAGCGCAAGTATCTCGTCATCATCGATACTCAGGAAGAGGAAACCCGCAACACTTTCATCCTGCCCGACTTCCCTAAGCGCCGCCGCACCTGCTTTTCCCTCGCCAATCGGCTGGGTTATCACTTCCACGCCCTGCGCATCGGCGCGTCGATGCAGACCTTCGAGAACCTGGGCCGTGAACTGATTGCGAACATAGTCAATCATGGCGACACTGCTGGCAGCCAAGATAACCTTACGCCCAGCCACCGATGCTGGAACCGAATAGTTCAGCGACCTGGCGACATCCATAACCGCCGCGCGTATTTCAGGTTTGACACCCTTTTCACCCGCCAACGCGCGCGAGACCGTGCTCAGGGAAACGCCGCAACGTGTTGCAATATCCTCAAGTCGCACCTTTCTGCTGGGTTTGCTTCTTTTGCCCACAAATCGCCCCTCTCTAGTAATGTTACGCAATTCTGCAAAAAATTTTCATATTGCGCAATAATTTTCCATATGCAGAATAACTTTTATAGCCATCGTCGGGTGAACGACAAAAATAAGATGGCGCTGCATGGGAGAGGATGGAAAATGCTTCCGGAGGAAAGCGCGCTCAATGCATGCCTGGATTCGCTTGTTTCAGGCATGACCAATTTGCGCCACGACGGGCAATTTGATGAGCCCAATCTTGACGGCACGCCCGGCGATTATATCAGTTTCAAGTCCTGGGAATGGCCTCAAGGCGTCGGTCTTTATGGTCTAGTGCGTCTGTGGATGCACAATCGTGACCCAAAGCTCCTGACCCTGATTGAAGACTGGTACGACGACCGCATTTCGGCAGGCTTGCCCGGCCTCAACATCAACACCACAGCCCCCATGCTTGCGCTGTCATTGCTCTGGCGCGAAACGAAAGAACCGCGTTGGCAGCCTGTGCTCGACCAATGGGCTGATCGCGTCATAAACGAAATGCCCCGCACCGAAGAAGGTGGCTTGCCACATATTGTCTCCGATAAGATCAACGATCACGAACTCTGGGACGATACGCTCGTGATGGTCGGACTTTTCCTGGCCTCCTATGGCCATGCAAGCGGCCGCACTGAGCTTGTTGACGAAGCCTGCCATCAATTTCTGCTGCACACGCGCTACCTGTCCGACCCCAAGTCAGGTCTCTGGTACCATGGCTGGACCTTCGATGGCCGCCACAATTTTGCCGGTGCGCTCTGGGCGCGCGGAAATTCCTGGATCACACTCGGCATACTCGACCTGGTCGAGCTGGCCGAAATACCAAATCCGGTCCGCAGTTTCCTCTTGGGCGTTGTCGAAACACAGATCAACGCGCTGTTAAAAACCCAGGCAGCTTCCGGCGCTTGGCATACCTTGCTTGATGATCCTTCTTCCTATGAAGAAATCTCGGCGACAGCAGGTATCGGATATGGACTTCTGAAAGCTGCAAGGCGCGGTCTTGGCCCCAAAGGTTGCCGTGAAGCCGGCATCAAAGCTTTGGCCGCCGTACTCAAGAATATCGACGAGAACGGAACGGTTTCCAACGTATCCTACGGCACACGAATGGGGCACGACCTGCAGTTCTATCGCGACATTCCAATCCAGCCGACAGGCTATGGTCAGGCCCTGGCCATTCTTTGCCTGGCGGAAGGGCTTTTACATACCAAACATAAAGAGGAAGCGGCATGACTATGCGCGTAATTTACGGCGCTTCGCCCGAGGACATCAAGACGTTTGACACCGAACGGCTGAGGGCCGAGTTCCTCATCGAAGGTCTTTTCCGCCCAGGTCACATAGAATTCGCCTACACCCATATCGATCGCATGATCGTTGGGGCGGCCTGCCCGGCCAATGAAGCGATCAGCTTCGGCGACGGCAAAGATGTCGGCACGGAATACTTCTTCACAGCGCGGGAAATGGGCATCGCCAATCTCGGCGCACCGGGCAAAATTACAGTCGATGGCCAGACCTTTGCAGTCGGCAATCGCGATATTCTCTATGTCGGTCGCGGCGCAAAGGACGTCACGCTTGCAAGCGACAACCCGGAAAACCCCGCACGGTTCTACATGAATTCCGTGCCCGCCGGTCGCGACATACCGCATCGTCTCATCACTCGGGATGAAGGCAAGCTTTTGGAAATGGGTGACGAAGCGCGCTCCAACAAGCGACGCCTGAAAATGTATATCCACCCGGAAGTTGCGCCATCTTGCCTGTTGTTGATGGGTATCACCGACCTTGCGCCGGGCAGCATCTGGAACACCATGCCACCCCACCTGCACGAGCGCCGGATGGAAGCCTATTGCTATTTCGATCTGGCGGCGGAAGACCGGGTTATCCATCTGATGGGCCGACCCGATCAGACGCGTAATCTGATTGTCGCCGACAGCGACGTCGTAATCTCGCCAGCATGGTCAATCCACATGGGCGCTGGCACAGGTCCTTACGCCTTTGTTTGGGGAATGACGGGTGAAAATCAGGCCTATACCGATGTCGACCCGGTTCCGGTCGCGGAGTTGAAGTAGTCATGTCTGACGCTGGCTTGAGCATTCAGCATCATCTGCGTCACCCGGTCAAAGCGGGTGAGCCCATTACCTATTGGCAGCTCGGAAAGACAACCGAGCAACGCTACGATGTGCCTGACCAGCCAATGAAGGGGGAAATGGACCCTTTCTTCTTCCTGACTAAGCACAAGAATTTTATTCCGCATGAATATCCTTGCCGCACCAGCTTCGGCCTCGAACGGCGCGGCAAACGCCCCGCGTCTGTCGGCGCTTTTGAATGCTCGCGCTATTGGCTGCCATTTGGCTCCCCGCGCGTAGATCTCTCCGGTTTCTGGTTCCGCCCGACGACCATCGGCACATGGGCGCGTACCATAATTTCCCCCAAGAAAGCCGGAGAGGCTACGCTGCGCCTTCGCACCTGCGGCGGTGCTGTTCTTTTCGTGAATGGCGCAGAAATCGGTTGGATGGCCGATTACGTTCGCAATCTGGAGACCCAGAAGGATTTCATCGTCAACCTGAAGGATGGCGACAACGAGATCCTGATCTGGTTTGATGATCTGGCCGAGCGTGACGCTCGCTACTTTTTCCAGCTTGACTATGTGTCAGGCCCAGACATTGAAACCGCAATGCCTGTACCGGTTGCCGCCAATATCGCGGCAAATCTGGAAAGCGTGCTTGATGCGATGCATTTCGAAATGCCGGCCTACACGTCCGGCGAGGTTGCGCTGGTGGCGGCTGTGTCATTGATCGCCGAAACCAAAGCCAGCGTGACAATCGTCGGCGACTTCATGTCCAGGGAAGAGCCGGAGCAACGAACATTTTCGTTGACGCCTGGCAAGACGCGCATCGCATTTGGTCAGGCTGCCAACCTGCCAGCAGACTTCCGTCATTTCCTGGTATCGCTGACGGTTGGCGAATTCACCGTGACGCGCGCGTTCGGCATCGAAATCTGCCACGCAGAGCGCCAGGGAAGAGCGCCTGACGATTTGGCAGGGCGCATAAACGAAACTCTGGAAGAGCTTTCTCAATATGCTGAACCTGACAATGTGACCGCACTTGCCCGTCTTGCCGCGGGCCATTTTGGCGCGGAAACAGACCGCATGATGGCTGACACCCTGCCGACCATCACAGACTGTCACGACTGCGCGGATTTTGCGCTGGTCCCGCTTCTGTGGTGCCGGACAGCCTATCATCAGAATATTGCGCCCAAGGTGGTGGCCAAGATAGACGACGCCATTCTCTCCTACCGTTACTGGATGGATGAGCCTGGCAATGACGTCCAGTGGTATTTCTCCGAAAACCATGCGCTGCTCTTTCATACAGCCGCCTATCTGGCTGGCACCCTTCTGCCGGAAGCCAGGTTCCATCGCTCGGGACGCCTGGGGCGCGAACAGTCGCAGGTCGGGCTTGCAAGGGTTCGCGCCTGGCTCGATCACTTCGAAAAATGGGAAATGGCCGAGTTCAACTCCGCCCCCTATTTCCCGATCGACCTGAAAGGTCTGACGGCACTTTACGCACTTGCGCCGGATCAGGATGTGCGCGACAGGGCAAAGACCGCAATTATCCGACTGGTCACCATTATCGCCCGATCAGCCCACCACGGCATTTTGACCGGCGCTCAGGGCCGTTCCTATGAACATACCTTGCGTGCTGCCGGGTCGCTCGAACTTTCCGGCATTGCCCGCCTCATCTGGGGCAAGGGGAATTTCGGGCGGCGCGTCCATGCCCTGCCGCAGATGGCGATTTGCCTGCGTGACCACGGTCTGAATATACCGGAAGAACTGGCCGCGGTGGCAGACTGGTCAGGCAAAAACGCGCATGAGTGGTATTTTGCCCAGGGCGAAAACCGCATGGCGCGCCTCTACCATTACAAGACCGCCGCCTACGCCATGGGCTCGGCTGCGCACTACAGGTGGAATGAGTGGGGTTATCAGGAAACCGTTCTGCACATTCGGCTGGGCGTCAACCCGGACGCGCAACTGTGGATCAACCACCCCGGCGAAACCATTCATTCCGGATATGGCAGACCGTCCTATTGGGGTGGTTCAGGCACTCTGCCCCGGCTGCACCACTATCGCGGACTGGCAATTGTCCTCTTCAACTGCGCCGCCGAGCAACCCGATTTCACGCATGCCTGGTTCCCGAGACAGCTATTCGATTTTGCAAAAGTCGAAGACGAAATCGCCATCGCTCAATCAGGTAGCGGACTCGTTCTCCTTAAAGGCAGCAACCCGCTTGAGGATGTAAAAACCGGCCCAACCGCTGGTAATGAACTGAGGCTTGCGGGCCATCAGGGACATTGGATCGTCCGGCTTGGAGATGCCGAAAGTCACGAAAGCGCGGCCGCATTTGAAAGCCGCTTCGCAAATCTAACAATGTCGGTTCGTCCTGACGGCTCGATCGTAGTGGACGATCCTGAATACGGACCCGTTATTTTCCATGAAGATGGCCGGATCAACGCCGAGGAGAGAGAACTTAATCCCGAAAACTGGACCATTGCCGGACATGCAGAGGAGTTGCCGTCCGGACCATTGGCACAGGACCCGCAGAGAGGAAACGGCGGAACTAAAGGAGAGCTTCGCCCAACACAACTGACGGCATGAGCCGTCAAACAAAGGAGGAGAATATGAGTTTCAGCAAGATAATTTTGACAGCCGCAGGTATTGGTCTGTTGTCGTCAACCGCAATGGCCGGTGACGTCCGCGTTATGTGGTACTCGGATGGTGTTGAGGGTGAGGTTGTAAAAGACCTTCTCGCCCGCTTCATGAAAGACAACCCTGGCATCAATGTCATTGTCGACGAAGTCGCCTATTCAGTGATCAAGGAGCAGCTTCCTGTGCAGCTCGCTGCAGGAAACGGCCCCGATATCGCACGTGTCACTGACCTCAAAAATCTCGCCAAATACTGGCTCGACATGACTCCTTATCTGAAGGATCCGGAGTTCTGGCGCAAAAACTATGGTGACCAGGCTGACTGGATGCGTCTGGATAATTCTGACGCGATTACCGGCTTCATGAGCCAGATCACGCTGACCGGCGGTTTTGCCAACAAGACGCTTTTCGATCAAGCTGGTGTTGAGCTTCCAGGCGAAGGCGCCACATGGTCTGATTGGGTCGAGGCCTCGAAGAAAGTGGCTGTTAGCCAGCAGCTCCCCTACGCCCTCGTCGTGGACCGCTCCGGTCACCGCATTACAGGCCCGGCCATCTCCTACGGTGCAAAATTCATCGGCGATGACGGAATGCCAAACAAGGTCGACGACGGCATGAAAGCCTTCATCTCCGACTTTGTGACCTGGAACCAGGAAGGCAGCCATGACAAGGATGCCTGGGTCGCCGCCGCCGGAACGACATATCGCGCCGCGACGGATGATTTCATCAACGCCCAGGTTGCCTACTATTATGCCGGTTCATGGCAGGTCGCGAATTTCGCGAACAAGATCGGTGACGCGTTCGATTGGGTTGCCACCGGAAGCCCCTGCGGCCCCGCAGCTTGCTCCGGCATGCCCGGCGGTGCGGGTATCGTCGCCATGAAGGATACCAAGAACCCTGAAGACGTTGCCAAGGTTATGGAATACTTGGCGTCAACGCCTGTCGCGAAGGAATTTGCCGAACGCACACTCTTCCTTCCAGCCAACAAGGAAGTCATTGCCGGTGGTCTCGATTTCCAGACCGATAGTCAAACCGTCAAGAACGTCCTGAACGCATTCGTGAAGGCGTCTTCCACGACAGCGCCAGAGGCGTTGAAAATGCCGGCATGGAAGTGGGCTGGCTCTTATTACGGTGCACTTGTGTCTCGCGTCAGTCAGGCCATTGCGGGCGAAATGACCCTCGATGAAGCTTACGACCGCATCAATTCCGACATGGCCGACAAGGTCAAGGAAGCGCAGTAAGCACCCCTTCAAGAAATGAAAATCTGCCGGCATTCAACAATGCCGGCAGCTCAGGGGAGGTGGGGATGAGCAGCAAAACAGAAACCGGAAAGATATCCATCAGCGGCCTTGCACTTGCATTGATCCGCCCTGTGATGAACATCATAGACATACCGTTACGGGCGCTGCAAAAAGCAGGCGGTCAAAACGGCATGGCGGCCTTCTTTTTGGCGCCCAATATGGCGGTTTTCCTTATTTTCGTCCTCGTGCCCTTTGTCATGAATTTCATTTATTCCATGACCGGCGGGATCGAGATATTTCTCGACCAGCGTAATTTTGTCGGCGCAGATCAATACCGGGAGATATTCTCTTGCGGCAACTATCTGGACCCCGCAACCTGCAAGCAGGACGCATTCTGGGCAGCCGTTAGAAACACATCGCTGTTTGTCGTCGTACAGGTAGCTTTGTTGATTGCGGCGGCACTTACAACGGCGCTGGTCCTCAATCGCGAAATTATCGGTCGTGGTTTCTGGCGCGCCGTATTCTTTTTTCCCGTCCTGCTTTCGCCCGTCGTGGTGGGCATGATCTGGCGCTGGATTCTGGACCGTCACGGCCTTCTGAATTTCATTCTCTACGAAGCCTTCGGGGCCGACCAGTTCAACTGGCTGACAGATCGAACAACAGCCTTTTTTGCAACCGTTGGCGTGTCCATCTGGGCCCATCTCGGTTTCTACACTCTGATCTTGCTGGCAGGCTTGCAAGCGATTCCGCGGGATCTCTACGAGGCCGCCGAAATGGATGGAACCTCACGGTCACGCGTTTTCTGGCGCATCACCATTCCGCTTTTGATGCCCAACCTGGTGGTCGTCCTCATCCTCTCCTTGATCCGCTCGGTTCAGATATTTGACGAGGCCTTCGTACTGACCGGCGGCGGGCCCGGAACATCCACCATGTATATCGTCCAATACATTTATGAGATGGGCTTCCGCTCAGAGCTGCGCAACCCGGGACTTGCGGCAGCCGCCTCAATCCTGATGGGCGCTGTGCTCGTGGTCCTGACCCTTATGCAAATGGCGGCCGCACGCCGCAATGAAAAGAAGGGAGCGCGCTGATGTCCAACATTTTGCGTTTTCTGACACGTCGTCGCGGCGGCAAAGGCTGGCACTGGACCGATATCGTGACCTGGGTGTGGCTGATCGGTGGTTTGATCATCATGTTCGGCCCGGCTGTCTGGCTGACCATGTCTTCCTTTAAGACCCCCGCCGCCCTTTCAAAGTTCCCTCCCTCAATCCTGCCCTATGTTACGCAGGAAGTGACCGTCGAAGGCTTCGACAAGGCATTGCCTCTTTATGAGGTAACACTGCCCGACGGCAGCAAAATGAAACTTGCCGAAAAGCGGCGTATCGGGATCATCGCGCAGATGATCGACCCCAAGGATCCTGAAAAGGTCTACAAGATCAACATCAAGGACCGCGAGCCGGTCGAGATGATTGAATTTGCGACATCCAACTACACCAATCCTTTCGTGCAGTTCGACTTTCTGCGGTATCTCTGGAATTCAGTCTTTGTAACCGTCATGGCGACGCTGATCACGCTTGTGGTGAATTCCATGGCGGCTTTCGCTCTGTCCAAATACAAGTTTCGCGGACAGTCGCTCATCATGATCCTGATCATCGGAACCCTCATGGTGCCCCTCGGCGTCATCATGGTGCCGCTTTATTCCATCATTTCCACGCTTGGGCTTTTCAACAATCTCTGGGGCGTCATTCTGCCAACCGTTGCAACACCGACCGGGGTGTTCCTGTTGCGTCAATACATGCTGACGATCCCCGACGAATTGATCGACGCCGCCCGTATGGACAAGGCCTCCGAATGGCAGATCTACTGGCGGATTATCCTGCCTCTGGCGGCTCCCGCTCTGGCTGTTCTTGCTATCTTCTCGGTTGTCTGGCGCTGGAATGACTTCCTCTGGCCGCTCATCGTCTTAAGCCGTTCAACCGTCTACACGCTTCAGGTCGGCCTGAACGTCTATGCCGGTCAGCTCAATGTCCAGTGGGAATACATCCTCGCCATGACAGTCGTCACCATGATCCCGGTTGTTCTCGTGTTCATCTTCCTGCAGCGCTTTATCACGCAGGGCATTGCAACCTCGGGCCTGAAGTAAGGAATATCCCATGAGCCGGATTACGCTTGAAAAAATTACGAAGTCCTTTGGCGCGGTAAAAGTGCTGCATGGCATTGATCTGGACATTCAGGACGGAGAATTCGTTGTCTTCGTGGGGCCGTCCGGTTGTGGCAAGTCTACCCTGCTGCGGCAGATTGCCGGTCTCGACAAGGCCTCCAGCGGAGAAATCCGGATTGACGGCAAACTGGTCAACGATGTTCCCGCTGCCGATCGCGGGCTTGCCATGGTGTTCCAGTCCTACGCCCTTTATCCGCACATGACCGTGCGGCAGAACCTTGCATTTGGGTTGGAAAACACCCGGACCTCCAAGGCTGAAATCGAAGAACGGATTGCAGAAGCAGCGCGCATGCTGGAAATCGGTGATTATCTACACCGCCGTCCCGGCCAGCTCTCCGGCGGCCAGCGTCAGCGCGTCGCCATCGGCCGCGCCATCGTTCGTCATCCGACAGCGTTTCTTCTGGATGAGCCACTTTCCAATCTGGATGCGGAGCTGCGCATTTCAATGCGTGCCGAGCTTTCAGCGCTTCACGCAAGGCTCAAGGCCACGATGATTTACGTGACCCATGACCAGATTGAAGCCATGACGCTGGCCGACCGCATTGTCGTGCTGCGCGGCGGTTATATTGAACAGGTCGGCACGCCGCTGGAGCTCTACAACATCCCGGCCAACAAATTCGTAGCTGGCTTCATCGGTGCGCCAAGCATGAACTTCATGCCCGGAACGATCACCGCCATTGGCGATGGCGCAACAACCGTCACCATTCTTGGCGAAGACAAATTGACCATCCCGCGACAGGCTGAAGGGGTGAAGGCGGGCGACAGCGTAACCGTCGGCGTGCGGCCGCAGCACATCAGATTGGCCAACGAGGGCGAGCCAAGCATCACGACACAGGTTGAACTAGTTGAAGCACTCGGCTCAGAGACCGTCGTCCATGCAAAGATTGCGACCGGCGAACTGCTGCTGGCTGTTTTGCCGGGTCAAAAACCACTCAAAAAAGGCGACACAGTTCATTTGGCGTTCGACGCCGAGGATCTTCACCTGTTCGATGGCAACGACCAGAGAGTGAAGGGGACCTAGAAAATGCCAATCACGTTTCCTGCACCGCACCAGGCCAGACCCTCAGCACAAAGAAGATGCATCTGACAGCATAATGCCCGTCACCACCTCTTCTGCGCCCATAGGGTTAAACGGATAATCGCTAATTGCGGACAATGTACTGAGATGTCCTATGTCCATGTCTAATCGAATAGCCGGAGAAAACCGCATGTCCGAAAATTTTGATCCTCTGAGCGCCTTTTCACTGAGCGGCAAACGCGCACTGGTGACTGGCGGCGCGGCAGGCATTGGACAGGCCATCGCCATCGCCTTTGCGCAGGCCGGGGCGGACGTTGCCTACACTGTACATTCCCGTGCAGGAGACGAAACAAAGTCCGCCATTAAAGCTGCCGGAAAGAGAGCTCACGAAATCAAGGTCGACTTGGGAACAATCGATGCAGCTGGCGCTGCCGCACTCTTCCAATCGCTGGAAAATGACTTCGGCGCGATCGATATTCTGATCAACAATGCCGGCATAATCCGCCGCGCGGATCTGGCCGATTTCAGCGAAAAGGACTGGCGCGCGGTCATTTCCACCAATCTGGACAGTGTCTGGTATCTTTCTCAAGCTGCTGGCAGACGCATGCAGACGAGACAATCCGGCAAGATTGTCACCATCGCCTCGCTTCTATCCTTCCAGGGTGGCATTCGCGTTCCCGCATACACGGCAGCCAAGCATGGCGTTGCCGGGCTGACCAAGGCGCTTGCAAATGAACTTGCTCCACACAATATTTGCGTCAACGCCATTGCGCCCGGCTATATTGCTACTGACAATACGACCGCTCTGCGCAATGATCCGGAACGTTCACGCCAGATACTTGAGCGTATTCCAGCCGGGCGCTGGGGCCGGGCTGTAGACATCGCAGGCGCAGCCG
This sequence comes from Ensifer sp., assembly GCA_050306195.1. Taxonomy (GTDB): domain Bacteria; phylum Pseudomonadota; class Alphaproteobacteria; order Rhizobiales; family Rhizobiaceae; genus Ensifer_A. The sequence continues at coordinate 23,748 of JBNLGT010000032.1, forward strand.
TCTTTCTTGCCTCCGACGCCGCCGCCTATGTACATGGGACTATACTGACCGTGGACGGCGGATGGATGGCGCGGTAACCAGAATGTTCCAGACACCGCGCGCCCTCACCTTGTTACAACGAAACTTCAACGGTCGTACCGGTTTGTAGCGATTGCGTGGCGGCTTCGGCAAGCGCAAGCGCTGCAACACCGTCGGCCAATGTAACCGGAACGGCAGCGCCGTCTAGCACCGCGGATACAAATGCATCCCATTCGGCGGTATAAGCGCGCATATAGCGCTCAAGGAAGAAGTGTTCCGGCTTGGCTGCCGTTACGCCGTCCTTTGTTGCCTTCGAAACATGGTTTTCAAGCATGTTGGCAACCGACAATAGGCCCTCGGAACCCAAAAGCTCAAGCCGTTGATCATAACCGTAGGCCGCGCGACGGCTATTCTTGATGACAGCGATGCGACCATCGGCATAGGTCAGCGTAACAACGGCCGTATCCACATCTCCAGCTTCTCCAATTTCCGGATTGACGAGCGATGAGCCGACAGCATGAACGCTTTTTGGCGCGCCATCCATGATGAAATTCGCCATGTCAAAATCATGGATCATCATGTCACGGAATAGGCCACCTGATACTTTGACATAACTAACCGGAGGAGGAGTCGGGTCAAATGATGTAATGGAAAGCAGCTCCGACTTGCCGATTTCGCCCGCACGAGAGGCGGCTTTCACAGCGGCAAAGTTGGCGTCAAAGCGCCGGTTAAAACCGATCATGATCGGCTGGCTGCTGGATGCCGTACGCTCAAGGCAAAGCCGGGCGCGTTCCAATGACAGATCAACAGGCTTTTCGCACAGCACGGCCTTGCCTGCAGCAGCCGCTTTTTCGATCAAATCCGAATGTGTGTCGGTTGATGTGGCAATCAGAACCGCATTGATGGATTTATCGTCCAAAATTTCTTCGAGCGAACAGGCTTTTGCACCGTAAACGCCGGCAAGCTCTTCCGCCGCGGCAGCGTTGACGTCCATAACCGCCGCAAGCTCGCTTCTTACGTTCTGTGAAATACTAATAGCGTGAACACGTCCAATTCGGCCCGCGCCGAGCAACCCAACTTTTAGCACCCTGATTCTCCTTGAAAGGCAGCGTCTCGTCGTAACGCGCTATAATCATAAACCTGTGGGTCTGTACAAACGGAAAGTGCAAACTTGGAACAGAATTACGGCTGACTGGCCTTCATCGGAAGAAATTTTCCGCCTGCTTTCGCAGCTCCCGCTTCAGCACTTTCCCATAACTATTCTTCGGCAACTCAGACAAAAACGCATAGCGTTTCGGCCTCTTGAACGACGCTATCTGCGATCGACACCAACCATCGAGATCGTCTGGTCCAACTGAAATGTCGCCACGCACAACAACAAAGGCCACAACAGACTCACCCCATTCAGCGTCAGGTGCGCCAACGACAGAGACCTCAAAAACATCCGGATGCTGCAGAAGGATTTCCTCCACCTCCCTGGGATAGATGTTGGAGCCCCCTGATATAATCACATCCTTCGAACGATCTGTCAGGGTCAGGAAGCCATCGTCATCCATCGTCCCCAGATCACCGGTTTTCAGCCAGCCATCCACCAGGCTTTCAACTGTTGCCTGCGGATTATGCCAGTACCCCCGCATCACCGTATCCCCCTTCACGACGACCTCACCAACCGCACCAGGTGGCAAGGGCTCCATCAAACCATCGACAACGCGCACATCCACGCAAGCCTGAGCGTATCCAACGGAAGCTCTGCGTGCCCCGGCATTTGGATGTGTCTTGTCGGCTACGATATCACGCGGCAAGACGGTAATCGTCATGGGGCTCTCGCCCTGTCCATAAATCTGTATGAATTTCGGCCCGAAGATATCCAGAGCATCCTCGATGTCAGAAAGATACATGGGCCCACCGCCGTAAATGATCGAGCGAATGCCCTGGCCGTCATATCCCGCAAGCCTCGAATGGGCGATAAGGCGCTTGATCATCGTGGGCGCGGCAAAAAACACAAGGTTACCCACCCGTCTTCCCAGATCGACAATGTCCGCCGGATCAAACCCTCTGGATTGCGGGATCACGTGGCACGCGCCGGCTCGAACAAACTGGAAATTATAAAGCCCGGCACCATGCGACATTGGCGCTGCATAAAGATGCACATCGCTTTGAAAAACAGGATCAACGTCCAGCGGATAGGTTGTAGCCATCATGCGCAGGTTCTTGTGGCTGAGCATGAAACCCTTCGGTCGCCCGGTCGTGCCGGAGGTATAAAACAGCCAGGCCAGTTCATCGTCTTCAACATCCACGGGACGCCGCGCACGAGGAGCCTGTCCGCCCTGAAAAAGAGCGCCATATGCCGCTGATGAAATGCCTATTTCGAGGCAGTTATCCATCGTACCAAAAATGTTGCCCATATCGGTAAACACGAGCTTTGCTGCTGAATTTTCAATGATCCAGATAGCCTCCTGCGGGTGCAGCTTGTTGTTGATAGGCACCACGACAGCCCCAACCCACAAGACCCCATAAAGTATTTCCAGATAGGCCGGATGGTTCTTCATGAAAAGGGCGATCCGGTCCCCCTTTTCAATGCCATGCCGGGTTTGCAACGCATGTCCGATTGCAGCGCTGGCCGCGGCAAAAGCGGCATACGTACTTTGAAGGTCCACGCCGAACCGGATTGCAGGTTGATCCGGTTGAACGCGAGCGGTCTGGTAGAGCCAGTTCGCCAGGTTCATGGGTGATGCCTATCGCGCAGCTTCCAGAACGGAGACATAGTTGGCAACGGCTGCGCCACCCATATTGAAAATGACCCCGAGCTTTGCATCCGACACCTGCATTTCACCCGCACCACCGGTCAGTTGCCGGAAGCTAAGCGCATGCATGGAAACACCGGTTGCGCCAACAGGATGACCCTTGGCCTTCAATCCGCCGGACAGGTTAACCGGCAGACGGCCATCGCGATAGACACTTCCATCCGCAAGCGCGGACGCCCCATGCCCCTGAGCCGCAAGTCCCATCGCCTCGTAAATCAGAAGTTCGGCAATTGTGAAACAGTCATGAACCTCGGCAAAATCAATATCGTCGAGAGTGACTTTCGCCTGGGTAAAGGCCTGTTCAAAGGCCATTTTTGGACCTTCGAATTTGATGAGATCCCGCTTGGACATGGGTAGGTAATCACTGACATGCACTGCCGCACGAAACTTCGCCGCCTTCGGAAATCTGGAAATATTGTCGCCCGTCGTCATGACAATTGCCGCAGCTCCGTCGGTCACCAGCGAACAATCTGTAAGTCTCAACGGTGGCGCAATCTGTGGATTGCGATTGGTAATCTCGTTACAGTCCTCAAATGAAAAGTTCTTATGCATCTGCGCCAACGGGTTTTTGAGCGCATTCTGATGGTTTTTCGATGCGATGCGGGCCATGGCTTCGAGCGGGCTTCCATAGCGTTCGGTATAACCTTTCGCAGCAACGGCAAAGACCTGCGGAAAGCTTAATGACGCTTCATAGGCATCGTTTTGATAGCCAGCGCCCGCCAACGCCTCGGTGACATCAACGGTGGGCAGGTGGGTCATTTTCTCCGCGCCGACCACAAGAACTGTCTTCGCTTTTCCTGCGCCAATCGTATTCAAACCCGCATGAATGGCGGCGGAACCGGACGCACATGCGTTTTCAGCCCGCATGGCCGGCTTGAAGCGAAGCTCCGGAAAAGCCTGGTGGATAAGCGAGGATGCAAAACCATCCCGCACCATCCCGGAATTGAAATGCCCCAGATAAACAGCGTCGATCTCGTCCGGGCTAATACCCGCTTCCTCCACTGCCTCGCGCGCGGCAGCAACGATGATGTCCTCCAGATTTTCGTCCAGTCGGCCAAATTTTGTGTGCCCGCTGCCCACAATATAGATGTCCTGATCCATAACCTGCTCCTCAAAAAATGATGCAAAATTTGACACAGAGGAATACCGCGCGCTATTCGTGAAAATACGTAGTTCTCTACGTATTTATATCTCAAGCAGAAC
>JBNLGT010000033.1:0-27760 GCA_050306195.1 Ensifer sp.
TACATGGCCCATATAGGCCTCAACGACATCGAGGCCGAATTCGGTAATAGCCTTTTTCATTTCGGCGACGCCGCGGTTATTGGCGGCAATCTGGGCCTTCAGGTCGGCGATATTCTGAACCACGTTGCGGACGGGATAGCGTGCGCCGGTGAGGAGCTGAAGTAGTTCAGCTTCGCGGAAATGGCCTTTGTCGACGAGTTTGAAATTGTCGATATAGACGCCTTCTTCTTCAATATTTCGCGCGTCCGGCGACATGGAGCCCGGGGCGATACCGCCAATGTCGGCGTGGTGTCCGCGAGAGGCGACCCAGAAGAGCACATGTTTTCCGTCACCGGAAAAGACCGGTGTGCAAACCGTGATGTCCGGCAGGTGGGTGCCACCGTTATAGGGTGCGTTGATGGCATAGACGTCACCGGGTTTGATTTCCGCATTGTTGCGGATAACGGCCTGTACTGATCTGTCCATTGATCCCAGGTGCACAGGCATGTGGGGTGCGTTCGCGACAAGATTTCCGTCTGCATCGAACACGGCGCAGGAGAAGTCCAGACGTTCTTTGATATTGACGGAGTAGGCCGTGTTTTGCAGCGTCAGACCCATCTGTTCGGCGATCGACATGAAGAGATTGTTGAAAATCTCAAGCATGACGGGGTCAGCCTCTGTGCCTGCGGCGTGGCGTTCCGGCAGCGCGATAACCCGTTCCAGAACGATATTGTTTGCGGTCGTCAGATGTGCTTGCCAGCCTGGCTCAATCACCAATGTCTGGTTGGCTTCCACAAGTATGGCAGGACCATCCATGGTTTGTCCCGGCTCAATGTCTTCTCGGCGATAGACCGGTGAATCCTGCCATGCGCCGACGGAATAAAAATTGATCCGGCCAGAGGCTTTCGGCAATGTGCCGACGCCTTTTGTGTCTGGTTTTTCGCTGCCTTTGCTGCTGCCGCCAACGGCTTCCACTGAAACTGCTTCAACAACAAGTTCCTTGCTTTCGTCGATAAACCCAAAGCGGGCGGAATGGGCGGCTTCAAAGGCAGATTTCATTTTGCCAATGTCTGGATTGGCAATGGTTTGGGCATGCGCGGCTGCGGCAGGCATGTTGGCGACTGTGACTTCAAGCGTGGTATCTGTTCCTGCATAGCGGATAAGCGCGCTGACATTGATGGTGACCATGTCATCGGCTATCCCCTGCGTTGCCAGTTCTTGTACCGTTTCGGCGCAGAGCGGCGCGGATACAGAGACTATTTCCGCAACTGCGTTTTCTAGACTCTTTTCCACCGTGCCCTGGCGAAGTGCGCGCACGTCGGCAAGTCCCATACCATAGGCTGAGAGCAAGCCAGAAAACGGGTGTGCCAGGACTTTCTTCATGCCCAACGCATCGGCGACAAGGCAGGCATGCTGACCGGCAGCGCCGCCGAAGGCGTTTAGCGCGTAGCGGGTTACGTCATAACCACGCGCCACGGATATTTTTTTCACCGCTTCCGCCATGTTGGCGACCGCAATTTTCAGGAAGCCTTCGGCAACCTCTTCGGGCGTGCGTCCATCGCCAATCTCGGTGGCCAGTTCGGTAAACGCAGTGCGAACCGCATCAAGGTCGAGATGTTCGTTCTGTTCGGGGCCAAATATGGCGGGAAACAAGTCGGGATTGAGCTTGCCGGTCATGACATTTGCGTCTGTCACAGTGAGGGGGCCGCCACGGCGATAACATTTCGGTCCGGGGTTGGCACCGGCGGAGTCTGGGCCGACCGTAAAGCGCGAGCCATCATAGTGAAGTATTGAGCCGCCACCTGCGGCCACCGTATGGATCTGCATCATCGGCGCACGGATGCGCACGCCTGCGACTTCGGTTTCAAAGGCGCGTTCATAATCACCGGCAAAATGGGCCACATCGGTTGAGGTTCCGCCCATGTCGAAGCCGATAACGTTGGGAAAACCTGCTGCCACTCCGGTCTGCGCCAGCGCTACAACGCCGCCTGCGGGCCCGGAAAGAATGGCGTCCTTGCCCTGGAACAGGTTGGCGGAGGTGAGGCCGCCCGAGGACATCATGAAAAGAAGGCGAATGCCGGTGCGTTTGAGATCCAGTTCGTCCGCGACCTGAGCCACGTAGCGGCGCAGTATGGGCGAGAGATAGGCGTCCACAACCGTTGTATCGCCACGACCGACGAATTTTACGAGCGGCGAAATTTCATGGCTCACTGAAATCTGGGAGAAGCCAATGGATCTTGCAATGTCTGCGACAAGCGCTTCGTGATCAGGGAAGCGATAGGCGTGCATGAAGACAATCGAAATTGCCTCGTAGCCTTCGGCTTTCAATGCAGCCAAGGATTGGCGAACACCAAATTCGTTGACAGGTAATTCTATGGTTCCGTCAGTGAGAACCCGTTCGTCAATTTCCACGATCTTGTCGTAAAGTGCTTCCGGTTTGTGTATGTCGCGCGCGAAGATATCAGCGCGAGCCTGGTAGCCAATGGCTAGCGCATCGCGAAAGCCGCGCGTGGTGATAAGGGCGACGCGGGCGCCCTTGCGCTCGAGAAGCGCATTTGTCGCTACTGTCGTGCCCATGCGAACTTCGTTGACAAGGCCGGACGGGATTGGTTCACCAGCATTCAGTCCCAGAAGGGCGCGGATGCCAGCAACGGCGGCATCACGATAAGCCTCCGGATTTTCCGATAGCATCTTGCGCGCATGCAATTTGCCGTCCGGGTCGCGTCCTATGACGTCGGTAAATGTTCCGCCGCGATCAATCCAGAAATCCCACATCTTGTTCATTTGTTTCCCTCAGTTCAGCGCAAACGAACGCTTGAAAGTATTTTGTGTTCTTTTTATCGATAAATTATTGGCGTTTTGTCATCAAGGTGCAGCCAATCCATTGCCTGAAGTTCTTCACTCAATAAGGGGAACAATAATGAAATCTTTTGCCGTGACTACTTTTGCAGCGACTCCGGCGCGGCCTTCCTTTCCACGGCGCTGGGCTTTACCGGGCTGCCTGTGAAATTTGCCGACTGGATCGTTTCCATGGAGCTGTCCCAGCCGGTCCTGCTGGCGGCTTTAGTGGCTATTTTTCTTGTAATGGGTTGTTTTATAGACGGGATCTCGATGATCCTGCTGACCACACCCATTCTGCTTCCTGCGGTTCAGGCTGCCGGGCTTGATCTCCTGTGGTTTGGCATCTTTGTCGTCCTTCTTGTGGAAATTGCGCAGATCACGCCGCCGGTCGGGTTCAACCTTTATGTGCTTCAATCCTTGGCAAATCGCAGCATCGGTTATATTGCGCTTGCAGCGCCGCCGTTTTTTGCCGGGCTTTTGGCGTTGATTGTCGTGATATCGTTTTTCCCCGATGTCGTACTTTGGCTGCCCGGCCAGATGTTTGGACAATTGTGATGGATGAAGACAAGGTAATCGGTATCAGCGCACTTGGCCCGATTGTTTCCTCCGGTCATCTAGCAAGTGGCGGACTGCCGGCGCTTTCCGAGGTGGAATTTGGCGTGATCATGCTGACGCACGCATTCAATCGCTGGATGGTGCGCTGCATGGCGGCGGCCGGGGTTCCTGATCTTTCGCCGCTGGATATTCTTGTTCTTCATAACGTCAACCACAGAGACAAGGGCAAAACGCTAGCGGACATTTGTCTTGTCTTGAACATCGAGGATACCCACACCGTTGCCTATGCGCTGAAAAAGCTGGAACGCTTGAAGCTCATCCAGAGCGCCAAGAGGGGTAAGGAAAAACTGGTGAATGTGACGAAGGCCGGCCAGGAGGTTTGCACCCGCTATGCCTCGATCCGCGAGGAACTGCTGGTCAAATCGGTTCTATCCACCGAGGTGTCGAGTGAAAGCCTGTCTCAGGTCGCCGCGCGTATGCGGGCGCTTTCCGGCCATTATGATCAGGCGACGAGGGCCGCCGCCTCGCTTTAGGCGTTTGCAGCTAAAATGCTGCCGCCGCTGAAGCAATTGCACAAAAAATGATCATAATATGTTATGTATTAAAACTTGTGCAGCTCGATATTATCTCCTATAGTTCGCGTCAATCGATGGACTTTAAGTCCATTCGATCCGCAACGATGCGGAACACCTGATAAAAATGGCCGCAAAGGCCGGGCAGCAACGGCGCTGTATGAATGCGGCTTGGTTTAGTCGCACTCATGCGGCGTCGTTTTTTGCGTTTTAACGCAGCCGCCAAGCATAATTTGGGGAAACACAGATCTGATCTTTGGGTCAGCCGAGGAGGGGGAGAAATCCACCTGTATCCAACGTGCCTTCAAGAGGGGATCTGAAATGGCATATCTTGCACCATCCGAATTTGTTCCGAAGATGATTGATGCTGGCGAGTCAAAAATCTTCATGTCGACCAAGGACACGCTCATCCGCGCCTATATGGCCGGAGCAATTCTGGCGCTGGCCGCTGCATTTTCCGTGACTATTGCTGTAAATACGGGCGAGTTCCTGGTCGGCGCGCTTCTGTTCCCGGTTGGCTTCTGTACGCTTTACCTGTTGGGCTTTGATCTACTTACCGGCGTGTTTACACTCGCACCGCTTGCTGTCTTTGCAAAACGTCCCGGCTGTACCTGGGGTGGCGTCTTGCGCAATTGGGGCCTCGTTTTTGTCGGTAACTTTGCCGGCGCGATGACAACAGCCATATTCATGGCAATCATCTTTACAATGGGCTTTACCCAGGCGCCGAATGCCGTTGGCGAAAAGATCGGCCATATTGGTGAAGCAAGAACACTGGGATACGCCGCAGCTGGCGCTGGCGGCATGCTGACGCTGTTTATCCGTGCAGTCATGTGCAATTGGATGGTGTCCACAGGCGTCGTTGCTGCCATGATGTCAACGTCCGTTTCTGGCAAAGTCATTGCCATGTGGATGCCGATCCTGGTCTTCTTTTATCTCGGCTTTGAGCATTCGATCGTGAACATGTTCCTGTTCCCATCGGGCATCATCCTGGGCGGCCAGTTCACCTGGGCGGATTATTTCCTCTACAACGAAATCCCGACGGTGCTCGGTAATCTTGTCGGTGGTCTCGCCTTCGTTGGTCTGACACTCTACTCGACCCACTACAGGACATCGCCGAAGATCAACGCAGGCTCTGCCAAAGTTGCTCCCGCCGAATAAGGTTCGGCAATTTCTCCGCCCTCATTAAAGGGGGCGGAGTTTTTTTGAGGGCGCTTCATGAGTGTGGGTCTTGCCGTTTCAATCGGCCAATATTCCAGCAAAGGTGTGAAGGAAACCAATCAGGATTTCCATGGCTGTCTCGTGCCTGAAGAGCCCGAGCTGACAATGAAAGGCATAGCTGTTGCTATCGCTGATGGCATTTCCACCAGTCAGGTCAGCCATATCGCGGCGGAAACGGCTGTTAAGAGCTTTTTGACCGACTATTATTGCACGTCCGAAGCATGGGCGGTGAAGACCGCAGCTGAGCGTGTTATCTCCGCCACCAATTCCTGGCTCCACTCGCAGAGCCGACAGAGCCAATATGCCCATGATCAGGACAAGGGTTATGTTGCGACTTTAAGTGTCGTTGTTTTCAAGGCGGCATCCGCCCACATTTTTCATGTCGGCGATACGCGGGTTTACCGGCTTTCGGGCAAATCGCTGGAGCAGCTGACAACAGACCACCGTATAACAGTTTCTTCTGAGCAGTCCTATCTTGCCCGCGCCATGGGCGTGAACCCTCATGTGGAAATCGACTACCGTGTCGAACGTCTCTCACCGGGCGATGTCTATATTCTGGCAAGTGACGGTGTGTATGAATATGTCGATGGCAGAACAATTGCTGAAGCCATTGCGGCCAATGACAACAATCTGGATGCCGCTGCGGTGCGGATTGCGGAAACGGCGCTTGCCAATGGCAGCAGGGACAATCTGACTGTACAAGTGGTGCGGCTTGACCATGTTCCCACGTCACGCGATGTAAGCGACATTGCCGCTGGAACGCAGAACCTACCTCTGCCGCCGATATTGTCTCCGCGCTCGCAGTTTGACGGTTACACGATCCAGCGCACACTTTATTCGTCTTCTCGAAGCCATGTTTATCTCGCTAGGGATAATGACAGCGGTACGTATGTTGTCATAAAGGCGCCATCCGTCGACATGATGTCCGATGAGGAGCATATCCGTCGGTTCATGATGGAGGACTGGATTGCCAGGCGCATCAATTCCGCGCATGTGTTGAAGGCGTTCGCACGCGCGCGGCCGCCCAACTATCTCTACACCTTCACTGAATATGTGGAGGGGCGTTCGCTGACGCAGTGGATGATCGACAATCCACGTCCGAGCCTCGATCAGGTGCGTGATGTTGCCAATCAAATTGCTAAAGGGCTGCGCGCATTTCATCGCATGGAGATGGTGCATCAGGATCTGCGGCCGGAAAATATTCTCATCGACAACGCTGGAACGGTGAAGATCATTGACTTCGGTTCGACCCGTGTTGCGGGCGTGGTTGAGGCTAACCCGGTTGGTGATGAGGGGGAAATTCTCGGCACGCTTCAGTTTACCGCGCCTGAATATTTCTACGGTGAAGCCGGAACGCCCCGCGCTGACTTTTTCTCATTGGGCGTCATTGTCTACCACATGCTTTCAGGAAAGCTGCCTTATGGCGCTGACGTGTCGAAAATCAGGTCGCGGCAGCAGGCGCGTAAACTGCGTTATCACTCGGTGCGGCTTTATAATGAAAGCGTGCCTGAATGGGTCGACGGAGCGCTCAAGAAAGCCGTCCATCACGATCCTTGGAAACGCTATGAAGCGCTCTCTGAGTTCATCTTTGATCTGAGCCATCCCAACTCTGCTTTCATGAGGGAGGGTGGGGGTGTTTCATTTGTGGAGCGCAACCCGCTTCTCTTCTGGAAGCTGCTCAGTCTTGCCTTAGGGCTATTGAGCATCGTGCTCGTCAGCCAGCTCTTTCCTTAAAATTTTGACCTCGGCAAAGGAGAACGCCATGAACAAACTGGAAGTGACCGAAATGATTTTTGAGCGGAAGCGGGCTACGGGCATGACATGGTCGGAAATCGCTTCAGCCATCGGCATGTCGGAAGTCTTTACGACATCCGCTTGTCTGGGCATGAACTCGCTGCCGCGCGATAAGGCAGATATTCTGGTGACGGCATTAGGTCTGCCGCAAGAAGCTGCCGTTGTGCTGGCTGAGTACCCAAACAAGGTCTTTTCCCAGACAGTGCCGACCGATCCGCTCATCTACCGTTTCTATGAAATCGTCGGGGTTTATGGTTCCACGTTGAAGGAACTCATCCATGAAAAGGGTGGTGATGGCATCATGTCAGCTATCGATTTCGATCTTCAGGTGGACAAGGTTCCTTACCCCAAGGGCGACCGTATTGTGGTCACAATGAGCGGGAAGTTTTTGCCCTATAATCAGTGGTGATTGTGGTCTTCCTGCCATGCACCTCAGTGAGATCAAAGACGACCGATTCCTGTTGAAATGAAAACATACAACCGGAGAAGGCGTTGTGCGCGGCTTCTCCGGTACGCCGCATTTCCATCGCGGCACAGACGCATAAAATCCGGCACAACCTGTTAACGGAATTTTTTCCCTCTCTGTCAGCCCGATCTTAATAGCCTTGCGGTACTTCTTGGCCTGAAATTGCCCCCATGTGTAACGGGATGGCACAGATTTGACTGGCTAGGAGACGAAAAGATGAAAGATAAGATCAGGGAACTTTTGTCCAAACATGGCACACTTCCGGTTGCGGTAAGCGACATTGCTGATGATGCCGATTTATACGCGGCGGGTCTTTCCTCCTTTGCGTCCGTGCAGTTGATGCTTGGTCTTGAGGACGCGTTTGACATCGAATTTCCGGACCATCTTTTGAACCGCAAGTCTTTTTCGTCCATTCAGGCGATTGAAGACACGCTGAAAATTATCCTCGCCGAGGAGGCTGCGTGATGAATGTTGTTGCTGAAGTAAAAGGCGTAAGCCTTGTCGAACGCGCCCGTCAGGTTGCTGCCGTTGCTGGTCAGTTTGCTGATGCAGTGGATCAGGAGGGAAGATTTCCCCATGAAGCTGTCGCTGCGATGAAGGACGCGCGGTTGCTTGGCATCCAGGTGCCCGTTCATTTGGGTGGCGAAGGCGCTTCCATTGCCGATATCGCGGAAATTTCCTCGATCATCGGGCAGGAATGTGGCTCGTCCTCAATGATTTTCGCGATGCATCACATCAAGCTTTCAAGCGAGGTTGAACATGGGCTTGGCGACTCTTGGCATGAAAATTTCATGCGCCGAATTGTCGATCAACAGCTTCTTTTGGGGTCTGCCACAACGGAAGCCGGTATCGGTGGTAATCTGCGAAATTCCATTTGCGCCATTGAAGTGGAGGGGGACACTTGCCGTCTGACAAAGGAGGCTACGGTTATCTCCTACGGCCTTTATTGTGATGCGATTCTGATCACTTCGCGCGCGCATCGTGATGCGGCAATGACGGATCAGGTCATGACGGTCTTCCTCAAGGACCAGTACACGCTTGAAAAGACCCATGACTGGGATACGCTCGGTATGCGCGGCACCTGCTCAGAGGGTTTCCTCTTTAAGGCGGAAGCGCCTAAAGAGCAGATTCTGCCGCAACCTTTTGCAGAAATTGCCGCTGAATCCATGCTTGCGGTCTGCCATATCCTCTGGTCGGGTGTGTGGTACGGCCTTGCGGTAAATTCCGTAACCCGTGCGCAGGATTTTGTACGCAAGGCGGCCAAGGCCAATCCCGGTTCAATCCCGCCTGGCGCGTTGCGTTTGGCCGAGGTTTCCAACAAGCTACAGCTGATCAAGTCCAATGTGGTCGCAGGCTTGCAGAAATATGAAGAGGCCAAGGCCAATCCGGCAAGTCTCACCTCCATGGGCTTTCTGGTGGCAATGAACAATATCAAGCTCGCCTCGTCGCAAGGTGTGCTCGATGTCATCAATCACTGCATGCTGATTGCCGGCATTGCTGCCTACAAGAACGGTACGCCCTACAGTCTGGGACGGCATCTTCGCGATGCGCATTCAGCGCAGATCATGATTTCGAATGACCGCATTTTGAGCAACACATCCAACATGTTGCTGGTCAACAAACTCGATACAAGCCTGGTGGGGTAACGCGTAATGGATATGCAAGTTTCCTTTCTTGACCGTCTTTTTGATGCGGGTCTTTTGATGGATACCGGCGTTGAGGGGCTTTATGCCCGCTCCGGTACGTTTGAAGACGTGATCACCGCTTTTGGTCATTTGATCGACAAGTTTGGCGGTGCTGATGGTGCTGAAGCCATCCGCTTTCCGCCGGGTATGAACCGCATGCATTTTGAAGGTTCAGGCTATATGAAAAACTTCCCGCAATTAGCGGGTACGGTTCATTGCTTCTGTGGCAATGATGCCGAGCATATGAATCTTATCCAGTGCCTTGCAGAAGGTGAGGATTGGACCGAAGGCCAGAAGGCTTCTGATATCGTGCTGACGCCTGCTGCCTGCTACCCACTTTATCCGTTGGTGGCCAAGCGTGGCGAACTGCCTGTTGGCGGCGGTCTTTTTGACATCCAGTCTTATTGCTTCCGTCATGAACCATCCAACGATCCGGCGCGTCAGCAGCTTTTCCGTATGCGCGAATATGTGCGCATGGGTAAGCCAGAGGACGTGCGTGCGTTTCGCGAAGATTGGATGGAACGTGGCCGTAAGCTGATGGCAGCCGTTGAACTGCCGGTTGAGATTGATGTCGCCAATGATCCGTTCTTTGGCCGGGCGGGTCGCATGATGAAAAACAATCAGCGGGACCAGAACCTCAAATTTGAACTTTTGATCCCGATTACATCGACATCCAAACCGACGGCCTGCATGAGCTTCAACTATCACCAGGAGCATTTCGGCGCCACCTGGGACCTGAAAACGGCTGATGGCGAAACGGCACATACGGCATGCGTTGGCTTTGGCCTAGAGCGTATTGCACTTGCACTTTTCCATCACCACGGCCTTGATCCCAAACTTTGGCCGGAGGGCGTGCGCAAAGCACTCTGGGGCTGAACCCATGACGGAATTGCTGACAATCAGGCCAACCGGCTACAAAATTCATTCGCTCCACAATCCGGAACGCATGTGGCCGCAAACGAATTGCTACACGGATGTGTGGACCGAGGTGCTTTCCGCCCTCGGCCTGCCGCCGGAAGCAACGCTTGGTTTCACCCTGACGCAGGATTTCGAGGGTGACCACTTCACCTTTTTCAAAGTGCCGCTGGAAGATCTTGAAAGCCTTTTTGGCATCACGGTGACGGAGCTGGCGATTTACGACCGGGTGGAAAAACACATCGAGACGCAGCTCAAGCGCGGGCGCCTGTCTCTCGTGGAAGTCGACAGCTACTACCTGCCGGATACCCATGGCACAGGCTACAGGCAGGAACATGGCAAGACTACGGTTGCGATCAATCGCATCGACATTGCCCGGCGTGAAATGGACTATTTTCACAATGATGGATTTTTCCATCTGGAGGGTGAGGATTTCGACGGCATTTTTCACAGGGACATGCCCGACGACGCCATGCCGTTTTTGCCTTATTGCGAGTTTGTAAAGCTGCCGGATGCCTTTCCTGAAGAGGGGGCAATCCGGGCTGAAGCCATTCGTTTGGGAAAACACCACCTTGCGCGTGCGCCGAAGATCAATCCGATCCGCGCCTTTTCCCTTGAGTTCGTGGAACAGGCGCAGGGCGTTGGTGAACGTCCGTTTGGCTTCTTCCACAAATATGCGTTCAATACTCTTCGCCAGGTGGGCGCAAATTTTGAGCTGGCGGCGAGTTATCTGAACTGGCTGGGCGGTGATTTTGAAGCTGGCGTTGAAGATGCGCTGAAAATTTCCGAGGTTATGAAGACAGCACAATTTCAGCTCGCGCGTGCGGTTAATCGTGGCAAATACGAAAAGCTACAAGGCGCCATCGACCCTGCCGCAGACGCCTGGGATGGCCTGATGGGCAAGCTCTCCAAGACATTCGGTTGATGCCATGGAGGCGAGCATTTCATGGATCAACCAGCCTCAAATGTCTGCAAGGTTGCCTGGACGGGTGATCCGGCGGCTTGATAGTGGCTGGCGAATGGTTCTCACGGATGCCGGTCTGTTCGAAAACCCCTTGGAGGCGTCGACCTCTGAAGGTCTGATCGCTGCACCCGTTCCCGGTACAGTGGCGGCAGGTTTGGAGCAGGCAGGCCTGTTCGATCGCCATGCTCCCGTTTCATTGGATGAAAAGGACGCTTGGTACTTTCTTGATATCGAGGGCGTATCGGGAAATGCAGTTCTGCGTTTTGAAGGTTTGGCGGGTGTTGCCGATATATTCATGAACGGCGCATTGGTTGGTCAATCAAAAAGCATGTTTCTAAAGAGCGACGTGACCGTTGATCTGTCAGGGAATGATAAGCTGGCTTTGTGCTTCAGGGCGATGGGACCGGAACTTAAGAAAAAGATTCCGCGGGCGCGCTGGCGACCGCAGATGATTACGCCTGCAGGCATTCGAGGTCAGCGTCAGACATTGCTCGGGCGCATGCCTGGATGGTGTCCGGAAGTTCATGCCGTCGGTCCTTGGCGACCGATCAGCCTGGTGATCAACGTCCCAGTTGGCGACGTGACAATGAAGTCTTCGCTTGATGCAGGCGGTGTGGGACATTTGCAGGTTTCATTCTCGGGGGAGGCTGAAGGCGCTGTCGTTCACTGTGCGGGTGCTTCTGCGCCAGTGCGCAACGGAACGGCGGCGCTTCACATTCCGGGTGTTGCGGAGTGGTGGCCGCATACCCACGGTATGCCGGTCACGCACGCAGTGGAGCTGGAATTTGACGGGCATAGGTGTGAAATTGGCCGCACCGGTTTTCGTCGCATTGAGATCGATCACAGTCCGGATGGCAACGGTTTTGGGGTGAAGATCAACGGCATTTCTGTCTTCTGTCGAGGAGCGGTGTGGACAAATTCGGATATTGTTCGCCTGCCCGGAGAACGGAAGGACTACAGTTCCTGGCTGGAGCTTGCTGCTGAGGCGGGCATGAATATGATCCGCGTTGGTGGCACTATGGTTTATGAAGGCTCGGACTTTTACCGGCTATGCGACGAACTCGGACTGATGGTCTGGCAAGAAGCGATGCTCGCCAATTTTGACTATCCGGTAGGTGACGAAAATTGGAGCGCGCTGCTCACGAAAGAAATCGAGCAGTTTCTTGAGCGTACAAGTGCATCGCCCTCGATCACTGTCTTTTGCGGTGGATCGGAGATGCACCAGCAGGCGGCTATGCTGGGCTTGCCGAAGGATGCCTATGAGGGGCCACTGACCGAGGAAATCATCCCCGCCATTGTTGCCGCAAAACGCCCCGACTGTATCTATGTACCAAATTCGCCGCATGGTGGAGCCATGCCGTTTTCACCGAATGCGGGTGTTACACATTATTATGGCGTTGGCGCTTATTGCAGACCGTTGGAGGATGCGCGTCGGGCCAATGTCCGGTTTGCAGCCGAATGCCTTGCCTTCGCCAACGTGCCGGAACAAGAAACGCTGGATCAACATCTGCCTGTTCCACCTGTTCATGACCCACGCTGGAAGGCGCGTGTGCCGCGAGACCGCGGGGCGGGGTGGGATTTCGATGATGTTCGAGACCACTATTTGAAACTTCTTTACGATGTTGAGCCTGCCAAATTGCGCTACGAGGATATGGGGCGCTATCTCGATCTTTCGCGAGCTGTTACGGGTGAGGTTGTTGAGGCGACCTACGCTGAGTGGCGGAAACCGGGTTCCGCCTGCAATGGCGCATTGATGTGGACCTTTCAGGACCTGTTGACAGGCCCTGGCTGGGGACTGGTTGATGCTACCGGTGCGCCCAAACCGGTTTGGCACGCAGCCCGCCGCGCCTTTCGCCCGGTACAGATTACATTGACGGACGAGGGGACCAATGGGCTGGATGTGAATCTGGTCAATGAGTTGGACGTTGACGTCGAAGTGGCGGTCGAGATTTCCTGCCTACGTGATGGCAAGGTTTCCGTTGTTTCGGGCCGCAAACAACTGGTGCTTTCTGCCCGGTCGGGGCAGGTGCTTCCTGCAACCGGCTTCTTTGGCGCATTCTTTGATACGACCTATGCCTTTCGCTTCGGACCTCCTTCGCATGATGTGACGGTGGCGCGGTTGGTGTCTGCGGAAACGGGTGAAGAAATTGCATCAGCGTTTCATTTTCCACTCGGCCGTCCGGCAGCGCTGCACGCCTGCGAAATTTCGACAGAACTGAAAGAGGCGGAAGATGGATGGCGGCTTTTGGTCTCTGCTGACAGATTGGCGCAAAATGTGATTGTCGAAACCAACGGCTTCATGCCGTCGGACAACTGGTTTCACCTCGCCCCCGGCGCGCCTTATGAAATCCGCCTTGATCCCTTGAATACGGAGAAGGCCGGTAAGCCGGCTGGCTACCTCAGGTTGCCGGGCCGTTCGGCATTGGCTAGTTTCTAAACAACAAGAATCAACAGGATCGTATCCACCCTATGGTGCAGGCTGAATTGACGTCCTCCGAAATGCCAGCCCCAAGCGCCGTCGCTGGACGCTTTGTAAGGGGCGTTGATACTTTGCGTTTATGGGCCGCACTTTGGGTTGCGTTTTCTCATGGCGCATATTTTCCCGTCGATGCTTATATTAATCCGGCGGACGGCCTGTGGCAGACGATCGCCGTTGGCCTGTCAAAAATGGCGTTTAATGGAACGGCGGCAGTTGTCGTCTTTTTCGTAATATCTGGCTTCTGCATCCATTTTCCGAATGTCGAGAAGTCCTCAATCAACTGGCTGCTCTTCCTCAAGAAAAGGGGTGTCCGCATTGGATTGCCGCTTGTCGCCATAATCGCGGTCACGTTTGCTGTCGGCGATGTTTATCGCAAGGCGCTGGATAGCGTTCTTTGGAGTATTTACTGCGAAATCATCTATTACGCGCTTTATCCTTTGCTTTTTATAGTCATACGCCGCTTCGGGATTGGCCCTGTTTTGCTTTATTCGGCCATGCCGTCGCTTGCCATCCTGTTGCGCAAACCTGACATGATCTACCTCTGGGAGCCTGATTGGAGCCTGACCTGGCTTTTGTGTCTGCCGATGTGGCTGATCGGCGCTGCTCTGGCTCAGTTTCACCGTGCGGGAGGACGCATTCCTTTGCCCGGGTGGATTTGGGTGTGGCGGGGTGGAGCCGTGTTTGCCTGTCTGGCAACGACTGTTGTGGCTCACCACCTGCCGGGCATCCATATTGGATATGTTTGGTCTATGCCGATTGCAGCAATCTACTGTTTTGCGTGGCTGGGTATGGAATTCAGGCGCTACGAAAAATACCCACCGATAGGGTTTCTAGAGGCCGCAGGCGCTGCGGGTTACTCAATTTATCTGGTGCACCGGCCGGTCATTGAGTTTTTTACGTTGCATATGGCAGATCTGGCTCCATTGCAGATATGGTCGCTGCAGCTAACAGCCATCGTGCTTTTGTCAGGTATTTTCTATTTGGCCGTTGAGCGGCCAGCTCATCGTCTGGCTCGCAGCATCAGTTAAAAGCCAACGCCGCTTTCCGGACATCGTCGATCATGGCTTCCAGCGCATGCGGCGGGGTCATGTTGTGATCAGCATCGCTGATAATCGTGAAAGCCACATTCTTTCCGGGGGGCTCGTCGGCGACGTTGGGGCCAAAGATCAATTTCAGTTCTTCCAATCCGACGTCGTTGTCAGCATAGAGCAGTCGTATCGGCAGATTTCGCCGGGCGAGCGTTTCAAAAGCGCGCCTGATTTCGACGTTATGGCGATTGGCCGCCAGCAATGGGCCCAAATAGGGGGCAATCTTGCTCAATAGCCGCTTGGCAATGGCCTTCGACATATTGGCAGCGGCTGAGGGGATGTCGATCTCCCCGCGGAATAGGCGCTTCAGCGTTTCCGGGTTTCTGGCGCGGGCTGAATAGTCTTCCAACGGACGGGCAACCTCGACGAGTTCATCGTCGATGGTCTTTGTTTGGTCCCATACAAAAACAATATTGTTGACCAGCGCCAACCCCGACACGCGCTCATCCTGTAATGCAGTTTGGAAAGCGGCGTAGCTGCCGCTGCAGCGGCCTGACAGCACGATTGGCCCAAGGCCTTTTCGTATCAGAAGGCTGATCGCTGTTTTTGTGTCAGTAATTTGTCGACTGGAATAAAGAATCTGGTTGTTCTCTTCTGCCACTGGCGGACTGTCACCGACATTAGCTGCGTCGAAGCGAAATGTCGCAATGCCATCAGCTGCAAGACTGCGTGCGGTTAGCACCGTTGAACGCCCCCAGCCAGTTGACCTGTCGTAGCTGGTGCCATGGATAAGGACTGTTGCGCCTTTCCTGGGGCCCTTGGGTTCACATAGAACACCGTAAAGCCTGTTATTGTCGCCAAAACGAAGGGCGGTTTCTGTAAAGTTGGAGCCTTCCAGAACGGCGCTTTCAGCGACTGCCAATGTGGTGCGGGAAGGAGCGACCGTCGTTTTCGCCTGGATTGCCTCGGCGATATGCCTGATTGTAGCAGAGGGTATTTTCTGGACGACCGGATTGGCGATAAGGGCTTCGTGCCCTTCAAATGTCAAACGGGTGACGTTGTTTCCGGCTGCCGCAAGTTCTTCCGCCAACGCGGCATCGGAATCTCGTGCAAGGCGTTCGACAAGTAGAATATCGCGAGGTTCCTGAATCAAACTCGCTTCGAGCTTAAGCGCCTTAATGTCCTTGGTGGTCGCTGCCAAAAGGGTCAGGCCGGCGACGGTCAGCGCACCATCCTCCGGTTGTGCGCCGGAAATGCCGAGGTCGGCGGCGATTAGTCGCCACCATAGACCGGTTTCCCTGACCCACAAGCGTCCTGACAGGGCCGGAGCGAGTAGGGCGAGGCCAGATATGCCAGACAGCCGGGGAAGGGCTGTTGCCGCCAGAGTTGCGCCCAGCCCGTGGCCGAGGAGAATGATATCGCTGCAACCGGAAAGTTTTTTGAGCGCTTCCGTGGCCTGGTGAATACTTTCCAGCCAGATTTCCAGCTCGGAGCCTTCAAGAGTATCACCGATGCTGTTGCCTGTTCCTGGAAAATCAAATCTCAAGCTTGAAATTCCGCGTACCGACAGTTCGTCGGCCAATTGACGATGGAATTTACGCAGGCAGATCTCTTCAAACCCCCACGGACTGACTATAAGCACGGCGGCATTCGCCGCAGGTACACCTTCATCCGATGGCATGAACAGAGCGGAGCATGCGCCAAAGCTGATAGGGCAGGCCGCACTTGGCGGAAGAGTGGTACCGCCAGTTTCTGCGGTATTCTTGGCGGGTGATTCCATGTTTCAGGCTCCACTGGCTGCGTTGTGTGGCGTCGCCAACTTGAAGACTATTTCCAGTGGGGGGCGCAGTCTGACCGGAAGCCGCTCAATGTAGGTCTCCAGCAATTCACCGTCGTGGGCGGTGGTGGCGCCTGCAAGACGTAGTGCCGGAATATAGGCGAGTATGCCCGCAAGAATGGCAAGCGGGATTCCTGCAATGCCCGGCAAAATTTCAGTGACTGCGAAGGCAGCCAGCCCGGTCGCCACAGCAGCGGCACTAATGCGCAGAATTGGAAGGAAAAGCCTTCGCGATATGTGACCAAGCTTCATTTCCCTAATCATATAAACGCACATAAGTACGTAGGCTATATCGCGTGCTATGGCTGCACCTTCCCCGCCGAAATAGGGTATGACAGACAGGCATCCCGCTGACATCAAAAGAGCGCCAGCAATAACTGTTTTCAATCGGACGATGGGCCGATCAATGGTGAAGACATAGGTTGTACATAGCTGCAGCAGCACTGTGGCAGGTGCGCCCAGAGCCAGAATTGAGACAATGATCCCGCTTCGTTCAAAAGCTTCGCCATAGACA
This sequence comes from Ensifer sp., assembly GCA_050306195.1. GTDB lineage: Bacteria > Pseudomonadota > Alphaproteobacteria > Rhizobiales > Rhizobiaceae > Ensifer_A. The sequence goes on from JBNLGT010000033.1 coordinate 16,848, forward strand.
GCCGTGACGAGTGGCGGGGCGACCGCAGCAAGGCCAAATGACATGGGCATGGTTAGAAATGCAAAACTGCGAACAACCGTTTGAAAAGCCTCATCGGGAAGCTTGCCGTCATTTGCTGAAAGCTGGGAGGAAAAATAGGTAACCAGACTGCCGGTAAGCTGGATCGGCAATTGCAGCGCCATGTTGGCAAGTGAAATTGCGATAGCGTAATAACCCACCGTCTCCACGTCTGTTAATTGTTGCAGAAATAGGATTTCAGGGCGGGTCAGGAAAATCGCAGTGATAACGAATTCCACGACGATGAGGCTTGAGGAGTTGATCAGGCTGCGTAAATCAATTCCGCAATTGTCGGGACGGCGAGCAAGGAGCATCAGCGTGTGGGCGAAGAGGATGAGTTGTCCCACGAGGTAGCCGAAGAGTGCGCCGGTGACACCATAAAATATGGCTCCGGTTGCAACGACAGCGAGTTGAAGGACTGCGCTTGCGGAAGAGATTCCGAAAAAGCGACCAAGCTTTTGTTCCCCAATCAAAAAGTTCTTTGAAAAAGAACCGATGGACTGCACGATGAACAAGGCGGCGGTTATCGCAGCAAGCTCCGGGGCAGAATCCAGCCAGTGGGCATCGTCGGCTCCCCACACAAACAGACCGTACAAAATGGCAAATATGATTGTTGTGCCTGCCACTGGACGCGCCAACCATGCGCCAAAGCGGCGGCGATCCTGATCATTGTAACCACTCATGCGCAGTTGGGGCAGGAGGCGGAGCAGCGACACGCCGGTTCCCAGTTCAGCGACAAGCCCGCCGGTGGTCGCAAGCCAGACGGCAAAGGCAATCGCGCCATTGGCCTCGGGACCGAGTAAGCGGGCAATGATGATCGAGGAAATAAAACCTGTAATCAGCATTGTCATGCCAGCTGCGGCGTTCAATGCCGAATTGCGCATGATCGGGCCGCCGGCGTTTTCTACAGTTTCTTGATTCAGCATGCAGTCACCGCCTTTGCAGCAGTTCGCAAGTGGCGGCCTGACCGTTCCATGAAAGCCATCCGCGCAGCCTGCCTTCCAGAATGCGGCGCGAACGTTTTGCGAGCGCTGTTTTTCCGCGGAGTGTGTGAACGATAATGCCAGCCAGAGGGCGCAGAATTGAAGGTGCGATGTCGGGCCAGGCATAACCGTGGCGACGCATGATAAACCCGTATCCGACACTATAGGCGTACATCTTCTGAATTTCCGCCGGGCTTGCCAGGTTCAGGGTCTGGTCGGGATGGTAGCCGACAATTGCGCGGCGGTAGACGCCTTTCGCTCCTGCTTCAAGACAACGCAGCACCAGATCCTGGCACTCCCCGGACCCCCATATTGTACCGGCGCCGACGCCGATTTCCTCATCGAACCCGCCGCTTTGGCGGAACGTGTCGGCGCGAAACAGGATCATCCATTCAATAAGCACCTGCCACACATTGTTCCGGGAAATTTCGGCATCCTCTTGCAGGAATGGCACCATGATTTCCTCGCCCATGCTGTTTAGTGCACGGCCGGAATAAATATCCGCGTCTTCCTCAGCCATTATGCCGCGGAGCGTTGCCAGGAAATTGGCGTCGTACCAGCTGTCGTCATCTGGAAAAAAGAGCCAGGCGCCTGCGGCGTGATTGACGCCGAAATTGCGACCACGATCGACACCTCGTAAGTCTGTCTTCAAATGCTTGACGGGGAATTTTCCAACAAATGGCGTGATGATCGGCGTCAGCCTGTCATCGCTGTTTTGATCAACAATGATCAGCTCGAAATGGTCGTCGTTTTGCTCTGCGAGGCTCTCCAAAAGACGCGTCAGTTCAACGTCTCGGCCAAGTGTGGATACGATCATGGAAATGAAGGATTTCGAGCTGTCCTGTGACATAGGTCTCTGCGGTTGTTTTGATATTGGCTGGAATATAGTCGCGAGCGCTTAATTTTGGCTGAAGTGCTGTCCAGAACGGATCAAATGTCGGCATGGGCTGCAGACAAAACGTGTCTATGGTTGACCGATTGTTAATCATGCGGTGGCAAGCTGGTGCAGCGCGAAGACAGGGCCGCTGGAAGCCATGAATATTGACATTTTTCAATTGACCGACATTTTGAAACGCCGCTGGTATTACCCGGTCGCCGGCATGTTTTTATGCATCCTGCTGGCCGTAGGCGTGATTTTGTATGTAACGCCGGTTTATACGGCCACGGCCACATTGATCATTGATCCTGGCAAGCTGGATGTTCCAGTGGTTTCTCAGACCGGAAACGGTGTGGCGCTCCAATCCAATCCCCAACTGGCGGACAGCCAGATATACCTGATGAGTTCGCGTGAGGTTCTTGGTGATGTCGTGGATGCATTGAGGCTTCAGGACGACAGTTATCTGGTCGGCAAAACGGCCGGAACGCCCGAAGCGCGGAAGAATGCAGCTATCGCGGGACTGGTCAAGAAAATGACAATCGCCCGTGAGGCGCAGTCCCTTGTCTTTTCCATTAGCGTCAAACATCCGGTATCCGCAACGGCGTCAGACATCGCCAACAAGGTGGCGGAAACCTATCTCAGCTATGTTAGCGCCAGCCGTTCGCAAACGGCAAGCCGTTCGGCGTCCGCCTTGCAGCAACAGGCGGAAGAACTTCGGGTGCGACTAACCGCAGCACAGCAGGCCGTTGAAGATTTCAAGGCGGAGCACGGACTTTTCTCGACTGGTGCGAAAGGGCTCGTGCAGGATCAAACGCTTGAGGCGGCCAATGCTCAATTGGCGCAGGCGCGCGAGGACGCTGCCGTAAAACAAGCAGCTTACGAAGAGTCGCGTGGTGTGTCGGTTGAAGATGTTGAAGCCGGGGCCATTACCGAAGCCATTCAATCTGCCGCGCTGGCATCGCTTCGCACACGCTATGCGCAACTACTCGACACTCAGGCTCAGTTGAGCGCAAATCTGGGCGCCAATCACCCAAAGCTGAAAGCTGCTCAATCGCAGGCCAACAGTATGCGTAAGTCCATTGGGGCCGAGTTAGCGCGCATACGCGAGAGCCTGAAAAATGAATATTTGCGGTCCAAGACCAAGCTCTCTGCGCTTGAAAGGGAGTTTGATGCCGCGACCAAGGCTACCGGCGAAAAGGCCGATGTGAAGACGCAGCTTGCGCAGCTTGAAAGCGAAGCCAAGGCTGTTGATGCACTTTACCAGGCGGCTTTGTCCAATGCTGGCTCGTTGAACGGGCAGAACTCCGGCGATCCGGGATCTGCGCGCGTCATTTCGGCAGCTGTGCCTCCAAGCCAGCCGAAGGGCTTGCCCAAGACCGTTATTCTGGTGGCAGCCGCCATGTTCGGTTTTGCTGCCGGATGCGGCCTGGCAATCTTGCGAACGGCTTTTGATGGAGTTGTGGCGGCGCGAAGGATCCAGCCTGCATCAGCGTCGCGACCCAGCATGCAACAGCCTGCTGTGCAATCAGGTTTTCCGGTTGTCGCGCGCCTAAGGGCCGAGATGATCGAAGGGGCGGGTCACAGCAACCTTGTTCGGTTTCCATCAAACCGGAAACCGCAGAACCAGGTTCAAGATAACCGCGCGCGCGCCATGGGGCGTATGCGGGTAGCTCATATTCTTGAGACAGCGGCGGCGGAGGCTGGCCCGAGCGAAGATCCTTACCGTGTTTTGTTTATTTCAAGTGCGGGTGGTGCGGTCGCGGGGTTTAATTTGCGCGGCATAGCCGCCATGCTTGCCAATGGATCGCAGGTCTGGCTGGCTGACGATCAGGCTGCGGTTGCGGCAAGGCCTTCCATTGTTCGATCGGGATCCGTCAAGATCAGTGTCGATGCAAGACAGGTTACAAATACATTTCGCTGGCAGGGGATTGGCCTGACATTTGAGCAGATTGTTCCTGAATATCCGCACCAGGAGCCGCAGCCTGGCGCATTCGCGCTGGTGGATGCCTGTGGAAGCACAGCCGAAGATATGCTGCCGGTCCTCCTGCACTCTTGTGACGCCATCATGGTTGTGTCGAAGCACGGCGAAACCTCTGAAACTGAGATGGAAGAGCTGACACAATTTCTCCAGCCTTGGCAGGGCAAGATTCTTGGGCGCCTTTCTGTGGAGCCGAGCTAGGTCATGTCCAGATCCGGCCCGAGCGCAATAGCAGAGCGCTTCGCTCTTCCTGAGCATGCGTCTCAAGGCAGGTCTTCATGGGGTAGCGGGCATGAAGCCAACCGCGATACTTTGATATGGCGTTACTATTTGGTCAGTTTTATCGCCGTGTTGGGCGGGCTGACCTTCAATTTCATACTCACATTCGTCAACACGCGCATTTTTGAAGTCAGTGACAAGCTGGTCATTCTTTGTGAGATGGTGCTGATTGGCTTGGCCTTTGTTGTTGCTGCCGACCGGCGTAGCGGTCTTTATGTGGTGCTCGGTATATTCGCCAGCTATATGGTTGTCCTTTTTGCGCTTCGCGGGGTTTTCGATCCGAAACCTGTTCGCGATGCGCTGATTCCCATAGTCTTCATTTTTGCCGGGCGCAGACTGGCGGATATACGCTTTGCCGATAGGCTTGTGTTTATAGCCCTCGTGATTGTCCTGCTCGTGGGAATGGTGGAATATTTTGCTGCGGACCTGTTTCTCGATTACTTCAATGTGCTGGGTTACTACATCGCCAAAGGCACGGTGACGCTGGAAGATACGTTCGGGCAAAGCCGCGGTTTTTTCACTTCTGGCGCACGGCCTGAACCACGAACGCTTCTGCCCTTTTTGGGGCAGCACCGTGTTTCATCGGTTTTCCTTGAGCCCGTCTCTGCGGGAAATTTTGGCGCAATCGCTTATTCCTGGGCTTTGTTCAGTCGGCATATGAAATGGCGCTACTGGGTTATGGCGGGCGCGTTGGCGGTCGTGACGCTGGGAGATGCGCGGTTTGGTTTGCTGACCTGTATAGTGGTGACTGTGGCATATCCGGTCTACAACCTTATTGCCCGTCAGGTTTGGCTTGTATTACCGCTTCTGGCTCTTTCCGTCTTCTTCATTTACGGGCTGGCGACCGGCGTTCAAGGGGGCGACAACGGTGTCGCGGGGCGTCTTGCTGTCACATCTGCGCTACTGGCCGGTTTGCCGATGGATGTCATCCTAGGGGCAACAGCGACAGACATTTTCGTCTCCGATTCCGGCCTAGCCTATACGCTTGTGCAATTCGGTATTGTGGGTTTCATCGCCTTGTGGGCAGGACTAGCCTTCCTGCCGTCCAAATCGGCGCGCGGCTGGAAATTCCAGTCGATGGTCATGATCTATTTCCTGCTGCTGCTGCTGATCTCGAATTCAGGTTATTCGATCAAGACCGGGGCGCTTGTTTGGTTTCTTCTCGGGACGGCTTTGGGTGCTGTCGACAACGATGAAGCTGGCTACATGCCACAATCGTCATCCGCCAGTCCTGCGCCCAACAGCGTACTGAGCTGAGCCTTGTCCTTGCCGCCAACGGGTTGAATGTTGAGCGGTTCTGTCGGTGGCCACCAGTCGCCACCGGCCCAGTAGGTCCAACCGGTCCATATGTCCTTATTGGTGTTCATGAAACTGACCATGGCGGTCAGGCCGGCCATGCAACTCTCTTGGTCGCTGCCGCCAAACTCTCCCAAAAAGCCACGGGCATTGTTGTCTTGCAGCCACTGGGTGACATCTTTGAGCGCCCGGACAGCATCCTCGGCTCTGGGGCATGTCTCGTGTGTTCCTGAGAAATTGCTGTCGAGATACTGGTGAAATTCGTAGGCGTAATGATGTACCGGATCAATGACGCCCTTCATCACGGAAGCATTGTTGCCATCGTCGGTATTTGAGAACCAGCTATGCGCGCCGGTCCAACTCGTGCCTGGCACGAGGACAAGGTTCTTTGCACCTGTTTCGCGGATGGCGGCGATGGCGGCATTGGCCGCTTGCAGCCAGGTTTCTGTTTTAATTCCGGTCGGCTCGTTCATCAGACCGAAGGTAATATCCGGCTGATTGCCGAACTCTTCAGCCAACCGTCGCCAGAGATCAGCAAAATCGGCAATCGGGACGGTTCTGGAGCCGATCATATCTCCGGCGAAGCCAGCATAATTATGTACGTCGAGGATGATGTTGAGGTGGAGGCTTGCCGCCTCCGCCACTGTCGCGCGGATGCGGTTCAGTTCGTTTTCATCAAGATCGGAACCCAGGACCGGCTGAAGCCGTTCCCAGCGGAATGGCAGGCGTATGGTGTTGAGCCCCTTGTCCGCGAAGTAGTGGATCGTTTGTTTGGAGGGGTAGATGTAGCTCTGCTCATACGCTCCGCCCAGATCGCCAAATTCGGCGCCAGCTAAATTGATACCTCTGAAACAGGTTGCCGATGCACTGGAGACGGTAAAGCAGAGACAAAGCGTGGCGAGCGCCGGTTTGCGGATTATACAGTCATGACTCATGAATGGCTTCCTCTGTTCAGGCTGCCCGAACAATCTCATCATATATCGTGGCGTAACGTCCAGCGGCACTCTCCCAGGAATAAGCCTTTGCCGTTTTGATCGCCAGATCGCGCAATTCAGGCCTGTTTCGCAGATCCTGAAAGGCTTCCCGGATGGTTGTTGCGGCTTGATCGGGCAGGCGAAAGTCTGCCAGCCTGATGAATGAATGCGCACTTGCCAGATCGCGATAGGCATCATTGGGTTGCAATATGGGAATAAGTCCGGCGCTCATGGCTTCAATGGCGACAAGTCCGAAGCCTTCATATTCGGACGCCGAAACAAAGAAGCTGGCTTCCTTCATGAGGTCGCGGATGGTTTCGTTGGATGCGCCGACATGAATGTGGACCTGGTCTTTGATGCCGAGCGATGCTGCATGCTCTTGCAAATCAAGTTCCGTCAGATCGGAGGGGACGCCGCAAATATCGAGCTGCCAATCAGGCCCTCCTTTCGCCAGCATGGCCAAGGTTTCCAGCAGGTTTCCGGGTTGCTTGTTGACGGAGAAACGGCCGATGGTGATCAGCCGTTGTTGGGCTGTGGTCGACGCTGAATTTGCAAATTTCTCAATGCCGGCGGCGTTTTCAATGAGCACAGTTCGACGCTTTGCGATTTGCTCAAACAGGCGCTCATCAGCTTTGCTGCAGGCAATGATGTCTTGGTAGGCCAGCGCGGATATCCGGGTGATCGTATTGAACCATAGGGTTTTAATTTTTGAGTGGGCTGTGGTGTGAAAAAAACCGCCGTGCGTTGTCACGACCATGGGCTTGCGGTGCAGAAGCCAGCCCCAGGCGAGTGCGTCGAAAAAGAAGTCGATGGCATGGACATGGATGATGTCTGCATCACCAAGATATTTGAAAACGGTTGGGGCTAGCGGGTAGCGGCTGGAACCGCGCCAGGGAATGCGCACGATTTCAATACCGTCCAACGTTTCGCTGGATGGAAGTATCTTGTCCGGCTGGATGAAGAGCCGGTCAAGGGTCACCACCCGCACACGGTAATCGCGTTTCAGAAGTTCCAGGCTAAGGTTGGCGACAACGTCTTCCAGCCCGCCACGGTTGGGCAGGAACTGTCGGACAACATGGACAATAAGTGGCTTCTTTTTGGGGCTCTCCATGAGGCGGACTATCGTCCATAGTTATGATTTTTAATTTAATGGCGGGACGAAAATTGATCGGCATTCCTAATTCTTTGTTTTTAGGCTAAGTGCCATCCAAGGAGTCTTGGGAGTGATGTGTGGACGTTTTTTTTGATCCGGCCTTTCTGATTGCGGCAACCCTGGCCGTTGTGCTTGCCGGTCTTTCGAAGGGCGGATTTGCTGGTGCGGGCGTTCTTTCGACACCGCTGATGGCTCTTGCGGTTTCACCTGTCCTGGCGGCAGCCATCATGTTGCCCATACTGCTCCTGCAAGACGCCTTCAGTCTTGTGGCCTATCGCAGACATATCGACTGGACCAATATTCTTATTCTGGTGCCAAGTTCGGTCATTGGAATTGCCATTGGCTACTATCAGGCGGCCTACCTGCCTGAAGAGGCGGCCAACGCCGCGATCGGCGTCATCTCCGTTATATTCGGACTGCGCAGTTTGCTCTCTAAAAAGGCCGCGAGCGCCCCACCGAAAAAGGCGGAAATTCCCGCCGGCGTTTTTTGGGGGGCGGTGACTGGTTTTACCAGCATGGTGCTTCACGCTGGAGGCCCACCCTTCCAGATTTATGTCATGCCGCAGAAGCTGTCGCGGGATATCTATGTTGGCACGAGCGTCTTGTTCTTCGCGGTGGTCAACTGGATCAAAGTGCCGCCCTACCTCATGTTGGGGCAGCTAAATTGGGAAACGTTGAAAATTTCTTTTGTTCTCTTTCCGTTGGCCGCTGTTTCCACATTTGCCGGCATTTGGCTGGTGCGACGGTTTTCGACCGAAGATTTCTATAAAATTATCAACATTCTGCTTGTTTTGGTCGGGGTTAAGCTGCTTTGGTCGGCAGGCGTCTATTTCCTGTAAGTCTTCAAGCGTTTTGGAAAACAGCGGACCGCCTAACGTGCTTCAATCTTCATGCAGCACGGTGGCCGCCTTTACGGCCGCCGAAGCGCGGTTTTCTACGCCGAGCTTCACATAAATCTGTTCCAGGTGCTTGTTGACCGTCCGGGCAGAGAGGCCCAGGATTTCCCCGATGTCACGGTTGGACTTTCCTTTGGCGATCCAGGTAAGAACTTCGGATTCCCGCGCAGTAAGGGCAAAATGCTGGCGCAATATTTCATCGTCAGAGGGCTTGTTGGCGGGGGTCAGGCGTAACAGATATTCGTCCTGACCGATGGCGCTCAAATATTTGAGATGCAAGGCAACCTTGCCGGTGGCAATCGTCAGCGGTTCATCTGGAGCCGAGCGCCGCTCAGCCAACCACTTGGCAACATTGCCGGCAATCTGGTTCAAACCGTCATCGCTGCCGGTGGCGGCATTGACCAGTTGTGTGGCCTGCGGCGTTGACCATTGCGCCTGGCCGCTTGCGCTGACCGCCAGAAGATGCCTGCCTGCTGCGTCCAGCGCTACACGGGCATTTTGCGCTGAGCGGGCATTTGCCAGATGCACACGGATCCGTGCACGCAGCTCATCGATGTTGATTGGCTTGGTGAGATAGTCGACCCCGCCTGATTCAAGGGCGTGGACAATATGTTCCGTTTCGCTCAGCCCTGTCATGAAAATGACGGGAACAGGTGAAACGGCAGCGTTTGCCTTCATCTTTGTGCAGGTTTCAAAGCCGTCCATGTTCGGCATCACCGCATCCATGAGAATGATATCCGGTGTGATGCGTTCTGCGATATTGAGGGCGGCCTGACCGGACGTCGCAATGAGAACGGAAAAGCCGGATTGCTCAAGCGCGTCCGTCAGGAAGCCGAGGGCTTCAGGGGAGTCATCGACGATGAGCACGATGTCGCGTGGGTTGGCTGGCTTTGTCACTGCGATATCTCATCCCTGTAGGTCTCGAGGAACCGCGCGAAACCTGTCAGATCAAATGCCTGAACATAGGCTCGGAGTGGCGTGGTAAAGGGTAAATTGGCCTCGTTGCGTTCAAGTTCCGCCAATTTGGCTTCAATGCCGCGGACATAACCAATTTCACCCAGCTGAATCAACTCTTCCACGTGTTGTTGACCCGGGCTGGCAATTTGGACGGCTCCGTCTGCAGGCGCTGCCTCAGTTGCGTCGTTCTCATAAGTCCAGCTCAGTTTCAGGTGGGTCTCCAGCTTGTCGATTAGCTGTTTCAGAGCGAAAGGCTTGGCAATAGCGTCACTGTGGCCCGCATCAGATTGGCCACTTGGTGCGCCGTCCCCGATATTGGCCGATAACATTATGATTGGGGCGGTTGTTCCTCCCTCGCGCAGCTTTTCGACCAGCTTCCAGCCAGACATGCCCGGCATGGAAATGTCGACAAAGAAAAGATCAGGCATTGTGCCTTCGATCAGGGTCAGGCACTCAGGACCACTGCCCGCCATCAGTACGATGAAATCAAGAGGCGTTAGCACTTCCAGCATCAAGTCACGATGGTCAGCATTATCGTCCACCACCATGATTGTACGTTGTCTGCCCTGATAGCCGGTGATACGCTTTTCTTCAGCTTTTTGTGTGTCAGGGTCGGCGCGATTGACCACTGGCAGGCCGAGGCGCACTTGAAACCGGGTTCCTTTGTCTCGGGTGCTGGTGACAAGGATTTCACCGCCCAGCATGTGGGTCAGAAGCCGGGTGATCGTCAGCCCAAGGCCAAGACCAGGCATGGGGCGGATTTGTTCGGCTTCGCCGCGTTGAAAGGGTTCAAAGATATGGGGCAGATGTTCCTGCGAAATACCCCGGCCAGTATCTGAAATCGTGAAAGTGGCCACCTGGCTGCGATATTCGGCGGTAAAGGTAATTTTTCCCGCGTCGGTGAATTTGATTGCATTGGAAATCAGATTGACCAGGATCTGGCGCATCCGTTTTTCGTCGATACGAACATGACGTGGGAAGTTGGTCGACAGGGAGAAGGTGAATTCCAGTCCTTTGGCTTGCGCCTGCGGGCGGAACATGTCCGCAATTTGTTCCAGGAAGTCGTGAATATTGACCTCACCAGGATAGACCTGAAGACGACCTGCTTCGATCTTGGAGATGTCCAGCAGGCCATCAATCAGGCCTGACAGGTGCTCGGCAGAACGTTTGATCACCTTGATTGCTGACTGACGTGGCTGCGGGATGGTGTCGTCACGCTCCAGAATTTGCGCATAACCCAATACCGCGTTCAAAGGTGTACGCAATTCGTGGCTCAGGCCAACGACATAACGGCTCTTCGCCTGGTTTGCGGCCTCGGCGGTCTCCTTGGCTTTTTGCAGCGCTGCATCAGTCTTTTCGTGGGCCGCAATTTCCTTCAGGAGCGCGGTGTTCTGCCGCCGGGATTCTTCCTCGGCCACTACACGGCTGTCATGGGCAAGAACAAAAAACCAGGCGGCAATTCC
>JBNLGT010000034.1:0-26939 GCA_050306195.1 Ensifer sp.
TCTAGCGGGGTGCTGGTTGAATCTGTGCTCATGGATGGCGCATATAGCAGCGGCGCGACCGCTGGGAAAGCGGGAAAATGCTGTAAAGGCTGGCTTTGTACGCTTTTCAGATATCAAATTGTTCGGGCCAATCACGCCGGGTTGCAACCTGGCCTTCCTTACGAAGCCGGATCACTTCATTCATGTCGATCTCGGTGATGAGCCAGTTGCTCTTCTGCACGTCGTCGGAGACGCTTTCGGCATAAACGCCTGAAGGCGGCATGCCGTAATCGGGCGGCACGAAGAGAGCAGCGCGCCCCTTGTTCTCGTCCACCGCTGGAGACCATGCTGCATTACCTGCGGTTGGCGATGTGAGGACCGCAATCTGGTTTTCCAGCGCACGGGCCTGCGCACCCACGCGCACCCTATAAGCTCCAGCCAGCGTATCCGTGCAGCTTGGTGCAAGAACAAGATCGACCTCCTGCTCGGCCAGCCTGCGCGCCAGCATGGGGAACTCATTGTCATAGCAGATGAGAATTCCGAGCTTGCCGAGCGGCGTGTCAAAGGCTTTCAACCCTTCTGTTCCACCGGCAATGTGCCACTGTTCGCGCTCAAACCGCGTCATGATGATCTTGTCCTGATAACCGATCAATCCGTCCGGGCCAAACAGGAAGGCGCGGTTGCGGTAATTCCCATCGGCGCAGTGAACCGGCGCAGACCCCGGGCACAGGATAATATTGAAATTGCGGGCGAGTTCAGCGGCGAGCTCGAGCCAGCCGGGAAGCAGGGGCTGCAGGCCAACGATGGAAGCGTGAAGGTCGGCCCGTATTTCGGGCTTGAGTTGCCCTGTGAGCGCCATGGCGGAATATTCCGGAAACAGCAGAAGATCAGCGCCCGCATCCGTGGCTTCATGCACCAAAGCCGTCAAGTGGCTTGCATAGGCGGCCGGACTTTCGATGAGCTCAAAGGCGTATTGACAGGCGGCCAGTTTCATTCGGGCAACTCCCTGATCCAGAAAGACAATGTTTTCGGACTTTGGGTTGTTTCGTCAAGGTCCTGCCAGCTGAATGTTGCACTAAGGTTTGGGTGATGGGTATAGCCGCGCCTTTTCCAGAATTCGTCAAGCGGCACATAATCCGCTGGCCGCCGCGGATGGTCGGCCGGACGCTCCACCGCACAAAAGGTGCAAATGTGTAGCCCGAGGTTGCGAGCGTGTTCCTCGCGCCGCTCAAAAAAGCGAACGCCAACGCCCCTGCCACGGTAGGCTGGTAAAAGGACACTTTCACCGAAATAGAAAATCTTTGAAACGTCGTGACCTGCGGCAAGGAATGGCGCTTTGACCTCATCGGTCTCATCGGTCAGCGGCATACCGGTGGAGGCGCCAACAACCACATCACCATCAAAGGCAAGCACGAATACGGCCCCTTTGGAACAGGCATAGGTGGAAAGGTATTGCCGCTCGTAAGCTTCACTGCCCTCGTAAAGATAAGGAAACGAACGAAAAACCACCATGCGCAAACGCGCAAGGTCGTCAAAAAAGGGGGCCGCGTCGTCACCGGAATAGGATTTTATGGTGATCATGGATAGGCATTTCCCATTGGCTTTTGCAGCACTTACATCGCTGCTAAAATTATCCGCAAACCCGGAGAGATGAATGAAAACCGCCGACATTATCGCTGCCTATTACGACGCCTTCAATCGCCAGGATATGGAGACCTTTCTCAGTCTGCTGACCGACGATGTGGTTCACGATATCAACCAGGGTGAGCGCCAGACGGGCAAAGACGTGTTTGCCAAATTCATGGAACATATGAACCGTTGCTACAGGGAAACATTGACGGATATGGTGATCATGGCCAGCGCAGATGAAACGCGTGCATCTGCCGAATTCACTGTGAATGGCGAATATCTAGCAACCGATGAAGGTCTTCCCGAAGCCCGTGGCCAAAAATATGTTCTGCCTGCGGGCGCTTTTTTCGAACTTCGCGATGGCAAAATTTCGCGGGTAACAAACTACTACAACCTAAATGATTGGACTTCTCAGGTTTCATCTTAGGCATTGATTTTCAATATCAAATCTAAAATGAACTGAATTTCGATTAATTTTCCTACAAAACCGAACGTAGCTCTTTTATCTCGATCATCTTCACTGAAATGATTGTGATTTTTTAGCTTCTTTTAAGCGCGCGACTTGACTCTACTATAAGAGATTTATACTCTAATATAATGGATTTCCTATCGGACGCACTTGAAAACAATATCGGCGAGAGCCTGAAAGCACTGCGCATTGGTCGCAGATTAACAATTGATCAGCTTGCCCAGGCGTCCGGTGTAAGCCGCGCCATGATTTCACGCATTGAACGCGGAGAAGCCAACCCGACAGCCGTACTTCTGGCGCGACTTCTGGGGCCGCTCAATAAATCCCTTTCTGAATTTTTCGCCAAGCCGAACGAGATCAATTCCGGCCAGCCTTTGCAGCGCGCAACGGAGCAAAGCATCTGGCGCGATCCGCAAACCGGCTATATCCGGCGCGCCGTTTCACCCAGCGGCTTTAATACAGGCGTAGATCTGATTGAGGTTGAACTTCCGCCACGCGCCCGCGTCTCCTTCGATCCGCTGCCCAATGTTCGCAGCCAGTCACAATATGTCTGGCTCTTTGAAGGCACATTGGAAATGGAGGCGAATGAAACGGTTCATCGTCTTGAGCCCGGCGACTGCCTCTACATGACGCTCAACAACCGTCATGTCTTTCACAACCCCACGGATGAAACTTGCCGCTATGCGGTAGTCCTGAAAAAGAGCTGATCATGATTGAAGTCTGCCGGCTGAATGAAACCGAGGCTCTAGAAGCAATCAATGACCTGAGTACGCTGTTTTCAGCATGCGTCGAGGGCGGCGCATCAATGGGATTCATGTCGCCCTTTCTGCCGGCAAACGCCGCAACCTACTGGTTTGATATCGCAAAGGCAGTCGGACGCGGTGAAGCCCTGCTCTTTGTGGCAAAGCTGAACGGACATGTTGAGGGCAGCGTCCAGCTCAACATGGCCACGCCACCCAATCAGCCGCATCGCGCCGATGTACGAAAACTAATGGTTCGGCCATCTGTCCGCGGCAACGGGCTTTCGCGTGCATTGATGGATGCCGCAGAGCAAGCGGCCAGCTCGGCAGGACGGAACCTTCTTGTGCTGGATACCGCGACCGGCGAACCTGCTGAAGCCATTTATGAGCATTTTGGCTGGACCCGGGCGGGCGCCATTCCGAATTATGCGCTGTTTCCTGATGGACGCCCTTGCGCCACGACGTTTTTCTATAAACAGCTGATCTAAAGCGTTTTGCCTTCACGACGCTGGGCTGGTATCGGATTTGGATAATCTGATTCAGACTTGAGATCCATTCACGCATGCCTGACAAAGTCACCGTCAACCGCCTGAAGCTCAGCGACTTCCGCAATTATGCGGAACTCACGCTCAAACTCGACGGTCGGCATGTCGTTTTGACCGGCGACAACGGATCGGGAAAGACCAATCTGATGGAGGCGGTATCATTCCTGTCTCCCGGCCGGGGCTTGCGGCGAGCGGCCTATGCCGATGTTGTGCGCAAGGGTGCAGAAAACGGCTTCAGTGTCTTTGCCGCTATTGAGGGCATGGCCGGAGAGGCATCCCTTGGCAGTGGGGTCGACGGCCCCGGGGACGACGCAACCGTCCGCCGCTTGCGTATCAACGGCGCATCTGCCCGCACGATAGACGAACTGCTTGATCATCTCCGCGTGCTATGGCTCACGCCCGCTATGGACGGCCTGTTTACCGGCGGCGCATCGGACCGGCGGCGGTTTCTAGATCGCCTGGTTCTTTCCATTGATCCCGCACATGGACGCCGCGTCAACGACTTCGAGCGCGCGATGCGCAGTCGCAACAAGCTGCTCTCCGAACCAGGTTGGGATGCCGGGTGGCTCTCCGGGCTGGAAGACCAGATGGCCGGACTTGGCGTTGCACTTCACATGGCGCGCCAGGAAATGATTGGCCTATTGACCGGGCTGGTCGAGCATGGAGAGGCGGCGACGGCTTTTCCCGTGCCGCTTCTCGGTCTCGCCGGTTTCCTGGACGGTGAATGGCATCACCCAGCAGGCGACCTTGAGGACCGGTATCGCGTGATATTACAGCAAACGCGCGGTCGGGACGCAGCCGCTGGTCGCACATTGGAGGGGCCTCACCGCGCCGATCTTTTGATCAGTCATCGCACCAAGGAAATTGAAGCGGCGCGCTGTTCAACCGGCGAGCAGAAGGCGCTTCTGGTCGGGCTTGTGCTGGCCCACGCGCGGCTGACTGCACGGCTGACTGGGTTTGCCCCCATTTTGCTGCTTGATGAGATTGCAGCCCATCTTGATGAACACCGCCGCGCCATTCTGTTCGATTTGATCGACGCGCTGGGGGGGCAGGCCTTCATGACGGGCACGGATGCCGCTATGTTTGAAAGCCTTGGAGAGCGGGCGCAGTTCTTCACCGTATCCCATGGCGAAGTTTATGAAAGCGAGCCCTGATTGATGTCCGAAAATGACAAAGCGCTTTCGAGTGAGGAAGTTACCCGCTACGCCCGCCACATTGTGCTTGCGGAAATTGGCGGACCCGGCCAGCAACGGATGAAGCAAGCGCGCGTGCTTGTGATTGGCGCAGGCGGGCTCGGCGCGCCAGTGCTTCAGTACCTGGCCGCAGCAGGCATCGGAACCCTGGGTATTGTCGATGATGACACGGTGTCACTGTCCAACCTTCAGCGGCAGGTTATCCACGGGACGAATGACATAGGCCGCGCAAAAACGGAGAGCGCCAGCGACGCCATTGCCCGCGTGAACCCGCATGTTGAAACAGTGCGCCACACTGACCGCCTCACGCCGGAGAACGCTCGCCAGATTGTTTCTGGATATGACATCCTCGTTGATGGATCGGACAATTTCGATACGCGCTATCTGGCGGCGGACACAGCAGAGGCGCTTGGCATACCGTTGGTGACCGGTGCTGTTGGCCGGTTTGATGGCTCACTCACGGTACTCAAACCTTATGAAACTGGTCCAGACGGCGTTCCATTGCCCGGATACAGGGACCTTTTTCCTGCGCCGCCGCCAGCAGGCATGGTGCCGACTTGCGCGGAGGCGGGTGTTGTGGGCGCATTGACCGGCGTGATAGGCACATTGATGGCCATGGAGGTGATCAAGCTGGTTACCGGAAGCGGCGACCCGCTGATTGGGCGGTTGCTTCTCTATGATGGACTTTCCGCGCGCTTTGACACCGTTCGATACAAGAAGCCGCATTGACCCGTGACGCTGCACACACTAGATTTAGAATAATTCTAAAGTGAGTATATTCCCCATGTTTACCCGTCTCTTCGGCAGTTCAAAACGCCCATTCAATTCGTTGAGCGAACAGGAAATTCTGGCGCTTGCCATTTCGTCTGAAGAAGATGACGCCCGCATCTATCTCGCCTATGCGGATAAATTGCGCGACCAATATCCGCAGTCAGCAAAGGTGTTCGAAGACATGGCGGAGGTTGAAAACACCCACCGCCAGATGCTGATTGACATCCATACGGCTCGCTTTGGTGACCGTATCCCTCTGCTTCGACGCGAACATGTCAGCGGCTTCTACCAGCGCAAACCCGACTGGTTGATGAGCACCGTGTCGCCCGAGGACATGGCTGTGGAAGCCGAAAACATGGAGGCTTCAGCCTATCGCTTCTACACGGAAGCCATAAAGCATGTTGCAGATGCCGATACCCGAAAGCTTCTGGGTGATCTGGCGCTGGCAGAGCAGGGACATGAAGACGTTGCTCGGATGCTCGATCAAAAGCATCGCCCGGAATCGGTTAGAAGCGAGGAGGAGGAGACAGCGCGGCGACAGTTTGTCCTCACCTATGTGCAACCGGGCCTTGCCGGGTTGATGGATGGTTCCGTTTCCACGCTCGCGCCGATCTTTGCCGCCGCATTTGCAACGCAAGACACCTGGCAGACATTCCTTGTCGGTCTCTCAGCCTCTGTTGGCGCTGGCATTTCCATGGGCTTTACCGAAGCTGCCCACGACGATGGGAAGCTTTCGGGCCGGGGCTCGCCCGTCAAACGGGGCCTTGCCTCCGGCATCATGACAGCGCTTGGCGGCCTAGGGCACGCCCTGCCCTATCTAATTCCGCATTTCATGACTGCAACCATGACAGCGATCGCCATCGTGTTTTTCGAGTTATGGGCAATCGCCTTTATCCAGAACAAATATATGGAAACGCCGTTTCTTCGCGCAGCGTTTCAAGTCGTTTTGGGTGGCGGGCTGGTTTTGGCAGCCGGGATTCTTATCGGCAACGCGTAGCGTATGCCCATGCGCTATTTACGCAGCGCGCCGACCACGACATCCTGACCGTTTTCTATCGTCACCCAACGGCCTGCATCCGTTATCGACTGGCGCTTGAGATAGCGATAGGGCGTTTCGGTCCAAAGCTTCACGCGGTTATCGAGATTATCGAGAATGTAGTCGCCTTCGGCGGTCCGTACGGTTAGCACGGCATGGCCCTCACCGTCGGGCTTGCGGACAACGGTAATTAACAGATCGTTTTCCGGAATTCCTTCAGCGATCAGCTTGCGGCGTTTTTCGAGCACGAAGTCCTCGCAATCCCCCGCATCGACCGGATATTCCCAAACCTCTTCCCGACCGAATAGTTCCTGATCGGTCATCGGAATAATAGCCTTGTTTACGGCCAGATTGATCTCTCGGACAATCTGCCAGCCGTAATCCGTTAATCGAGGGGCTGCACTCTTTCTGAATTTGCGGGCGCAGTCTCCTGCATGCACATGGCAGAATTCATAGTGACCAATCGGCTGGGATGTTGTTCCACCGGTTTGCATGGCAAGCGGAGACGTCGCATTAGCCACTGCTGACGGTGCAATTGCCATCAACAGCGTTGTCGCCGATATTGCTATACCTAACCTGAACGCCATCAAGGCCCCCGTCAAAATCTTAACAAAGAGTTAAGAACTAGGCGGGGAAAGAGTCAATATTAAGGACCCGTTAAGATCTCACCAAACGCGTTCATGGTTAAAATGCACAGATATCGCCGGCTGGACATCGGGCTACACCCAAAAGCACGGTGTTTTCAGCTTTTCAGCAGGCCTTCTGCGGCGCGTTTCAGACGTTCGATATCCTGAGGACGCGAAAGGCGATGATCGCCGTCGCGGATCAAGGTCAAAACAACATCGTCGGACGGCAAATGGTCCAGCAATTTCAGGGCAAGCGTGTATGGCACATCAGGGTCCTGCATGCCCTGTACAATATGGACTGGGCAGCCCGTTTCCATCACGCCTTCAAGCACGCGGTTATTCCGACCGTCTTCAATCAACAAGCGCGTATAGATATTGGGTTCGTCGGAATATTCAGACGGTTCTTCGATATAGCCTTTTGAAGTCAGGCTTTCCCACTCCCTGGCTGTAAATTCCGGCTCCATCAACTCCTGCGTAAAGTCTGGAGCAGGCGCAATCAGCAAGAGCCCCTCCACCGTCTGCTCTCCACCACTCTTGCGCAGCTCCTGCAAGGCCCGAAGGGCGATCCAGCCTCCCATTGATGAACCGACCAGCACAAGCCGTTGCGCCCCGGCCCGACGGATAACGGCCAGCGCATCTTCCAACCAGACGGAAATACAACCATTCAAGAAATCACCACCGGACTCGCCATGCCCAGAATAATCCAGGCGCAGACAGCCAGCCCCCAGCTCTCTGGCGCGCGCCTCTAGCTCGACGGCCTTGGTGCCCATCATATCCGACCGATAGCCGCCCAGCCAAACGAGCTGAGGCATGCTATTTCCGGCAACAGGAGAGACCACCCGGTAAGCAATTTCACGCGAATGGGCGCCTTCGCCAACGGTTATAAATTGTGGTTTTGTTTCAGTCACGGTCACCCCCTCAGCACGACGTCTACGGGTCGTAAATCAAAACTCGCCTTGGGCCAAACAAAAACCCCGGCCAAACGCCGGGGTTTTTTATCCAAGATGTCATTTCAAGGTCGGCTATTCGCTGTCGCTGTCCGCCGCCAGCGCCTTGACGAGTTCGACAACCTTGCGCCGGACCTTGTGGTCGCCAATGTTCACAAAAGCCCGGTTAAGCTGCAGACCTTCAGACGAAGACAGAAAGTCGACGACATAATTGGAGCTATTGGCTTCCGCCATTCCGGCGCCACCGGCCATAGAACTGTCACCCGGGGCATCTTCGAAGAAAAAGGAAACCGGTACATTGAGAACGTTGGAAATATTCTGCAACCGGCTGGCCCCAACGCGGTTGGTGCCCTTCTCATATTTCTGAATCTGCTGGAATGTAATCCCGAGGCTCTCGCCAAGCTTTTCCTGGCTCATACCCAACATCGTCCGGCGCAGACGAATTCTGCTGCCCACGTGGACGTCAATCGGATTTGGCTTTTTCTTATTTTCCACCATTCGTTTTTCCTGACTAAATCTTTGATTCCGCTCGAATGCACCCCAAGAGCAAATATTACGCTTTATTAACGTAACGTAACGTTGTACCCGCCATATTGCATTGCAATAGCGTACTCAAGCTGTTCTGTGATCTACTATGCATTTTTGGGGGTTTTAGGTCAATTATAATCAGAATTAAAACCAACGCGGGAGAAAAACACCAAGGATAAACTTATTACGCACAACAACCAAAAGTTAAACTTTCTACCCCAGCCGTCCCAAGCTGGTACAAACACACCATCTATGGTAGCGTCAAACGCACCTTTTGATTGCAATTTTGCTGCAAAAATAATTTCACCACGCGCATTGATTGCGGCCGAAATTCCGCTATTGGCGGCTCTTATCATAGGCTTTCCAAGTTCAACCGCTGTCACCCTCGCCGCATGAAAATGCTGATAGGGGCCAGGCGTCCGACCAAACCACGTATCGTTCGTCACATTGAGAAGGATATCAGCAGCCTCACCCTCGGGTCCAATTTCATTCGGGAAAATGGCCTCGTAGCAGACAAGCGGATAAATGGTCTTGCCCGAAGGCAGCGTCAAGATTGTGTGGCGCGCGGCGGCGCTGTATCCGCCGCTGGCATTGGCCGCGATTGTCTCAAGCCCGATATTCCTTAAGAAATCTTCCATCGGCAGATATTCGCCAAAGGGAACAAGGTGAACCTTGTCCGCAGCGCCAATGATTTCACCATCACTGCCAAACGCGTATACCGAATTGTAATAGCGCCGCGGCGTACCCGCAGACCCATCTTCGGCGCGCACGGCTCCGGCGATAAGCGCCTGCCCATCGGCCAACATTTCATCGATCCTGGAAAATGCGGATTGGTTTTGGGACAGGATGAAGGGGATTGCTGTTTCGGGCCAGACGATCAGGTCTGCCGGTTCACTTGAGGGTGTCGGGCGGGCGCTCAGTGAGATCAGATCCTCAAATGCAGCCGCTCGCTCTGAATCGGGAATATCCGCCTCCAGGCCGGCAACCGGCTGAACGACTCGAACGCGTAACGCCTCGCTGTTTTCTGGGGGGGCCTGTTGAAGAACCCAAGCGCTGTACCCCAGATCGGCAAGAATGAGGAAGACCGCCAGCGGCAATCCCCAAAAAGCGCTACGCCGTGTTCCCAAAAGAGCAGGCATGGCAAATACGAACACCGCAAGTATATTCATGCCTGCTATGCCGACCAGATGCACCGGCTGCATGAGAAGCGGGAATGGCATGGCAGCATAGCCGATCGCATTCCAGGGAAACCCGGTAAAAAGAAAGCTGCGCAGCCATTCCGCCAGACCAAAAGCAAAGGCAAGGGCGGCGATGCGGCCTAGGCCGTCACACCAAAGCAGACGCGCAACAATAGCGGCAAAACCGTAAAATACAGCCAGGACAGCAGGCAGCCCGAGCACCGCCAGAGGCATGGCCCAGGCAAACTCGCCCCCGTCTTCCAGCAATGCGTTTCCCAACCACCATAAGCCGGCCGTAAAATAACCCAGACCGAAAAGCCATCCGGTCAGAAACGCTGGCCAGAGGCGCGCCAGAAGGCCCGCTTCCGGATCCGCGGCGCTGCCATCCAGCAACCAAACAAGCAAAGTCAGGGATACAAACATTGCGGCAAATAGGTGGAGCGGCGCTAAGGCTAACGCACCAAACGCGCCTGCGGCGATTGCCAGAACTATTCTCCTGGCTCCCCAAAGGAGCATGACCCTGCCGGCGAGTTTTTCCATCAGATTTCCGTCGTTTCCCAAGCGAATCAGCGAAAAGCGCTAAACTAGGATGGGGACCTATTTTCACGGTAAAGCAAGCCGGGTCAAATCTGTCATGCCGGACCAGGCCGAGAATTCTCCACGCTTATTTGGCCGACTTTTCTGTGGCGCCCTCCGGCGCTGCATCGCCAGCATATTGAAGCGCCATAGCCTCGGTTTCCGTATCACTCTTCAACGGGCGTCTGCGGGCTGCTGCGCGCTTGCGTGTAATGCGCACACGCCGCACGCGGCGCGGATCAGCCTCCAGAATGTGAAACTCAAATCCAGGGAGCGCATTGACAAGTTCGCCGCGAACGGGAATCCGGCCCAACGCGGAAAAGATAAGCCCTCCAAGGGAATCCACATCTTCCAATTGCTCGCGGATATCGAAATCGGGGCCGATCGCTTCAGCCAGATCCTCCAGCTCGACGCGCGCATCAGCGACAAAAACATCGTCCGCTGTCTGGCGGAACATTGCTTCATCATCGTCATGTTCGTCCCAGATATCGCCCACCACCATCTCGACAATATCCTCATGCGAGACGAGGCCGTCGGTGCCGCCATATTCGTCAATAACCAGCGCCATCTGGATACGGTCAGCCTGCATAAGCGCCATCAGGTCTGCGGCATGCATAGAAGGCGGTACAAAAATCAACTGACGGATAATACCGATATCGGCAATAGACTTACCCAAATCCGCCTTACCAAGGTCAAAACCGGAAGCTCTTGCCGTCTTTGCCGGTCTTGTTTCCGTTTTTTCAGCCGTTTTAGCTGTCGCGCGTGTGGTTCTGCGTTTCGAGCGCGCCTGTTTCATCACCCACGAGAGCAAATCGCGGATATGCACCATGCCTCTTGGGTCATCCAGCGTTTCACAATAGACCGGCATGCGCGAACGACCGGTCTCTTCAAAAAGCGACATCAACTCGCCGACGGTCGTGGACTGCTCGACCGCGTCGATGTCGGCGCGCGGTACCATGACGTCCTCGACGCGAACCTCGCGAAACCGCAGGATGTTATGCAGCATGGCCCGTTCGGCTGGCGAAAAGCTGGTATTGCTTTCAGAATCCGTCAGCAGAGCGTCAGCGATATTTTCGCGCAAATTATTGGCGCTTGCAGGTCTGACAAGACGCATCAGCCCGGCCCAGAACGAGGTTCCGTTTCGCTGTTGTCCCGCCGAACTTCCAGGGTCTTCGTTATTCGAAGCCGATGCTTCGTCTCGGGTAATTGCCGCTTGCCGCGGCACGGGTGAATTCTCGTTCATCGTTCCAAATCATTAACCGGATCACTGTCCGCATAGGGGTCAGATAGACCAAGAGAGGCCAAAATGCCAGTCTCAAGGGCCTCCATGGTTACCGCCTCGTCTTCTTCGATGTGATCATAGCCAAAAAGATGAAGAAAGCCGTGGACCAAAAGATGGCTCATATGCTCATCGAACGGCTTATTCAAATCAATGGCTTCACGCTCAATTGTCTCGCGGGCAAAAATAATGTCGCCGAGCATCGGTCCCGGCATGCCACCTGGCTCCAAAGGATATGCCGGAAAGGAGAGGACATTGGTTGGCTTGTCCATGTCGCGCCATTCGGCGTTGATCGCCCTGATATTCTGGTCATCGGTGAAAAGCAGAGAAACCTCTATTGCCTCGCCCGGGAAAGGTTGGGCCTCCTCACGGACAAGCCACTTGGCTGCAGCGCTCAGTACGGGTGTACAAAGGGCTTCAATGGCGGCCTCGTCTGGCCAACCATCACTCTCAATGCTGATCTGGATATCGAGCAAATTCTTATGCGCCGCTGTTGTCAGCGGCATCCTCTTCGCGTTCTTTATATTGCGCGTCATAAGCGCCGACGATACGGCCAACAAGAGGATGACGAACAACGTCGGCTTCGCGGAAGCGAACGGTTGAAATACCCTCCACCCCCTTGAGCACATGCAAAGCTTCGACGAGGCCGGATTTGGTGCCCCGCGGCAGGTCAATCTGGCTCGGATCGCCGGTCACAATCATGCGCGCATTTTCGCCAAGGCGAGTGAGGAACATCTTCATTTGCATGGAGGTTGTGTTCTGCGCTTCATCAAGAATGACAGCTGCATTGGAAAGTGTACGCCCGCGCATGAAAGCAAGCGGCGCAATTTCAATGACACCGGCTGTCAGCGCCCGTTCAACCTTGTCGCCCGGCATCATATCGTAAAGCGCGTCGTAGAGTGGGCGTAGATAGGGATCGACCTTTTCTTTCATGTCTCCCGGCAGAAAGCCAAGTCGCTCGCCCGCTTCCACAGCCGGACGGGAAAGAATAATACGGTCCACCGCGCCACGCTCGAGCAGCTGCGCTGCATAAGCGACTGCGAGATAGGTTTTTCCTGTACCAGCCGGACCAACGCCAAAAACAAGCTCGGATCTTTCCAGCGCCCGGATGTATGAGTCCTGTGTAGGCGTACGCGCGGATATTGTTTTTTTGCGCGTTGATATTTGCGTCATGGACAATTTGGCTTTGCGCTCCATGGTTGGCAGTGTGAGCTGGTCGTCAGCTGCAACCGCCATTCGAATTGCGCCCTCGACGTCGGAGACTTCCACCGAACCGCCTTTTTGAAGCTGCTCGTAAAGATAGTCGAGCGCGCGGCGCGCCTGATTGGTCGCGAGCACATCGCCAGAAATGGCAACCGAATTGCCACGTGCATGCGCCTCAACCTTCAGCCGCTCTTCCAACAGCTTCAAATGTTCGTCAAATTGTCCAAAAAGCTCGCTTGCGTATCGATTATTCTCGAAAGTCAGCACGAAATGATTGGTGTCCGGTTCATCTGAACGGGTTTGACGCTGTTTGTGCGTAACCATTTCGTGTGTGTTCAAGCGGTCTTGCTCCGGTTTCCCGGCCCGTCACGCCTAAGCAAACTCTGCAAAAAGGCTGTTAGGGCCAGCTTCAGTGATTCTCACCCTTATAATGTCACCGATTTTTATATTGTCACCGTTTTTCGACGCTTTCGTGTCAATAATCACTGATTGTAGCCAAGGCGAGCGACCGACAAGCTGCCCTTCCATCCGGCCCGGCTTTTCCAGCAAAAGATCTATGTGGCGGCCAACGCAACTTTGCGCGAATTCTCTCTGCTGTTGAAGCAGGAGTGATTGGAGTTTTTCCAGGCGTGCGGATTTCACATCTTCCGGCACGTGATCAGGAAGATCAGCGCCAGGCGTGCCCGGACGCGGTGAATATTTAAACGAAAAGGCCTGCGCGTATTTGACCTCCTCGATCAGGCGCATTGTATCTTCGAAATCCGCGTCCGTTTCACCGGGAAAACCAACGATGAAATCGCCCGAAAGCGCCAGATCGGGATTGGCGGCGCGAATGCGGTTGATCAGAGCCCTATAATCGGCAGCCGTATGACGGCGATTCATGGCCTTCAGGATACGGTCAGAACCGGACTGCACTGGAAGGTGCAAGTAGGGCATGAGCTTGGGATTGCTGGCATGTGCCGCAATCAGCCCGTCATCCATATCGCGCGGGTGGCTGGTCGTATAACGCAGGCGCTCAAGCCCGCTGATTTCAGAGAGCTTGTCGAGGAGCATCCCGAGGCCGGCTTCCACGCCTGCCTCATCCACTCCGTGCCAGGCATTCACGTTTTGCCCAAGAAGCGTTATCTCGCGCACGCCCGCCTCGACCAGTTGCCGAGCTTCGGTGACAATTTGCGTCAGCGGGCGCGACACCTCAGCGNCGCGTGTATAAGGCACAACGCAGAACGTGCAGAATTTGTCACACCCCTCCTGCACCGTTAGAAAGGCGGTCACCCCGCGTGCCTGAACGGATTTCCTGTTCTGAGCCGGCAAGTGTTCAAACTTGTCCTCAATGGCATAGTCCGTTTCCACAGCGGGTCCGGACTGACGCACTTTCTTCAAAGCCTCCGGCAGACGGTGATAGGATTGCGGCCCCATGACGAGATCAACGGAGCGTTCGCGGCGAATGATTTCATCACCCTCAGCCTGGGCGACACAACCGGTGACGCCGATGATGAATTCACGTCCTTTATCCTGGCGTGCCTTTTTCATTTCGCGCAAACGGCCAAGTTGCGAATAAACCTTTTCGGCCGCCTTTTCGCGAATGTGGCAGGTGTTCAGCAACACCAGGTCGGCCTCACCGAGGTCGCCAGTTTCCTCATAGCCGTCACTAATCAGCGCATCGGTCATACGCGCGCTGTCATAGACATTCATCTGACAGCCATAGGTCTTGATGAAGACTTTACGGCTTGCGGCAACAGATGCGGGCTCGGGCTCTTTTGTCGGTTCTTCGCTCATGCGCGGTTCCTTAAACGATGATGCGCCAGAAATGAAGCCCGCAATGCCTGACAAGGATCAACAATAATTACCAATTCCGAATATATATAAAGATATGTTTATGTCCTTCTATGCTTGCCTTAACTCCGTAAAATGGCTAACACATGCGCAATCAATTTCGTTGGGGGAAGCCCGCATGCGCCAGAACTATCTGTTTACAAGTGAATCTGTATCCGAGGGTCATCCAGACAAGGTTTGCGACCGTATTTCGGACGAAATCGTTGATCTGATTTATCGCGAGGCCAAAAAGACCGGTATTGACCCCTGGACTGTGCGCGTTGCCTGCGAAACGCTGACCACGACGAACCGTGTGGTCATTGCCGGTGAGGTGCGCGTTCCACAAACGCTTTTGAAAACGGATAAAAACGGCAACGAAGTTATTAATCCTTCAAAATTCAAGTCCGCTGCCCGTAAGGCAATTCGGGACATCGGTTATGAGCAGGATGGCTTCCACTGGAAGACGGCAAAGATCGATGTTCTTTTGCACTCCCAGTCAGCCGATATCGCGCAGGGCGTGGATAATGCAGCCGACCAGCAGGGCGACGAAGGCGCTGGCGACCAGGGCATCATGTTCGGTTACGCCTGCAAGGAAACACCGGACCTCATGCCTGCGCCGATCTATTATTCGCACAAAATATTGCAGCTTCTTTCCGAGGCCCGCCGGGCCGGGGAAGGCGAAGCCGCCAAGCTTGGCCCGGATGCCAAGAGCCAGGTGACCGTGCGTTATGAAAACGGCGTTCCTGCCGAAGCGGTGTCGATTGTTCTGTCTACGCAGCATCTGGATGCGAGCTGGGATTCCAAGAAAGTCCGAGCCGTTGTGGAGCCCTATATTCGCGAAGCGCTGGGCGACCTGAAGATCGCCGACAACTGCACTTGGTACATCAACCCAACCGGCAAGTTTGTTATCGGCGGCCCCGATGGCGATGCTGGCCTGACCGGTCGCAAGATCATTGTCGACACGTATGGTGGCGCTGCGCCACACGGCGGCGGCGCATTTTCCGGCAAAGACACAACCAAGGTGGACCGTTCGGCGGCCTATGCAGCGCGCTATCTGGCCAAGAACGTGGTTGCGGCAAACCTTGCCGACAAGTGCACCATTCAGCTTTCCTACGCGATCGGCGTCGCACAGCCGCTTTCGGTCTATGTTGATCTGCACGGAACCGGCAAGGTGAGCGAAGAGGCCGTTGAAGCTGCTCTGCGCGAGGTCATGGACCTGTCACCCGGCGGCATTCGCCGTCACCTTGACCTGAACAAGCCAATTTACGCGAAGACATCGGCCTATGGCCATTTCGGTCGTAAAGCTGGCCGCGACGGTTCTTTCTCCTGGGAAAGAACTGATCTTGTCAAACCGCTCAAGGCAGCCCTGAAGGGTTGATGACGCATATGGCCGAAGAAGAACGGCGCACCCGCGCCACAGAAGCCTTTTTCGGCCGCCGCAAGGGTAAGGCGCTCCGGCAAAACCAGCAACGCCTGATGGATGAGGTTCTGAATGAACTTCTGATCGACATTTCTGCGCCCGCGCCAAGCGACTTGAAAAGCCTGTTTCCGGTTGGCGTTTCCAAGATTCGCCTCGAAATTGGATTTGGCGGCGGAGAGCATCTTATTCATCGCGCGCTCGAGGAGCCGGAGACCGGCTTTATAGGCGTGGAGCCTTTCGTTAATTCCATGGCTAAACTGCTGGCGCGTGCTGAAGAAAGTGGCGCGCGCAATATCAGGGTCTATAATGATGATGCGGCTGCACTTCTGGACTGGATGCCGGCTGGTTCCGTCAGCCGGATTGACCTGCTTTATCCAGACCCATGGCCGAAGAAAAAGCACTGGAAGCGGCGCTTTGTTTCACAGGTGAATTTGTCCCGTTTCCATCGTGTTCTCGAAAAAGACGGGCTATTCTGCTTCGCGTCTGATATCGACACATATGTTAACTGGACGTTGCAGCACTGTGCTGCTCATGGCGGCTTTGAATGGACGGCGAACAATGCCGCAGACTGGCTAACGCCATTTAAGGGGTGGCCGGGCACAAGGTATGAAGCCAAGGCGCGGCGAGAAGGCCGCTCATCCGCCTATCTGACCTTTCGAAGGGCGTGATCACCCCAAAAGCCACAGCCGATGAAAATGACCCTGTCAGTGCAGGCTCACAGTCCGCAGGTCGTCTTCGGCAGCTTTGAAGAAAGTCGACGAGCGATTGTCCGTCAGCAGGATCGGTGTGCCGTCGGCTCCGAAGAGCGCCCAAAGGTCAAGACCGGGCTCAAGCTCGGGCGCTTCAGGAAAACAACGGATCACTTCATCAACCGTCATTTTGCGGACATAGGCAAGCTCGCCCTCGCCTAGGTTGGCAAGCTCGCTCAACGAGAGACCATGTGGCAGATTAGCAAACATCTCAGTTCCTCCTTAATACGAAGGGCCAGTGGCATTATCGCCACGTTCTACTCTGAAACGGAAATGTTAATTTTTTTCACCATTCGCTCCGGTTCTGGCCTCGCGAGATCTACTGATAGGAGACCATTTTTCAAAATAGCGCCTTTCACGACCATGCCTTGTGCCAGGACAAACATCCGCTGGAACTGGCGCGCGGCGATACCGCGATAGAGATAATCGCGGTCCGGCTGGTCAACCTGACGTCCGCGAATAACCAACTGATTTTCCTCAGTTGTGACCTCAAGCTCGTCTTCGGCAAAGCCGGCCACGGCCAGTGTGATGCGAAACCCGCCGCTTAGCTCATCAGCAGGATCAACAGGCAGCCGTTCAATATTGTAGGGCGGGTAACCGTCATTTGCTTTGGAAATGCGCTCCAGCGTCTTTTCCATCGCATCAAAGCCCAAAAGCAATGGGCTCGCAAAAGGCGTCATTCTACTCATGTCCTTAAAAGTCCTTGCAATCAAGCGACCTCGAAGTGGAGCTCAACCGAGCCTCCACGTTTCATTTAATATGGTGCGCCGCGGCAGCAAGTGCAAGATGCCGGGTATCCCGTGGATTGAGAAATTGGCGGGGACAGATAATGTTTGATCGAATCAATCTCAGGCCGGGAAGCTCATGACCGAAAAACGAAAGATCATCATAGACACAGACCCGGGGCAGGACGATGCGGTGGCAATCCTGCTTGCACTCGCAAATCCGCAGCATATTGACATTCTCGGACTCACAGCCGTTGCTGGAAATGTGCCGCTGGACCTAACCTCGAAGAATGTCAGGATCATTCTCGAAGTTGCCGGAAGGTCTGAAATTCCGGTGTTTGAAGGATGCGACAAACCGATTTCGCGCCCACTGATTACCGCCGAGCATGTGCACGGCAAAAGCGGTCTGGATGGGCCTGTCTTGTTTGAACCTTCCATGCCCATCGAAGAACAGGGGGCGGTGGACTTCATTATAGAAACGCTCCGGCATGAACCGGAAAATACCGTAACACTATGCACCCTTGGTCCGCTCACCAACATCGCCACGGCCTTCAGCCGCGCGCCCGATATTGCGGCTCGCGCGAAAGAACTGGTGATGATGGGTGGCGGCTACTTCGAAGGCGGCAATATTACGCCCGCTGCGGAGTTCAATATTTATGTCGATCCCGAAGCGGCCAATATTGTGATGCAGTCTGGGGTTCCGATTGTCATGATGCCGCTGGATGTGACCCATAAGGTCCTGACACTGAAGGCGCGCGTGGAAAAGATCGCCGCATTGGGCACACCAATTTCCCGATTTGTTGTCGACATGTTGGAATTCTTTGAACGCTTCGACGTTGAAAAATATGGGGCGGATGGCGGCCCGCTGCATGATCCGACCGTCATTGCCTATTTGCTGAAGCCAGAGCTTTTCGCCGGCCGGGCATGCAATGTTGAGATCGAGACAACCTCTCCCCTGACCCTCGGCATGACTGTTGTTGATTGGTGGCAGGTTACCAAACGTCCGCATAATGCCATGGTTATGCATGACATTGATGCGGACGGTTTCTTCGAACTGCTGACGGAAAGCCTTGCCCGCCTTTAAAGACCAAACTTGTCCTTAAAGGCGTACCACCAGGAACCAATGGTGGAATATTGCGCGCGAAACAGCCGCCCGCCGGGGAATGGATACCAAGGCATGGCCGCAAATGTGTCGAAACGCGTTTGATCACCGTCTATTGCGGCTGCAAGGATTTTGCCAAAAAGATGGGTTCCCGTGACCCCGTGACCCGAATAGCCATGGGCAAAATAAATATTTTTGCCCAAACGTCCCATTTGCGGAACACGCGTGAACGAGATTGCGAAATTGCCGCTCCAGGCATAGTCGATTTTCACATCGCCAAGTTCCGGAAAGACTTTTGTCATATTGGGCCGGATTTTCGCGACGATATCTGCGGGATCCGTTCCGCCGTAAATTGTGCCACCACCAAAAAGCATCCGCCGGTCAGCAGAGAGACGATAATAATCCAGAATGTAGCGAATATCCTCAACGCATTTGTCGCCCGGTATGAGCTTCGTGGCGAGTTCTTCTGAAAGCGGTTCCGTGGCAATGATCTGCGTTGACGCCGGCAACACCCGGTCGGTCAGTTCGGGGATAACATGGCCCAGATAGGCGTTGCCGCAGGCCACGACGACGCGTGCAGTTACACGGCCCTTTTCGGTATGAACAACCGGTTTGTCAACGGATTGATCAACGTGTGTGACCGGCGACAATTCGAAAATTGATCCACCGAGGCTTTCCAGCGCACGAGCCTCTCCCAAGGCCAAGTTCAGCGGATGCAGATGCCCGCCGGACGTGTCCAGCATGCCGCCTGCATAAACACTGGAACCGACTTCCTTGCTCATTGCCGCTTTGTCGAGCATCACGTGGTCGTGCATGCCGTAACGTTCCCAAAGCGCCTTCTTGGCCTCCAGTTCGCGCATATGGGCCGGCGTGTAGGCGGCGTAGATATTCCCACGCTTCAGGTCGCAATCGATACTGTAGTCTTCAATAAACCGGTAGATCGTTTGCGCGCCTTCCTGCACCATTCCGCCAACGAAACTGGCGGCGCCTTCCCCATAACGCCGTTTGATGACATCAAGACTGGCGTTCAGCCCGTTGACCACCTGCCCGCCATTGCGGCCTGACGCGCCCCAACCGATCTGCGCACCCTCGACAAGCGTTACCTTGTAGCCCTTTTCAGCCAAATGAATTGCTGTTGAAAGGCCGGAATAACCACCGCCAATCACGCAGATGTCTGTTTCCACGCTTTCATTGAGCACCTTGGGCGAGCGTTCGGCATTGCGCGAGGCAGCATAGTAGG
Source organism: Ensifer sp. (assembly GCA_050306195.1). GTDB lineage: Bacteria > Pseudomonadota > Alphaproteobacteria > Rhizobiales > Rhizobiaceae > Ensifer_A. Next base: position 19,748 of record JBNLGT010000034.1, read on the forward strand.
AGCCTGGATAAAGACCGTCTCCTGCATACGAAAGGGCTTTTGCCATTAAACAATCTCCAAATAAGCGCTGAACTCATAATCGGTTACCTGTTCAGCAAAACCGGCGATTTCCTGCCTTTTGCAGGCGACCAGCATGTTGCGCAGATCAGGCGCAAAAATTTCGGCCATGATTTCCCCGTCTTCAAACGCATCGACCGCCCCGCCCCATTCAAACGGAATTTTCTTGAAACGGTCGCCATAGGCGCGCCCTTCAATCGGCTTTGGCGGCGCCCATTCTTTACGTATGCCGACGAGGGCTGCACCGAGAATGCCCGCCATAGCCAGATACGGATTGGCGTCTGCGCCGGGAACCCGATGTTCAATGCGGCGCGAACTCGGCCCACCGCCCGGAATTCGAATGGCCGCCGTACGGTTTTCGAAGCACCAGGAAATTGAGGTTGGCGCATGTGTATCAGGCCGCAACCGGCGGAATGAATTGAAATGCGGCGCAAAAAGCAGCGTGGATTCCGGCATGGCCTTCAGCATGCCCGCAACCGAATGTTTGAAAAGATCAGTGCTTTCGTTGTCTTCGGTGGCGAATACGTTCTTTCCGTTTGCATCCACAAGGCTGAAATGCATGTGCATGCCATTGCCGGATCGCAACCCATAGGGTTTGGCCATAAAGGTGGCGGCAAAACCATGACGGCGCGCAACACCCTTGATGATGCGCTTGGCGAAAATGACGTCGTCGGCGGCTTTCAGCGGGTCCTTGCCATGCAGAAGCGTGATTTCGAACTGGCCAATTCCGTTTTCAGCGACAGCAGCGTCGGCCGGCACATTCTGCCGTGCGCATTCATCATAAACGTCTGAAAAAAATCCGCCGAAATCATCTAGCTCATCGATGGAAAGAATGGCGTCTGAATCAAGCCGCTTTCCGGTATAGGGTGAAATCGGCGGTTCGGGGTGATCGGGCTCGGAATCGATCAGATAAAATTCAAGTTCCGAGCCGACAACCGGATAAAGGCCCATCTCATGATATTGATTGACGATAGCAGCCAGCGCCTGACGCGGGTCGGCCAGGAAGGGCTGGCCCTTTTCGTCAAACATCCACAAGGGCACAACCGCGCTTGGCCGCTGTGTCCAGCGCACCGGCACAGGACCTCGTCCTGTCGGTTCGCAAACGCCGTCATTGTCGCCGTGGATGAAGACCTGCTCGGAGCCGATGATGTCCTCGCCCCAAATGTCCACACCGAGGATGGAAAGCGGCATGCGAATTCCGCCTCCCAATACCTTCTCGATCTGGCTGACGGGTACGCGCTTGCCCCGCAAGATTCCATTCAGATCGCATACAACCGCCTGAATACTCTCAATGTCTACGTCCAGGTTGGAGGTGAATTCCTTGGTGACCACAATTCCCCGCTTCGCAATTATCTGCTGTTACTCGATAATGTTACCAATGGTCATTGGTTTCGGACATTGACCACGGTTTCACATGGTCGGTCAAGCGTGCGGTATTTGCAGACAAGCAAAACCCGGCTCCAGAAAGAAGCCGGGCTTACGGTTGCGGCGGTCGAACTTGCAAATCTTATTCGCAGACCTTCACCTTGTAGGGGTGACCGTGCTTGGTGTAGCGCTTTTCGTACCAGCAATCAGCGTAGGCGCGGTTCTGGCTGGCAATCAGCGTGCCGAGAAGGAATGCGCCTGCTCCCAGTGCAACAGCGCCATTGTGGTGATGCTTGTGGTGGTGATGCGGCTTCAACCAAATTTTCTTGGCATTTGCAGCAGGCGCCATGGATACGGCGGCGGAAACGGCTACGAGCGTGGCGATAACAAACTTTTTCATGGGTCTTCTCCTCTGGAATAATGTTGCGGCACTTGGTTTCTGCTATCTCGATGAATGAATTTCCCTCATCCATTGACCACACAATGCCACGCCAAATTCCGCTTCGTTGTTCCGAAGGGAACACGCGCGGAAAGAAGGCTTTTCGCGGATCGCTTGAAAAGAAAATGAAGCCGCTATAAGAACCGGCCAACATCGCTTCTATTAGAAAAAGGGTATTCCATGACTGTGCGTAACCTCTTCCTTCTGCCCGGCGACGGCATTGGCCCGGAAGCCATGGGCGAAGTCCGCAAAATCGTCGCCTGGATGAACGAAGCCATGGGCTCCGGTTTCTCCATCGACGAAGGTCTTGTCGGCGGATCCGCCTATGATGCGCATGGTGTGGCAATTTCCGAGGGCGACATGGCCAAGGCCATGAATGCGGATGCCGTTCTTTTTGGTGCAGTCGGCGGCCCGAAATGGGATGATGTCCCCTATGATGTACGTCCGGAAGCCGGACTTCTGCGCCTGCGCAAGGATCTCGAGCTTTTCGCCAACCTGCGCCCAGCCATCTGCTATCCTGCGCTAGCGTCCGCCTCATCACTGAAGCCTGAGCTGGTCGAAGGTCTCGATATCCTCATCGTGCGCGAACTAACCGGCGGGGTGTATTTTGGCGAGCCGAAGACGATCAGCGATCTTGGAAACGGCCAGAAGCGCGCGATCGACACACAGGTTTATGACACTTATGAAATCGAGCGCATTGCAGGCGTGGCCTTTGAACTTGCCCGCACCCGCAAGAACGCCGTCTGCTCGATGGAAAAGCGAAACGTCATGAAGTCCGGCGTTTTGTGGAACGAAGTTGTGACGGCAACACACAAGGCGAAATACTCAGACGTTCAGCTCTCGCACATGTTGGCCGATGCAGGCGGCATGCAGCTCGTGCGTGCGCCCAAGCAGTTTGACGTGATTGTCACGGACAATCTTTTCGGCGACATGCTGTCCGATGTTGCAGCCATGCTGACCGGATCGCTCGGCATGCTGCCTTCAGCATCTTTGGGTGCCCCTGATGGAAAAACAGGACAACGCAAGGCGCTTTACGAACCTGTTCACGGGTCGGCTCCGGACATTGCCGGTAAAGGCATCGCCAATCCGATTGCCATGATTGCCTCCTTCGCCATGTGCCTGCGCTACTCCTTCAACATGGTTGCAGAAGCGGACAATCTGGAGAAGGCCATCGCCAACGTTCTGGAAAAGGGCATCCGCACAGGCGACATCATGGCCGAAGGCTGCCAGCAGGTCGGCACGGTTGAAATGGGTAACGCCATCCTTTCCGAGTTCCAGGCACTGTCCGCCTAAGGAAACATAAGAAAAAATATCTCTTCAGGGAGGCGGCATGACAGGTAGTTCCCGATTCAGTCGCCTTCTTGCCAATCTTAGCGAACGCAAGGTCCGCCATGCTTTGGCTGCACCACGCATAAGGTGGAAGCTTTGGGCAGGCATTACGCTGACCATCGTGGCCTGGGCCATGTTCTTTGCAGATATACGGCTAACCTATGCCGCACGTAACCTGCCCGACTGGTTTCGCGCACTCTCGCTTTTTCTTACGGATTTTGGCAATTCCGCCTGGATTTTGATAGGCAGCGCAATTGTATTTGCAGTGTCTATCTGGCTGTTGCGGCGTGAGGGCTCGTCCAGCCTTCGTGAGAAGGCTCATTATTGGGCGACGGCTTCGGCCTTCATGTTTCTTTCCGTTGCGCTGTCTGGCATTCTGGGTAACCTTCTCAAACGTCTTTTTGGCCGGGGGCGCCCCCGTGTCTTTGATGAACTCGGCGCTTTTCATTTCGAGCCCTTCGCCGGAAGCAGCGCCTTTGAGAGTTTCCCCTCCGGTCATTCGGTGACGGACGGAGCCATCATGATGGGATTTGCAGTGCTGTTTCCCGCGCTGCGCATCCCCTTGCTTGTCGGCGGTTTTATCCTGGCGATGACGCGGGTGTTCGTTGGCGCGCACTATTTGAGCGACGTTATCGCCGGTTATTCCTTCGGCATGTGGTACGCCTATATGAGCGCCATCTTCTTTGCCCAATATGGCTTCTATGTCAGCCGCAACAAAGCTGCCTGATCAGGCCGCCGCAGGCCTCGTTCCACCTAGCAGCACCAGCGACACCAAAAATGCCGTCACCCCGCAAAGAGCAATCGCCAGCGTGAGTGAAAGCGGTCGGCCATCGAAAATGGCGCTGACACCGACAATGGCAATGGCTCCAACAAGCATCTGCAGGGTTCCGCCCAGCGCCGCTGCGGTTCCGGCTATGGGGCCATGTTCTTCAAGCGAAAGCACCATTGCCGTCGGAATAATCAGTCCCAAAAAGGCGTTCGCAATTATCAGCATCGCCGCCAACAGCCAAAACGATTGAAAGCCCACCAGGAACAAAAGAAACAGCAACGTTGTTACAACGGCGAAACCCACAACACTCGCCCTGACAACATTAAGAGCACCGTAGCGCGCACCGAGATTGGCGGCAAATTGGCTGGAAGCAAAAAAGCCGAGCGCATTCACCGAAAAGGCGATGCTGAACTGGATGGAGGTCAGGCCATAATACTGGGTATAGAGGAATGGAGCCGTGGCCAGGAACGCAAAGAAGCTCGCCATGCCCGCACCGCCGATCATCGTCTGCCCCATGAAGCCGCGGTCCCGCACAAGAATGGCGAAAGAAGCCAACATGCTGCGCAGTTCAAATTTCTGCCGGTATTCAGGGTGTAGCGTTTCAGGCAGGGCAAAACGGGTCAAAACCAAACCGGTCAACGCCGTTGCAGCAGCGAAAACAAACACCGAGGGCCAGCCGAACAGGAGGATGAGCCCGCTCCCGCCAAGAGGCGCCAGCATGGGCGCAATGGAGATAACCAGCATGATCGTCGACATCAGTCGCGTCGCCTCATTGCCGGTATAAAGATCACGAATGACCGCACGCGGTATGGACATGACGGAGGCCGCGCCGACACCCTGCACAAAACGCAGGGCTATCAACCATTCAACAGATGAAGCATAGGCGCAGCCAAGCGACGCGATAAGGAAAAGGCCCAGGCCAAAATAAAGCGGCGCTTTGCGGCCAACACTGTCTGACACCGGCCCGTATATAAGCTGGCAGATGCCAAAGGCTGTAAAGAATGACATGACCGTCCACTGAACAGCCGAAACCTCCGCGCCGAGATCGGCCGCAATACGGGGCAGAGCCGGGATATACATATCGATGGCGATCGGACCGGCAAAACTCAACGTTGCCAAAATGATCGCAAGTTTGACGATGTCACGATTCATGATGCGCTTCCCCGCTACATAGGAAGTGCGGATAACGACAAGAAAAGTGCAGATTGGCAAGAGCCCACAACTCTAACAACCGTCAATTCTCATGAACAACCCATCAAGAATGCTGATTCACCGGGAGTTTTAAAAAAATCCAACTCCAGTGTCACATCCGGGGCTGCTGTCTCGTCTTGTCAGGCAAAGGAGACACTTAATGCGCGTAATTCTCTATATGCTTGCGGTATTTCAAGCGGCCAACGGATTGCTCATGCTCTTCATGCCAGCGCGTTGGTATGCATTGGTTCCAGGAGCTGCCGAGACCGGTGCGCTGAACCAGCATTTTGTTTCGGATATCGGCTTGGCGTTTCTGGCGGCGGCGGCCTCGCTTGCGCTTTCCGCCTATGCTTCGGTCGATATCGGACGTCTGTGGCCCGGGGCGATATTTTTGGGCGGCCATGCACTTTTGCATATCGTTGAAATGGTCTGGCATGGAACCACAATCACGATCTTTCTGCGTGATTTCGTGTTGATCATCATTCCTGAGATGATCCCCTTCGCGCTGATCCTGACAAAGAGCTTTGTTCGCAAGGAGGCGACCCAATGATCAAGAAATGGTTGAAACAAAATATTGCGAAGTTCGAACGACGCTATGACTACGACGCGTCCTATCTCCACGCCATCATTGAGGCGAAGACATCCGCCGGGATTAAGCTGGCGATAACAACCGGATTTCTGGCCGAGAATTTTGGCGCTCCTGCGAATCTCGTGTATGCAGCCAAAATCCGCAGCACGCTGCGCGCCGATTGCGGGCCCTGCCTGCGGTTGGCAATTACAATGGCAGAGCAGGCTGAATGCCCGCCTGACGTTATCCAGACAGCCCTTGGACTTACCGACACGTCTGAAGAGGCGAAAACAGGCGCAGACTTCGCGGATGCCGTTTTGGACAATAATCCGGGACTACTGGAAAGCAGCGAAAACATTAGACAACGCTATGGAGACGAGGCGCTTTATGGGCTTGCCATTGCGATCAACGCCGGTCAGTTTTACCCTCTTTTAAAGCGCGCCATGGGGCACGCCGCCAACTGTGAACCTGTTTTGCGGGATTATATGATGCGCATTGAAAACGGCCGGATTGGCGAGTCGAGGATTGATGACCGAGCAGCATGAAGAGAGCCGCACCGGACAATTCATGGCCGAGCGCAAACGGTTGCTCCGGCTCGCCTATCGCTATTTGGCATCGGTGTCGGATGCAGAAGACGCTGTGCAGGAGGCCTGGATCCGCTTTTCAAGGGTTGAACAGGTGGAAAATGCAGCCCGGCTTCTTGCCACCATTGTCAGCCGCATTTGCCTAGATCGGCTGAAATCGGCACAGATGCGCCGCGAAGCCTACGTCGGACCCTGGCTGCCGGAGCCCGCGCCAAGTGAGGTTTTTGATGCACCCAGCGATACGTCTCTTGATATTTCATTTGCCGTTATGCGCGTTCTGGAAAAACTGACACCTGCTGAAAGGGCCGCCTATTTCCTGCATGACCTTTGGGATATTCCTTTTGAGGAGGTTGCGCACATTCTCTCAAAGAGCCCGGCCGCCTGCCGTCAACTCGCTGTCAGGGCTCGCAAACGCCTTGCAGATGAGCGTAGGCGCTTTGCCCCAACGGAAGAGCAGGTGCGGGAGACAACCAAAGTTTTCCTTTCCGCTCTGGAAGAGGCCAATCCCGACCGGCTGATCGCGCTTTTTTCCGAAGAAGCGGAGCTTGTCAGCGATGGTGGCGGCAAGGTTCTGGCTGCCTTGAACATTATCCGCGGCCCCGCCAACATAGGTAGGTTTCTTGCCGGGATTGCTTCCAAGGCCGTGGCAGGTGGGCAGACGCTGAGCGTGAAACCAATCACGCTGAATGATCAACGGGCTCTTGCCATATTCGCCAATGGCGAACTGAACCAAGCCTTCGCATTCGACCTTGACGATAATGGCAAGATTGCAACGGTTTATATCGTCCGCAATCCCGACAAGCTTGCCCACTTGAACGAAAGCCGCAACATTCCGTCCACATTATCGCGATGAGGCATTGAGAATCCTTCCGGGAACCGCTATTGGGCAC
>JBNLGT010000035.1:0-26644 GCA_050306195.1 Ensifer sp.
AACCATGGTCATCGCGGTTCCGACAGGCGTGAAGATCTTCTCCTGGATTGCAACGATGTGGGGCGGGTCCATCTCCTTCCGCACGCCGATGATCTGGGCCATTGGCTTCATCTTCCTGTTTACGGTTGGTGGTGTTACGGGCGTTCAGCTCGCCAATGCCGGTCTCGACCGCGCGCTGCACGACACATATTACGTTGTGGCTCACTTCCACTACGTTCTGTCGCTCGGCGCCGTCTTCGCCATCTTCGCAGCCTGGTACTACTGGTTCCCGAAGATGACGGGCTACATGTACTCAGAAGCGCTGGCTAACCTGCACTTCCTTGTCATGTTCATTGGCGTGAACCTGATCTTCTTCCCGCAGCACTTCCTCGGCCTTGCCGGAATGCCGCGCCGCTACATCGACTATCCGGATGCGTTTGCTGGCTGGAACTATGTTTCCTCCATCGGCTCCTACATTTCGGCGGTTGGCGTTTTGATCTTCTTTGTTTGCGTCATTGAGGCATTCATGAAGAAGCGCGTTGCTGGCGACAATCCTTGGGGCGAGGGTGCGGATACGCTGGAGTGGACACTGTCTTCTCCGCCTCCGACCCACCAGTGGGAACAGCTGCCGCGCATCAAGTAAAGCGCATCAAAATTGGGAGCGCCGCCCATTCGTTGGGCGGCCTCCGCTTGAAAGTCAAAACGAGTTAGAAAATGTCAACGGTTGAAAACCACGAAGCCATAGCACCGCAGGAGCAGTTCCGTATTTCGGAAGCCAGCGCCGGTGACTTCTTTGCGCTTTTGAAGCCGCGTGTCATGTCACTCGTGGTCTTCACCGCCTTTTCGGGCCTTGTTCTGGCTCCCGGCCACATCAACCCGTTGATTGCGGCTATTGCCATTCTTTGTATCGCTGTCGGCGCCGGCGCATCAGGCGCGCTGAATATGTGGTACGACGCCGATATTGATGCCGTGATGCAGCGCACCGCATCGCGGCCCATTCCCGCGGGCAAGGTTATGCCTGGCGAAGCGCTTGGCTTTGGCCTCGTTCTTTCAGCCTTTGCTGTCTCTATCCTTGGGCTTGCGGTCAATTGGGTTGCTGCCGGTCTGCTGGCGTTTACGATCTTTTTCTATGCCGTCGTTTATACAATGTGGCTGAAGCGCTTGACGCCTCAAAACATTGTTATTGGCGGCGCGTCTGGCGCGTTCCCGCCGATGATCGGTTGGGCCTGTGTTACTGGCGGTGTTTCGCTCGATAGCATCATCCTCTTCCTGATCATCTTTTTGTGGACACCTGCACATTTTTGGGCGTTGGCCCTGTTCAAGATGAAGGACTACGGCGACGCCGGAGTGCCCATGTTGCCGAATGTTGCCGGCGTACCAACCACGAAAACGCAGATCGTGCTTTATGCTGTTCTGACCGCTTTTGTTGGTGTTGCGCCAGCGGTAACCGGGCTTGCGAGCGTCTATTACGGCGTAGCAGCGTTCTGTCTTGGGGCCGCTTTGGTCTGGTATTCGCTAGGCGTCTATAGAATGGCTGAGAGCGATGAAGGCATGGTTCCTGCCAAAAAGATGTTCGGTTATTCCATCCTCTATCTTTTCATCATATTCTCCGCACTGCTGGCTGATCGCCTCGTTGCCGCACTTGTGGGAGGAATCGCCTGATGGATCGTGTTGAGCTGACTGACGCACAAAAGAAGTCTCGGCGCGGCCGCAATATTGCGCTCGGCCTCGTGCTTGCTTGCCTTGTGGCCATTTTCTACGCGATTACGGTCGCAAAATTTATCACGTTAGCTGGTTGAGGGGGGTGTTTTGAACCAAGAACAATCCACCCGAACCTCAAAGAAACAGCGTAATAATGGCGCGATTGTCGCGGCTTGCCTGGTCTTTGTTGTTGGTATGGTTGGCATGTCCTATGCAGCCGTTCCGCTCTATCAGATTTTCTGCCAGGTAACTGGATATGGCGGCACGACGCGACAGGTTGAGCAGGCTTCTGATGTTGTTCTGGATCGTAAGATCAAGATTCGCTTTGACGCCAACGTTTCGTCGGGCCTCCCCTGGGAATTCAAGCCAGAACAGCGTGAAATAGAAATTAGCATTGGTGAAACAAAGCAGATTTCTTATCGCAGCAAAAATCTGTTCAACTCTGAGACAACGGGGCAGGCGACATTCAATGTAACGCCGCAGGCCGCAGGCGCGTACTTTAACAAGGTCGAGTGTTTCTGTTTTACCGAACAGACTTTGAAGCCAGGTGAAGAAGCTGAAATGCCGGTTGTATTCTTTGTCGATCCCGACATTGTCAACGAGCCTGAAACGAAGAATATCAACACAATCACACTGTCCTACACTTTTTATCCGCATGAAAAGACGCAAGGTGTCGCAGCGGTTGACGAGGAAGGCACAGAGGGTAAAAAACTTTAATAAACGGAGGCTTCCGCGATCAACGGAAGTGCACGGGACTTAACATTCGGGGATAACTGATATGGCCGAAGCGCATCAGAAAAATCACGACTACCACATTATCGATCCAAGCCCATGGCCATTTATTGCCGCGATTGGCGCGTTTGTCATGGCGATGGGCGGTGTTGCCTATATGCGCTATCTGGCCGGCGGATCCTTCAAGCTCTTTGGCGCTGAGTTGGCCAATCCCTGGCTCTTCTTTGTTGGTCTCGCCATTGTGCTCTTCACTATGGTCAGCTGGTGGGCGGACACAATCAAGGAAGCGCATGAGGGCCATCACACCCGTGTGGTCTCGCTTCACCTTCGTTATGGCATGATCATGTTCATCGCCTCAGAAGTCATGTTCTTTGCGGCCTGGTTCTGGGCGTTCTTTGATGCGAGCCTTTACCCAGGTGAAGCCATTCAGCAGGCCCGTACGGCTTATACTGGAGGCCATTGGCCGCCGCAGGGTATTGAAGTTCTCGATCCCTGGCATCTGCCGCTCTACAACACCGTGATCCTGCTTCTTTCTGGTACCACCGTTACTTGGGCACACCACGCATTGATCCACAACGACCGCAAGGGGCTGATCTACGGCCTGACCCTCACAGTTATGCTTGGGGTACTGTTCTCATTCGTGCAGGGTTACGAATATGCGCATGCGCCGTTTGCCTTTAAGGACTCCATCTACGGTGCAACGTTCTTCATGGCGACCGGCTTCCACGGCTTCCACGTTCTGGTTGGTACGATCTTCCTTCTGGTCAATCTGTTCCGCGCGTTGGCTGGTCATTTCAAGCCCGAACAGCATTTCGGCTTCGAAGCAGCAGCCTGGTACTGGCACTTCGTTGACGTGGTCTGGCTCTTCCTCTTCTTCTCCATCTATATCTGGGGTGGCTGGGGCGCACCGCTCGCTCACGGTTGAGCCAATCAAAGAGAATTCGCGGCGGCTGCTTGGCAGCCGCCGTTTTTTATTGGAAAATCTATCTGTGAAGCAGCGGCAGCTGTGACATTCGATCAGGAATGAAACCTATGAGCGATGACAAAGCCCTTTATCCACCTATTGAGCCGGTTTCTGCCGGGCTCAAGGGATGTTGCCCCCGTTGCGGGCAGGGTAGGCTTTTCGACGGTTTTCTTAAGGTAAAGCCATCCTGTGCCAATTGTGGTCTCGACTATTCTTTCGCTGATGCAGTTGATGGCCCGGTTGTCTTCGTACTCCTGATCGTTGGCTTTGTTTTTGTTGGACTGGCGCTTTGGATGGAAGTCAACTACCAGCCACCGCTCTGGCTGCAGTTCATCATCTGGATTCCGCTGGCTATCGCGGCAAGCCTTGTGTTGATGCGTATGTTAAAAGGCGTGTTGATCACGCTGCAATTCGCCAATAAGGCCAAGCAAGGTGAACTCAACCGTGACTGAGGCTCGGCCCGCATCACGCGGAAAGGGCAGGTTGAAAAGAGCCATCACGCTGCTCCTTCTTTGCTCAGTGCTGGTTACACTGCTGTCCCTCGGGACCTGGCAGGTCAAACGGCTTGCCTGGAAAGAGGCCTTGCTGGCTGAAATCGATACGCGCCTCAAGGAGCCGCCCGTTGCAATTGCCTCCGTCATTTCCGATCTCGCTGCGGGAAAGCCAATTGAGTATCGGCCCATGCGCGTTTCGGGCGTCTTCCGGCATGATGCAGAACAATTCTTTTTTGCGACCTATAACGGGCAATCTGGCTTTTATGTCTACACGCCGCTGGCGCTTGCTGACGGACAATATCTTTTCGTCAATCGCGGCTTTGTTCCCTATGACGGCAAGGACCGCGCCACACGGCTTGAAGGCGACGTGGAAGGTGAGGTGACGGTGACTGGGCTGGCAAGGGCAAAGCTTCTGAATAAGCCATCGTCGCTTGTCCCCGACAACGACCCTGCCAAGAGTATCTTTCACTGGAAAGACCTCGACGCTATGGCGGAGAACGCCAATCTGCCACAAGGAAAAGTTTTGCAGTTTTTCATGGACGCAGACGCGGCAGCCAATCCCGGTGGATTGCCGATAGGCGGGGTCACGCAAATTTCATTTCCCAATAACCACCTCCAATATGCAATAACCTGGTACGGGCTTGCTGCCGTACTCCTGGTTATCAGCGTAATATTGTGGCGGCGGGAAAAATTAGAAGGAGAGAACTAACATGATGATGATTGCAATTGTTCTAACTGCGCTCGTGGCGCTCTTGCATGTCTACTTTCTTTATCTGGAAATGTTTGCCTGGACGAAGCCGGCTGGTCTTAAAGCATTTGGAAATACCCCTGAACGAGCTGCTGACACAAAGATTCTTGCAGCCAATCAGGGTCTCTACAACGGTTTTCTGGCGGCAGGCCTGATCTGGGGCCTAGTGCACCCGCAACCGGCTTTTGCATTCCAGCTTCAGGTCTTCTTTTTGGGCTGTGTTATTGTCGCCGCCCTCTATGGTGCATTGTCCGCCGGCCGGAAAATTCTGTTTGTTCAGGGATTGCCGGCAATTCTGGCATTGATCGCTGTCGTGATTTTTGCCAATCCCTGAGCATTGGTTTGCTCAATCGGCATTGGTATGGATTTGGCCTTGGAAAAAAAACTGACGATTCGGCTTTGTGGGCCACGCGGATTTTGTGCGGGCGTTGACCGCGCCATCCAGATCGTCGTCCTGGCGCTCAAACGATATGGAGCGCCAGTTTATGTTCGCCACGAAATTGTTCACAATCGCTTCGTGGTTGAGGGGCTGGAGGCAAAAGGCGCGATCTTTGTCGAAGAACTTGACGAGATTCCCGCCGAACATCGCGACCAGCCAGTTGTTTTTTCAGCCCATGGTGTTCCGAAATCCGTTCCGGCTGATGCCGCATCGCGAAACCTTTTTTATCTGGACGCTACCTGCCCGCTGGTGTCGAAAGTGCATAAACAGGCAATGCGGCACCGGCGGCATGGGCGGCACGTGATTCTGTTTGGACACGCTGGCCATCCGGAGGTCATCGGCACGATGGGCCAACTCCCCGAAGGTACAGTATCGCTGATTGAAACTGTCGAGGATGCGGAAAGCTACAATCCTTCCAACCCGGAAATGCTGGGCTACGTCACCCAGACAACGCTTTCAGTGGAGGACACGGCTGATGTTCTCGCCAAGTTGAGCGAACGCTTTCCCAAGATGGAGGCGCCGGCGGCCGACAGCATTTGTTACGCAACCACCAATCGGCAGGATGCGGTGAAAGAAGCCGCGCCTGGCTGTGACCTGTTTCTTATTGTTGGCGCGCCGAATTCATCCAACTCCAAGCGTCTGGTCGAGGTTGCGCTCAGGGCCGGAGCCAAACGCTCGCTGCTCGTGCAGCGGGCCTCAGAGATTGATTGGAGCTCATTGGGAGGCGTTTCAACCGTCGGTATTTCAGCCGGAGCTTCTGCGCCTGAAGTGATCGTGGACGAAATTATCCAGGCCTTTAAAGGGCGCTATGACACCAGTGTCGAACTGGCGATTACCGCCGAAGAGAACGAACATTTTCCTGTCAATCGCGAGCTCCGCGATGTGGAGCTAACCTCCGCTGACATGGCTTTTGTGAATGGGGAATAGGCTTGGCCGTCTATACTGATATCACCGAGGATGACCTTTCCGGGTTCCTTAAGAACTATGACGTTGGAACGCTCATGTCCTATCGTGGCATTGCGGAGGGCGTGGAAAATTCCAACTTCATGCTGCATACGACCGAAGGCCAGTTCATTCTGACTCTTTATGAGAAACGCGTTGATCCCAAGGATCTGCCGTTCTTTCTTGGTCTCATGCAGCATCTGGCGGAGCGCGGCCTATCTTGCCCGTTGCCGATTGCCCGCAATGATGGCCGCCTTCTGGGCACCCTTTCGGGCCGACCGGCCGCAATGATTTCATTTCTTGAAGGCATGTGGCCGCGCAAACCTGAGGCCTGGCATTGCCGCGAAACCGGCAAGGCGATTGCCCAAATGCATGTCGCGGGCGAGGGCTTTGAGATCACTCGTCGCAACGCGCTCTCCGTTGAAGGATGGCGTCCCCTTTGGGAAAAATCTGTCGAACGCGTGGGTGAACTTGACGCGGCGCTAGCCAATGAAATTCCTGGCGAACTCGATTATCTGGAAGCCAATTGGCCAAAGACCCTGCCGGTTGGCGTCATCCATGCGGACGCCTTTCAGGACAATGTCTTTTTTCTCGATAAAAGCTTTTCGGGTCTGATTGATTTCTATTTCGCCTGTAACGATTTCCTCGCTTACGATGTTGCCATCTGCCTTAACGCCTGGTGCTTTGAGAAAGATGGATCGTTTAATATAACCAAAGGCATGGCCCTGTTGGCTGGGTACCAGTCCGTTCGCCCGCTCTCCGCTGCCGAACGCGAAGCCTTGCCTATTCTTGCCCGCGGCTCTGCCCTACGCTTTTTCCTTACCCGGCTCTACGATTGGCTGATGACGCCGGAAGGCGCAATGGTGACGAAGAAGGATCCGCTCGAATATCTGAAGAAACTGCGCTTTCATGCGGGCGTCAAATCAGCCGCAGAATATGGTCTGTGAGACAATCCATGAAACATGTTGATATTTTTACCGATGGCGCGTGCTCGGGCAATCCCGGCCCCGGAGGGTGGGGTGCGATCCTGCGCTATGGCGACGTCGAAAAGGAAATGAGCGGCGGGGAGGCCGAAACGACTAATAACCGCATGGAGCTGATGGCTGCGATTGAGGCTCTGGGTGCATTGAAAAATCCCTGTGAGGTCGATCTTTACACTGACAGCGTTTACGTGAAGGACGGTATCACCAAGTGGATCCACGGCTGGAAGAAAAACGGCTGGAAAAATGCGCAAAAGAAGCCGGTGAAAAACGCCGAGCTTTGGCAGGCATTGGATGATGCCCAACGACGCCACAAGGTGAATTTGCACTGGGTCAAAGGGCACGCCGGTCATCCGGAAAATGAGCGTGCCGACGAGCTTGCGCGCAAGGGAATGGAGCCCTTCAAAAAACGGTAGTCGCTGTCATCCGGCGAGAAGCCGTGCGGCGATTGCCCACATGATCAACGCGATGATGATGTCCATCACGCGCCATGCGCCTGGGCGAGAAAGAAGCGGCCTCAAAAAACGGGCTCCAAAACCGAGCGAAAAGAAAAATACAAAAGAAGCTGTGCAGGCTCCCAGCCCGAAAGCTATTTCGTGACCGGGAAAGCGCGTCGATAACGTGCCCAGAAACACGACCGTATCAAGGTAGACATGCGGGTTCAGCCAAGTAAGGGCGATGCAAATTGCGATGGCCCTTTTCATCGAAAGCCTTGGCGTGTCGGCCGGATCAAGCCGTTGCCTCGCTGACCATGCGGCCTGAAGGCTCAAAAAACCGTAGACGATCAAAAATGTAATGCCGCCGTAGAGCACGACTGGTTCGAGCCAGGCGAGATATTTGCTCGCTGCACCAAATCCGGCAATTCCAACCGTGATGAGAATGACGTCGGAAAAGGCGCTAACAAGGACCACCACTAAAACGTGCTCGCCCCGGAGCCCTTGGCGGAGGACAAAGGCATTTTGTGCGCCGATAGCGATAATCAAACCCAGAGCGGTTGCAAGGCCCGAAATATAGGCGGCAATCATGAGATCCCCCAAAAAAGTTGCTCGCCCTTTTTGCTCATGCTGTATATTAAGTCGAATTAAATGAAATAAACCATATTTAGGAAGGCTAATTATGATGGATTATGGCGCTCTGGCGGCGCTGGCAGCGGTTATCCGCGAGGGGACCTTTGAGAAAGCAGCCGTGGCGTTGCATGTCACACCCTCCGCTGTGTCGCAGCGCATCAAGTTACTGGAGGAGCGCACCGGCGCGGCGCTTGTGCGGCGCGGACAACCCTGTCAGGCAACAGCAGAGGGAATGGTCCTATGCCGCCATTTTGAGGCGGTCCGCTTGCTGGAAGGCGAGTTGGTTGGCGTATTGCCGCAATTGTCTGTTGATGACGGACCGGCGACAATTTCGATCGCAGTGAACGCGGACAGTCTTGCTTCCTGGTTCGTTCGCGCCGCTGGCGAATATATTCGGGAAACTGGGATTCTTATAGATTTCAAACTGGACGATCAGGATCATACAGCCGAGTGGCTGCGACGTGGAGAGGTCCTTGCCGCAGTAACTGCGGCTGAGAAGCCGGTTCCGGGTTGCAGGGTGCAACGGCTCGGAAAGTTATCCTACCGGGCAACGGCCAGCCCTGAATTCATGGCCCGGTATTTTGCCAGTGGCGTGACGCCTGAGACCATATCGAAAGCGCCTTCGCTGACTTTCGATCGTAAGGACAAACTGCAAAGCCTCTGGGTGGAGCATCAATTTGGGCATGATGTACCCCGTCCCACCCATTGGTTGCCATCCACCGATGGTTTTCTGACTGCATGTCTAACTGGTGTAGGCTGGGGCTTGAACCCAATGCTGCTAGATGAAGCGCATATACAGACCGGGCGCCTATGTGAATTGGTGCCCGGCACGCCGATCGACGTTCCGCTTTATTGGCAGACAAGTAGAAGGGCCACTTCGCTGCTGGACAAATTGACCAAGCATGTCTTGACGGCGGGTCGCGACTGGCTTGCCTAAAGAGCCGCCAACATTGCAGCGGCAGAAGTGAGCGTTGTCTGTCCAGCGACTTCTTCCACGTTGACGAATTGCACGACGCCATCTTCAATAAGCATTGAGAAACGGACCGAACGTATGCCGAGCTTGCCAGCGGAAAGGTCCTTGTCCAGCCCCATCGCCTTGACAAAAGCCGCGTCCCAGTCACTGAGAAAGTGAATTTTTCCGACCGCTTTTGTCGATTTCGCCCAGGCCTGCATGACAAAATGATCATTGACGGAAACAACAGCGATTTCGTCGACGCCCTTGGCTAGAAGGGCGTCATAATTCTCCACATAGCCAGGCACGTGGTTCATTGAGCAGGTTGGCGTAAAAGCGCCAGGCAGGCCGAACAGAACGACTTTCTTTCCCGCAAAAAACTGATCTGTCGAAACTTCCGCCGGTCCGTCGGCTGTCGCCTCGATGATCGAAATGGATGGAATTTTTTCGCCGGGTGCAATGGCCATATCTGGCTTTCCTCGTGATGATTGCGATAACAATATCGAGCTACGTGCGCCAGTCTGAAACAACGTGTCTGACCGCGCCTCCGCAACCTGATTGAGCCATATGGGCTTAATACGACAACGTCAATTCACTCTCCATGGCGCGCAGCCCTGTTGTGGTCAAAATCCCGATTTTACGGCCATGAAGCGTTGTGCCCGCGCTGAGGAAGAAAGGCTTGAGGCTGACGGTAACAAGGTTGCCGTCTTTTTCGGTGATCGTTCCTGGCTTGAACGCCTGCGCGCCATCGTAGGCGTAAAACGCCGTTGCTGTTTCTGACGCGCCTTCAGGGAGATGAATTTTCACCTCCAGCGAAGCGCCATCCTCAGAAAGCGTGGATGATTGGATAAAAAAGTCAGACCCTGGTGCTTCCGGAAGCATAGTCCTAGCCGCTGTTATGAGCGCCGCCTCGTCCGGCAATACCGGATCGTGGTTGCTGACGGTCAGCTTGAGATCTGCCTGGAAGGGGACGCAAATTTCTGCGCAAACACCAACAAAAGCAGTGAGGTTGAGAGTTGAAGGAACGCCGGTGACAACCTGCTTCAAATTCAACGGCAGGCTGACCGGAGCCAGATATCCGTAATCTTGCAGGCCATCGTAGGTGATGACCTGGGGTGTCGGAAATTCTATGCCTGTGAGCATGAGATTTCCGCCATTTTCAATGCTTATCTGCGGCGGGATTCCTCCAGCACCGGGCGCGCGCCAATAAGTGTGCCATCCTGGCTCGGGAGCGATTTGCAAAATGGCGTCAACATTGCCGTCGGCATCGGGTGGCAACGCCACCACCCGCATACGCCCACCCGTCGTTTCAGCCCATTGGCTGGCTGCCGCAAGCGCGGATTGCGACGTGAGGGTAAGGCAAAAGGCTGCGGCGACACCGGCCACCAGACTGACAGGTTTCAATGGATCTGTCCTCTTCTCGGGTACGCTTTGCATCATGGAATGATGCGATAGCGCACCCAGGTTCAATAGGCCACACACGAATTATATTTGGAATTTCAATTTTATTTGAACGGCTTGCGATTGGCGCGGAAAAAAAGCAGGTCTGCGCACTTTTCATTTTCCGTCGAGTTGATACGCTACAGTTATGCGTGAGCTTTTGGGAATGCGGGAAAAGAAGAAATCCGGTTTCCTTGACGGTCAGTTTCTGATCGCCATGCCCTCCATGCTTGACCCGAACTTCAGCCGTACCGTGATCTATCTTTTTGCGCACACGAATGAAGGCGCAATGGGCTTTGTTATCAACCGCCAACGCGACGTGAGCTTTGCCGAAATCCTATCTCAATTGGGGATTTCGGGGCAGGGAGAGAACAACGAAATTTCGCAGCAGGTGCTTGATTTTCCTATTCTCGACGGTGGCCCTGTTGATGGAGGGCGGGGTTTTGTCCTTCATTCCGATGACTATGCCGGCGGCGACACAATGCCATTGTCTGAGGATGTGAGCCTGACGGCGACGCAGGACATCATCCGCGCCATGGCGAAGGGAAAGGGCCCACGCCGTTCGGCAATGTTTCTGGGCTATTCAGGCTGGCGCAAGGGACAGCTTGAAGATGAGATCGCCCAGAATGCATGGCTAACCTGCCCGCCCAATGAAGAGTTGATTTTTGATCGCGATTTGGATGGCAAATACGAACGCGCAATGGCGTTGATGGGTATTTGCACCCAGCATCTGTCGGCTGAAGCTGGACACGCCTGACTTTTTACGTTCAGGCGCGCGCCACCACTGTTTCCTTGAGGAGTTGACGAAGGGTCGTGGCCGTCAGCGGTGGGCCGAGATAGTGGCTTTGGCCAAATTCGCAGCCTGCTTCCAACAGTTCGGCAATTTCCTCTTCCGTCTCAATTCCCTCGGCCACGACGTTCATGCCGAGGTCACCGACCATGGTCGTTACCGATTTCAGAAGTTTTTGACCGCGTTCGCTATTGGCAGTGACCAGCGACCGGTCGAGTTTGACAGTCGAAAAAGGAAGGTCTGTCAGATAACCCAGCGCCGAATAACCAGTTCCAAAGTCATCAAGTGACAATTTGAAGCCTGCTTCGTTCAGCCGCTGTAACATTTGCCTCGAACGTTCAGGGTTCTTCATCACCATGCCCTCTGTCAGCTCCAGCGCAAAATCCTGCGCATCGCAGCCGCGTTTGGCGATTACTGACTGGAAATCGTCGTAAAGCTCTTTGTTTAGGAGCTGAGCGCTGGACAGATTAACCGACACAAAAATGGGAACATCACCCAATGCCTGCCGCCAATCTGCCAGGTCCTGCGCCGCGCGGTCGAGCGCGAACATGCCGATCTGATTGATCAGTCCATTCTTCTCTGCAATGGGGATAAACTGAGACGGAGGAATTTCTCCTAAACGCGGATGGTCCCAGCGCATCAACGCTTCAGCGCCTGCGACAGAGCGATCTTCAAGGCGGAAAATCGGCTGA
This sequence comes from Ensifer sp., assembly GCA_050306195.1. Classification (GTDB taxonomy): domain Bacteria; phylum Pseudomonadota; class Alphaproteobacteria; order Rhizobiales; family Rhizobiaceae; genus Ensifer_A. The sequence continues at coordinate 11,921 of JBNLGT010000035.1, forward strand.
TAGACCATCGTCAACTGCCGTCTGTCTACAGCGCGCCGTAAGTCTGCTTCCATTTGCAGGTAATCTGACGTCGTGGTCCTGAATGCGGGCCGGAACGGCTCTACGCGGTCACCACCGCCACGCTTTCCACGATAGAGCGCCAACTCTGCGTCGCTCACCATGCTGGCAGCATCCTGATTTTGGTCTACCCATGAAACCAGACCGGCAGAAGCGGTCAGGTTGATTTCCTCGCCTGCATAGTCGATGGGAACCTTGATGGCCTGCAAAACCGCATCAGCGAAATCGGCGACGCGTTGCGGTTCTGTTTCAGACGTCAGTATCAGGCCGAATTGGTCGCCTGCAACGCGCGCCAAAGTATCCTGGGTTTTAAGCAACCTTTGCAGTCGACGGGTCAATACGATGAGGATGTTGTCGCCCGCCATGATGCCTAGCCGATCGTTGACGCCAATAAAACGATCAATGCCGATCAGCATCACGGTCGGATGCGCCTGGGGGTTGTCACGGGCGAGATTGATGGCCAGTTGCAGACGGTCAATGAATAGCTCGCGATTTGGCAGCCCTGTCAGATTATCATGAACGGAGTTTCGCAGCAGCCGTTCCATGGCTGTTTTCTCTGACGTGACATCGGCGAGCGTTCCGACACAACGGATGACCTCTCCGCTGGCGCCCAGAACCGGACGGGCACGAACTCTCAGCCAATGAAAATGGCCATCGTGCGCGCGGATCCTGAAGTCGTGGTCAAGCCGACCTCTGCGATGCTCCAGCAGCACTTCCATGGTGGCGCGGAATCGGTCCTGGTCATCTGGATGCATGGGTGAAAGCCAGTTCCTGACGGCTCCATGCAACGTGCCAGGCGCAAGGCCAAGCAGGGTTGCGACATCAGGGCTGGTGACAACACGGTCACGGGTCACATCCCAATCCCAAACCGTGTCCCCCGATCCCGTCAGCGCCAGCGACCGACGCTCAAGGTCAGAAAACAAACCTTGGTGCAAGCCGCCGCTGGAAAATGCGTGCTGCATCACGGTAAAGCCAATCATCAATATGATCAGCACCATACCACCCGTGAGAGCTGGCTGCACAATGTCGTTGTCGATCCGCCCGGTAACAGTCAACCAAGCCGCCAGCAGCCAGGCAATAATCAATGCCCAACTGGGGATCAGCAAAACGGCTCGATCGTATCGCTGGGTTGTCAGATAGACGATTGCGGCCACGCCTGCCATGGCGGTCAGCGCAAAGGAAATGCGGGCAATACCAGATGCAACAGAGGGGTCGTAGACTGAAACCGCCGCTAAGAGACCGAGGCCTGAAATCCACGCAAATGTGACATAGCCGAGATGCGTGTGCCATCGATTGAGGTTGAGATAGGTGAACAGGAAAAGCACCAGACTGACAGCCATCGTCACCTCGGTGCCCGCGCGCCAGATACGCTGATCGGCTGGGCTGATGCTGATCAACTTTTCCAGGAAGCCAAAGTCCACGCAGACATAACCAAGGACCGCCCAGGCGAGAGCGGCAGCTGCCGGCAGCATGGCAGTTCCACGAACCACGAAGAGAATGGTGAGAATAACCGCCAAAAGGCCCGCAATACCGAGAACAATGCCGCGGTAGAGCGTGAAGGCGTTGACTGTATCCTTGTATGCTTCGGGTTCCCACAAATAGAGCTGGGGTAGTTCAGGCGTCGTGAGTTCTGCAACGAAGGTGATTACGGAGCCAGGATTGAGTGTAATCTGAAAGACATCGGCCTCATTGCTCGGTAGTCGCTCCAGAGCAAAACCTTCGCTCGGCGTAATGGAATTGATGCGCTGTGAACCCAAATCCGGCCAGAACAGCCGGGAATTAGCAAGCCGGAAATGCGGGGCGACAATCACACGATCGAGCTGTTCTCCTGACACATTGGCAAGCGCGAAAACTGCCCAGTCGCCGTGATGCTCGTCCGATGAAGCGCGAACCTCGATGCGCCTTACAATGCCATCTGTACCGGCAGCCGTGGAAACCTGGAATGCATTTCCTTGATTGAGATATATTTCGGTCGTTGCCGTGAGGTCGAAGGCGGTGTCTTCTGCCGTAATTTTCACCGGCTCGGCTGCCCGCGCGTGCTGAAGCCAGCCTAAAATTATCATAATTGATGCTGCCAACGTCGCAAGGACGCGCCGCCGTAAGACCAGCTGTTCAACTGGGTCGATGCGTGTCATGAGCCGTTCTTATCCCTTTGCGGCGTCTTTTGATCGGTTGCCAGAAGCGACATGAGAATATGCTCGCGTCTGCGTCCGTCTATCTTTAAATATTCTCTGAGAAGCCCTTCTCGCTGAAATCCGGCTTTTTCGAGAAGTCCTAAGCTCCGCTCATTATCGGGAATACAGGCTGCTTCGATACGGTGCAACCGCAGCTGCGTGAAGATATGGTGGATGACAAGGGCGAGCGCTGCGCGCATATGTCCTTTTCCGCTGTGCTTTTCGCCCATCCAATAGCCAATCATGCAGCATTGGGCTGCGCCTCTGCGTATCTGCCCGATGGTAATGCCGCCCAACAGGGCGTCGTCATGTTTGGAGAAAATGAAAAGGGGCAGCGCGCTGCCCATCGAATATTCCCGTTGATTGCGTTCAACGCGTTGTTTGAATGCGCGCCGGGAGAGATCATCGGCCCCCCACGACGGTTCCCAAGGTTGAAGATGGGAAAAACTTTCTTCCCTCAATATTCTCCACTCGGCATAGTCCGCCATTTGCGGTAGGCGCAGGAAATGTTCCGGTCCACTAATAACAGGTGCTGCAAATCGGTGTCTGAAAAAACGGAACATGGAAAATGCCGTCCCCGAAATGGCAAATCTTAATGAGAGTTTCAGGCGGTTATAGGTGCGGCCATTCCGTTGGTAAGAGATGCGGCAATGTCTTTCAGTTGGGCAAGGTTTTCCAAAGGCCCGACAGCGGAAAGCGTTGGTTTTGTGTCGAAGAACAACCGCCCCGAGAGATCCGTCAGTCGCTCAGTCGTGATTCCTTGGAGGCGCTCCATCATTTCTGCATTGGAAATGGGGCGACCATACAGCATGATCTGTCGGGCCAATTGGCCTGCGCGGGCTGCCGGGCTTTCTTGCCCCATCAGCAAATGCGCGCTGATCTGCGCCCGCGCGCGGTCAATCTCGCTTTGCTCGATATTTTCCGAAGCTTTGCGCAGTTCCTGGACAATAACCGGAATAAGCTCTGGCAGGTCTTCAGTGCCAGTTGCGGCATGGATACCGAATACGCCTGTATCGGAGAAACCCCAATGGAAGGCGTAAACCGAATAGCATAATCCCCGATGTTCGCGAACTTCCTGGAACAAACGCGATGACATGCCGCCGCCAAGAATGTTGGCCAGAACCTGAGAGGCGTAAAAATCGCGTACATGATAGGCGCGCCCCTCAAATCCAAGCAGGAATTGGGCGTCCATGAGATCGCGCGTCAGGCGGAATTCGCCGCCTGTGTAACGCGCAGCGTCGGCAACGACAGCTAATTTCGGGCGTTGCGGGATTGTGGCAAAGCGTTCCTCGACCTGTTTGACTATGCTGTCGTGATCAACAGCACCCGCAGCGACGACAAACATGCGGTCAGTGGTGTAATTACGCGCCAGATAGGCTCGGATCTGCTCTGGCGTGAAAGAGTTGACAGTCTCGGGCGTGCCCAGAATCGGGCGGCCAATGGTCTGGTCTCGAAACGCCGTTTCGGCAAAACGGTCGAATACAACATCGTCTGGCGTGTCATTGGCTGCGCCAATTTCTTGCAAGATGACGTGTTTTTCGCGTTCCAGCTCGGCTTCGTCAAAAACGGACTCGGTCAGGATGTCGGCAAGAATATCGATGGCGAGCGGCACATGGTCTTTCAACACGCGCGCGTAATAGGAGGTCGATTCCGTCGATGTCGCGGCATTAACTTCACCGCCAACATTCTCGATCTCCTCGGCGATCTGTCGTGCCGAACGGCGTTTCGTTCCTTTGAACGCCATGTGCTCCAATAGGTGAGCAATGCCATGCTCCGAGGCTTGCTCGTCCCGGGACCCGGATTTCACCCACACTCCGAGAGCGGCACTCTCAAGGTGTGGCATGTTCTCGGTAATAATTGTCAGTCCTGACGCAAGCTCGGTACGCTTAACTCTCATGATGCCTCTTTCTGTGCTCCTCCGACAATAATGCGTGCACGACCGCTGATAAAATTCTCAATGTTATCAAGCGTAGGCTGCAAAATGTCGAAGTGCTCCTCCCGTTCCATCAAATCAGCAAGCCACGTTGGAAGCGCGGGGTCAATACCGCATGCCGATTTTACTGCCGCGGGAAATTTTGCCGGATGCGCCGTGGAAAGCACGACCATGGGCGCAGACGCCTTTGTGTGGCGCGCCGCCACGTGAACGGCAACAGCGGTGTGCGGGTCGAGCAGGTAACCGCAATGTTCAAGTGTTGAGGCGATTTGCGCAGCCACCTGTTTTTCGCTGGCCCGCGCAGCACGGAAAGTTTTTTTCATTGCCTTGAGCGCGTCGTCGTCAATGTCGAACGCGCCTGACTGCTTCAGCCGGTCCATGGCGGAACGCACGCTCTTCGCATTACGACCTGACGCTTCATAAAGCAGCCGCTCAAAATTGGAGGAAATCTGGATATCCATGGAAGGCGATGTGGTTGCCGTCACGCCGCGCATTTCATACCGGCCCGTCTTCAATGCGCGCGCCAGAATGTCATTCTCGTTCGTGGCTACAATCAGCTTGTCAATCGGAAGGCCCATTTTCTGTGCCACGTAACCAGCAAACACATCGCCGAAATTACCTGTCGGCACCGTGAAGGAAACTTTCCGCTGCGGCGCGCCAAGCGAAAGCGCGGCCGTAAAATAGTAAACTGTCTGGGCCATGATACGCGCCCAGTTGATCGAATTGACACCGGAAAGCTTCACCTGGTCGCGGAAGGAAACATGACCGAACATCTCCTTCACCAGGTTTTGGCAATCGTCGAAGTTGCCCTGCACTGCAATTGCATGCACGTTGGCCGCTGCCGATGTCGTCATCTGGCGCTGCTGCACTGGCGAGACCTTACCCTCAGGAAACAGGATAAAAATGTCCGTGCGATCACGCCCGGCAAAGGCGTCAATCGCAGCGCCGCCCGTATCGCCAGATGTCGCGCCAACAATCGTGGCATGCTGGCCGCGCTCAGCCAGTACATGATCCATCAGGCGCGCCAGCAACTGCATGGCAACATCCTTGAACGCCATGGTGGGGCCGTGAAAAAGCTCCAGCACATAGGTATTAGCGCCCGTTTGAACCAACGGTGTCACGGCTTCGTGGCGGAACGTTCCATAGGCCTCGTCGATCATCGCCTTCAGGGCGCTGTCTTCAATCTCGCCATCGACGAAGCGCGAAATGATCTCAAACGCCACGTCCTGATAGGACTTTCCACGCAGGTCACGAATTTCTTTCCTGGAAAGTTCAGGCCATTTTTTCGGCAGGTAGAGGCCGCCATCGGCGGCAAGGCCTGCCAGCAAGGCGTCACAGAAGCCGAGTTCGGGTGCATCGCCGCGGGTCGAAACATATTTCACAGTTGTATTTCCTTCTTCGAGGTTGCCCCCGCCGGCAGCGAAAATTTCCGCCGCTGATCGATTTTTTCTTTTACCGCTGCTATAGACCATCGACGCAGGCCATGAAAAGGGCCGATTATTATTCTTTGAGGCAGGAAAATCCGGGAATTCTCATGAGCTTGTCTGGTGTAGTAGATCGTAAAATCCGTGGCGTCGTGGGCGCATCTCTTCTTGCCGTTCTGGCGGCTTGCAATTCAACTGACACAAAGGGCCTTTTCCAAAGCGCCGCCAAGGAACAGGCGACGCCGCTGGTGGTGCAGGGCAAATGCCCGCAAATAGCGCTACGCGAAGGGACTGCCTATAACCGTTCCTATGCTCGTGGCGCGCGTAAATTGGCTGATGGACAGCGCGACCCGGAAAAACTGATTTATCAGGCGGCAATTGTTGACACTACGCGTGCGTGCGCGGTTTCTGAAAACGGTATGGTCATCACAGTACAGGCGCGGGGACGTATAGTTTTGGGCCCGGTCGGCAAGTCTGGCAGCTACAAGTTGCCGATCCGCGTCGCTGTCGCGGACAAAGATGCGGTCCTCTATTCCCAGTTGACGGAGCTGGAGGTGCAAGTGCCTTCCGGACAGTTGTCCAATCAGTTTTTGTTTGAGAAAGCGGACGTCACTATTCCCGGTGGCGCAGGCGAATATTCAACAATTTATGTTGGTTTCGACGAAGGTCCTAAATAGCCAGGCGGGCATATGAGAGGGAAGCGGGCTTGGGGGGACAACGCTTCGCTATCGTTTTTAATCCGGTTTCTGGAATGCGGCGCGGTCGTTCGCGGGTTGCTGCGCTGGTCGCCGCGTTCAAAATGCGTGGGCTACAGGCAGATATATATGAAACCCGTTTTGCAGGTGACGCAGTTTTTCGCGCCCGCGAATGTGTGGATTCAGGCTACAGTCTGATTATTGCCGCAGGCGGAGACGGCACGTTGAACGAGGTTGTTCACGGCTTGCTCACCTCGACAAATCCTGCTGTCCCGCTTTCCTTTCTCAATATTGGCAGCGGCGGTGATTTTGTTAGACCGTTTTCGCTGGGTGAAGACGCAAGTGCTTTGGCGGAGCGCATTATTTCCGCAGCAATAAGACAGGTTGACGTTTGCGTCATTGAAACGGCTGACCAGAACGGCGGCTCCAGATTGAGGCATTTTATCAATATTGCATCTGCTGGCTTTACCGGCAGTGTTGTTCAGCGGTTGAATGCTAGCCGCCTGCGTGGTCTGGCGCCCTCAGCGCTGATCTATCCGTTTTATATTATTGCGGGCATGGCTACCTATCATCCCTATCAGTTCAGGTTGATACTTGATGATCGAGAGGAGTTGGACCTGACCTGCGCTGCGATCGTTGTCGCGAACGGTCGTTTTTTTGGCCGGGGTTTGGAAATCGCCCCACAGGCGGCGCTCGATGATGGCCTTCTGGATGTCATCGTTGTTCCAGCACGTGGCCGGATGAATCTGATCGCCTCTCTCAGGCTGGTGCGGCGCGGCGTTCACCTGGATGAACCGGATGTGCTCTTCCGGCGTGCGCGCAGAGTGTCTCTCAGCGATATCGCTGAGCGAGATTCATCACCTTGCCTGGAAGCCGATGGGGAGATGCAAGGCCCATTGCCCGCCACATTTTCGGTCCAGCCGGGCGGACTTAATATCCGGATTTGAATGGTTCGTCAGGCGATAGCCGACCATTCCGAAAGCGCTTTAATGACCGCAGGAAGCTCACTCATGCGCGCAATTACGGTTTCAGCGCCCGCTTCGGTCAAACGATCCGAATGTGAAGGATAGGTATGCGAGCCGCCGGTAAATCCGATAACGCGCATGCCGGCCGCACGCGCCGCTTCGATCCCGTGGACCGAATCCTCAATGACGATAATAGAGGACGGTTTCACATTCATGGTTTCCGCGCCGTGCAGGTAGACATCCGGCTTGGGTTTTTCTCGATCGGGACCGAGGTCCTTTGCGGAAAAGATATGCGGGTCGAAATAGGGTTTCAGGCCAGTCTTCGTCAGCATTGCGTCCAGCCGCGCCGAAGAGGAATTGGAGCAAATGCAACGGGGCTGTGTTAGTCGTGCAAGGGCTAACTGAACGCCTTCGATTGCTTTAACGTCGCGCGCGAGCCTCTGGTCGAGAAGCTTTTCCGACTTATCAAGCAGTGACGCGGATAGGGGAATGTCTGCCTCTTCCTCAATGGCGAGAAGAATGTTCTTCCAGGTCATACCTGAAAAACGCTCGCCCATTTCCTCAACGCTGATTGAATAACCGGCTTCGCGCAAGAGCTTCGATTCCACCTGGGCGGCAATAACCTCGGAATCAACAAGGACGCCGTCGCAATCGAAAATAATCAGGTCAAAACCGCTCATGCTGCTCAAATCTTTTTGAAATTGGGAGGTCGAGCGGCGTGCTACACGAAAACCTGGCAGGGAGCAAGAAAGCGTTGAGCTGCGATACCCGTCACAACCTGATTGTCAGGCCTGCTGCCTTATGCCGGGCGCGATTCTACGTTTGGCAGCATCTTAAGATGCGCAGCCTGTGGAGGCATACCAGCGACATCATTCGAGAACATATTTAAACTACGAGAAAGAATGCTAAGCTATTTTAATATATAGATTTTCTTGAGTTTTGAGCCTTGTTATGGAATGGCGCTTATGCGATCTGAGAGCTAGGCCAGATGACGTTGGCGAGCGTTTCGAATCGGAACGATTCACCGACGTTGCACATGAATGAGGTTTAACAAAATGTCTGATTATAACCTGCAATCCCGCGGGATGGCGAAGCTATGCCTGACGTCCAGAGCCACGGTTCTCTACCTTTTAAGTAGTGTGGCTGCGCTAACGGCTTATGTTGCTGAACCTGGCTCAGCGCTTGCGGCCTGCAGCACGACTCCGCCAGGAGGCTCCCCAGATTACATCCTGATGCTTAACCAAAGTAATTGCACTTATTCCTTCGGGCTAACGGAGGAGATTTCTGGAAGCTATCGCTCGGTTTTGGGTATCGACCAAATGACCAATGCCGAGATCACGATTGAGAGCACAGCACACCTTAACAATGTGCTTGGCGGTTCAGGAATCTATGCCGGTGATGAGAATATCAATCTCTCAATAACCAATTACGGGACCATTGAGGGCGGTTATTTTGGTATCACTGCCGATAGTGCTATAAGCCTCACAAACTACGGAACAATCAGCGGCGCCCTGTTTTCAGCAGTCCTTTTTAATGCAGATGGCAACAGCCTTTACATCAAACCTGGCGCTGTCTTCTCAAGTGGTATCGACTTTCATACGACGGTCGGAAACCAAGTTAACTTTGGCGATGGAAGTTACTCCGTTGAGGTCAAAGGGTTTGATAAAAATAACAACGATGTTGCAGTTAGCGCCCCGTCGACGCAACAGCTCATCCTTAATTTGGATGGCAGCGGCGACGGCACCATCGAAGTTGTTCAAGAAACGGCCGATGCCTCCCTTCCGACGGCAGTAACCGCCTATTCCGGATCGGTAAATACGGTGATCAGCAATATCCTTGATATTGATGTCGAGCGTCCGTTTGCAGGTGATATTTTGCCGGAGAGCGCACCTGATACGTCCGCTCTTGGTTATGCCGAAGAGAAAAAGAAAGCCGATTCTGCGGTTGCCGTCACGAACTTCGGCAATGGTGTCGCCCTTGATAAATACGGCAACCTCATCTGGCTACGCGCCTTCGGTGGCCAATCCTTTGAACGCGGCAATGCAACGACGTCGGCCAACTATGGCATTGCGGCTGGTGTGGACCATGTTTTCGACTTTGGCCGTCTCGGCGTGCTCGCCGGAGGAGGCCGCATGATCAGCCAGGCAAATAATGGTTCTGGTCGCGTTATCGGAGACACAAGCTTCGGCGGCGTCTATTATCGAAAAGATTTCGCAGGCCTCACCTTTGATGCCTCTTTCGTTGCCGGTGGTATTCATTCCCGAAGCACACGTGTTATTTCCGGTTCAGCAGACGCAACGGGCGCCTTTAACGGCGGGTTCATTTCACCCGAACTTGGCCTTTCCAAGAAGATCAACTTGCATGACAGCTGGAGTCTCACATCTGGCGCAAAGGTCCGTTATACTGGTGGCTTTTACCAGGGTTATGTTGAAGTCGGATCCACACAGAACGTTTCTTATGGCGCCCGTCAGTCCCATTCACTGGAAGGCGTTATAAGCGCCAAGCTGACAAACGTTCAGAATATGGCGAATAATCTTAAGACGAGCGTTTCTGTAACGGGTGAACTGGTTGACACCATCAATCTCGGTTCCTCTGCGCTCAATGCCAGCCTGAGCGGCAATAACTTCACGGTTTCAACATTCACCAAGCGCAACATCTTCGGTGCGCGAATTGGTCTTTCCGGCGAAGTGCAGCTCTCACGGCAAGCCACGCTCTATGGAGGTGCAAAGATTGGCATCCACGACGACAGATCGTGGTCATGGTCGGCCAATGCCGGTGTCAAGGTAGAGTTCTGATCGAGATGTGACTTGAGCCTCGAATACTTTCGAGGCTCAAGACTCTTTTGCTTGGGCGCAGGTGTCCGATCCTTCCTACTCTGGTCAGGTGGAGAGCCGACATCGCGGACTGGTCAACTCCCCGACGCGTTCTGCCCTGCAGGGGATCATAAACACACAACCGGGCGGGGCTCTTATTCCCTCAGGCGGCCTCGTCAACTATGACAAACGGCATGCCGCGCGAGCAGTGTTCGATGCGCGCGTCAACCTGATATATGTTGCGTAGCAAATCAGTGTTGATGACCTCGCGCGTGGGGCCGGCTGCAATCAGGTGCCCTGCTTCAATGACCATGGTATTGTCGCAGAAACGCAATGCATGGTTTAGGTCATGCAAGGCGATCAGGACCGCCATGCCATCGCGACCAGCAAGGCGTTTCATGAATTGCAACACTTCCAATTGCCGGTGCATGTCGAGCGCTGAGGTTGGTTCATCCATCAAGAGTATTTCAGGCTTTCGAACCAAGGCCTGCGCGATGGCCACCAACTGCCGCTGCCCGCCGGAAAGCTCACCCAGATTGCGGAATGCAAGCGAGGCGATGTTGAGGTCAGCCAGAATGCGGTCGATCATGGCTAGGTCCTTCTCGCGCACTGTCCAGGCGGGGCTTTGCCGCGACGCCAGCAATATGGATTCGTACACCGTGAGGACTGCGTTTACGCCCGTATCCTGAGGCATGTAACAGATTGAATCAGCTCCCTTAATGCTGTCGCTGACAGTTACAACGCCTGCGCCTTTTACGAGGCCTGCAATCCTCTTGAAGAGGGTGGATTTGCCTGCGGCGTTGGGACCAATGACGGCAGTCAGCTCTCCGCCGCGCAACAAACCGGTGGTTACGTCCGCAATAACGGGCCGACCACCATAATTTGCCCCGAGTTTGTCCAGTGTCAGGCCTACCATGACCGCCTCCTGTTGGTGAAAATAAGAACGAAGAAAAAGGGTACGCCAACCAGCGCCGTGATGACGCCAATGGGTAGGATTGCGCCGGGGAGTATTATCTTCGAAACGACAGACGTCGCTGATAACATCAGCGCGCCGCACGCTATTGCCGCAGGCACGAAGAAACGCTGGTCCTCACCTACAAGCATGCGTGCGATATGCGGTCCTACCAGGCCCACAAAACCTATCGTCCCGACAAACGAAACCGGTATTGCCGCGAGCAGAGAAACAATCAAAAGTGTCTGCAAGCGAACTTGCTTGATGTTCACCCCAAAGCTTGCAGCCTTGTCGTCGCCCAACCTGAGCGCGGTTAGGGACCAGGCCTGGCGTGCAAAAAGCGGCACGGAAACGACGAGTACAGCCGCTGTAATGTAGACTTTGGGCCATGTTGCCTTGGTCAATGAACCCATAGTCCAGAAGACAACGGCGGCCAGAGCTTGTTCGGACGCCAGGTATTCGAGAAGAGAAAGCAGGGCATTGAAGGTGAAGACCAACGCAATACCCAGAAGGACGATTGTTTCCGCCGTTACGCCGCGAAATGTGGAAACTCCGTAGATAAGTATCGAAGCTCCCATTGCCATAACGAATGCGTTGGCTGGGATCATGTATTCGACGGCCGCTGGGAAAACGGCCACACCCATGACAAGTCCGAGCGCTGCGCCAAAACCAGCCGCTGCCGAGACGCCAAGCGTGAATGGACTGGCGAGTGGATTGCCGAGGATTGTCTGCATTTGCGCGCCCGCCAAGGAGAGCGAGGCGCCGACGGTCAGCGCAATCAACGCAACCGGCATGCGGATATCCCAGATGACGACCCGAAGTTGGTTGTCAACCGATGCGGGCGACTGCAACGCTTTGAGAACATCGCCGAGACTGTAATTCGCCGGACCTAGCGCCAGGTCAAGTGCAAAGGTGAGGCTCAGTCCGGCGGCCAGGCACACGAGGAGTATGATGCGCCGGGCCACAAGGGCGCGATACTGGCCGCGTCCTGTCTCCATTATTGTCGTTTCGCCGTAGGTCATTTTAATTACTGACCGACATTGAGCGATGCGAAGTATCCGGGCTTGTAGTCCACCGGCAGGTATTTTTTGTGCAGTTCCCTGAATGTTGCATCAGGGTCCAAATCCTTAAAGAGGTCGGGGTGCAGCCATTTGGCAATCTGCTGAACGGCAACGAATTGGTAGGGGCTGTTATAGAACTGATGCCAAATGGCATGAACATTCCCGTTCTTTGCCGCTTTGGTTCCGGTGAAACCCGGGCGTTTCATCAGTGCTGACAGCTTGGCCACTGAGGTCGCCTGATTTGCGCCGGGCCCTACGCCGACCCACTTTCCTCCGGGAACATACCCCTCCCAGTTGGCTCCCGTGACAATGATCTGATCCGGATCTGAGGCGATTATCTGCTCAGGATTCACCGTGCCAAATGTGCCCGGTATAATATCCTTCGCCATGTTGGTTCCACCTGCCATTTCTACCATCTTGCCGAAATTTTCGTCGCCGAAAGACATGCAGCAATCGTCCGAGTAGCCTCCTGCGCGCTCCATAAAGACGACCGGCCGTGTGAGCTCGGCCGCCGACGAGATCACATCGGTGACCCGCGCCAATTGCCTGGAACGGAATTTGATGAAATCTTCCGCGCGCTCCTCCTTGCCAAAGAGCTGACCCACAATACGCATGGAGGGTTCGGTGTTTTCAAACGCCTTATCGCGGAAATCGATATAAACCAGAGGAATTCCGGCTTTCGCCAGTTTTTCGGTGTAACCGCCATCTTCAGTTGCTCGTTTGGCGTCGATGTTCATGATGACGACATCCGGATGCAGAGCAACGGCCTGCTCGACGTCAAAGGTTCCGTCTTTCATGCCGCCAAATGTCGGCAACTCTTCCATCTGCGGATATTTTTTTAAGTACGCATTATATCCGTCGAGGTCGGCCTTTTTAAAGTCATCGCGCCAGCCAACGACACGACCAAACGGATCTTCGGTATCTAAGGCCGCAACAAAATATATCTGGCGTCCTTCGCCGAGAATGACGTGTTCCACGGGAACGCTTACTTCGACTTTTCGTCCGGTAATATCGGTAATCATAACGGTTTCAGAAGCCAGGACACTCTGTGAAAAAAGGACGCACAAAATCGAGGTGGAAAGCGCCACCTTATTGAAAATGTTCATTTTTGGTCTCCGTTTTGATTGCGGCTTGCGGTGATCAATTTATCTTGACATTAACAGTCAACAAATCGTCTAAATATCTTGACAATTATCGTCAAGATATTTCTTTTAGAAGTGTTCCAGACTGTGAGAGAGGACTAAATGAACGACGTCGTAACCCTCCCCAATTTTGATCTGCGCGATGAGATCAGAGCCTACTGGTCGGCGCGCGCGGCCACATTCGACCAACAGCCAGGTCACGAAATCTTTTCCATGAACGAGCGAGTCGCTTGGCATAATCTGATACGCAAACACCTTGGGGAAGGAGACGGAAGGCTTGCGCTCGATTTGGCTTCGGGCACGGGGGTCGTGTCGCATCTTCTCGACGATTTGGGTTTCCGGGTCACCGGGATGGATTGGTCGGAGGCGATGTTGGAGCGCGCGCGTAGTAAGGCAAAGTCCAGGGGACGCAATATCCGTTTCTTGCTGGGCGACGCGGAAAACACGCTGGAGGCGGATGAAACCTACGAGGTCATAACCAACCGGCATTTGGTTTGGACGCTCGTTGATCCCGAGGCCGCCTTCATGGAATGGCACAGGTTGCTCAAGCCGGGTGGTAAACTGCTTGTCGTTGATGGTGATTTTGTGAAAATGTCGATGATCTCGCGGCTTGTTAAGCGCTTTCTCCGCCTCGCAACCGCGCTGAAAATTTCGCCGCGAACGGCTTCCGAAACACTTTCTGGCGACATGGCGGAAACACACGCACATATCCTCTCTCGCGTCTATTTCTCAGGAGGGGCCAGGAGCGAGGCCGTGGCCGATCTCTTGCGGAAGGCAGGCTTCTCAAACGTAATTATCGATGGGGACATGCGCGCTATCCGTCGGGCGCAAAGGAAGAATTTCAACTTCTTCAAACGGCTCGAGCGCGCGACACAACACCGCTATGCCATTTGTGCGACAAAGTAGGGCATGAAGGGCCTTCTTCGAACGGAGAATATGTTTATGATGCTCCAAAAGCGACCTGACGGGGAAATAGAATGATCAAGAACCTTTTAAGCACAGCAACTGTTCTGGCGTTTGCGGTGGCGGCGTTCGAAGCAAAAGCGGAAACAGTTCATGCCGATGTATGGGTTGATAATTGGTTTGCGTTTTATCTCAACGAAAAGAAGGTGGCGGAAGATCACGTGCCGATAACGACGGAGCGATCTTTCAACGAAGAACGATTTAATTTTGAGGCGAAGCGCCCCTATGCGCTGAATTTTGTCGTCAAGGATTTCAAGCAGGACGATACGGGCCTTGAATATATAGGCACCCGCCGTCAACAAATGGGAGACGGCGGTTTCATCGCGCAATTCACGGTCGACGGAAAGCCGGTTGCCGTGACTGACAACGGTTGGCGCTGCCTTGTCATTCATAATGCGCCAGCCAGCCCCGATTGCGCCAGAGAGCGCAATCCGGTGGCCGGGCAGGGGGCCTGCGCCTATTCCAAAATCCCCGAACCGGAAGGCTGGAAGTCCGTCGATTACGATGACAGCTCCTGGCCCAAAGCCACCGAACATTCAGCCAGA
>JBNLGT010000036.1:0-26576 GCA_050306195.1 Ensifer sp.
ACTCGCTATCAATGTTCAAGTTCCGTCAACTTGACGGTCTTAACTCCGCACCCATTCCGGAAGCCAATCGCCGTGTGCCGTGATCAGATCATTCGTCATTGACCATATCTGGTCGAGATCAAGCTCGGCAGCGGTATGCGGGTCCATCATGGCCGCATGATAGATATGCTCACGGTTCTCGCTCACCAGCGCCTCAACGGTCAGTTCCTGCACATTGATATTCGTGCGGATCAACGCGGTTAGCTGCGGCGGAAGCGCGCCGATAGACGTTGGCTGTATACCGTTGTCATCGACGACACAGGGCACTTCTGCCGCACAATTTTCCGGCAGGGAGGTGATGCAGCCATTGTTGCGTACGTTGCCGTAGATGATGGAAGGCTCACCCGTCCAGACCGAGTTGACGATAGATGAAGCATATTCGTGGCTCTGTTTCACCTCAATCGTGTCGGCCTGTTTGTAGGCTTCCGCCTCCGACTTCCAACGTTCAATCTGCTCCACGCAGCGTTTGGGATATTCATCAAGCGGAATGCCGAACTTCTCGATCAGATCCTCACGACCTTCCTTGATGAAATAGGGCGTGTATTCAGCAAAATGCTCGGAGCTTTCCGTGACAAAGTAGCCAAGCCTCTTGAGCATTTCATAGCGCACCTTGTTGGGGCAGCGCGGGTTCCAATGGCTCGGCTTTGGAAAACGCCCATCAAGGTAGCCCGCCAGAAGGTCCGGATAGAGGTTCCTGTAGCTTCCATCGGGCTGGCGATGTTCGAACTTCAGATAGAACGCCATATGGTTGATACCAGCGGCGCGATAACGAATTTCCTTCAACGGAATATCCAGGTCGCGGGCGAGCTCATAGGCTGTTCCTTGTACCGAGTGGCAAAGTCCAACCTGTTTGATTGTCGGAAATTTTTCGGCAATCGCCCAGGTGTTGATCGCCATCGGGTTTACATATTGCAGCATGATCGCGTCCGGACAAACTTCCAGCATATCCTCGCAAATGCTCCAAAGGTGCGGCACGGTGCGAAGACCGCGCATAATGCCGCCAATACCAAGCGTGTCAGCAATCGTTTGGCGGAGACTGTATTTCTTCGGCACTTCGAAATCGGTGACAGTGCAAGGCTCGAAACCACCAATCTGGAAGGCAACAACCACAAAGTCAGCCGCTTCAAGCGCCTTTCGTTGATTGGAATAGGTCTCGATCTTCGCTTTGCCGCCGAGCGTATGTGCCATCTTGCGGGCAACAATTTCGCTTTCCTCAAGCCGTTGAGCATTGATATCCATCAGGGCAATCGTTGCGGCCGAAAGTGCCGGGCGATGCAATATATCGCCAATAATATTCTTCATGAAGACCGTCGAACCGGCACCAATAAACGCAATTTTAGGCTGCTTACTCATAGATATCTCCAGGCTCAGGCGGCAACTTCAAAAGCAGCTCTGACAAGTTTCTCGGTGTAGTCTGTCTTGGGATTATTCAAGACCTCATCGACCGGTCCCTGCTCCACAATCATGCCATGCTGCATGACGATGACCCGGTGGCATAAGGCACGAACGACCTTGAGGTCGTGAGAGATGAAGAGATAACTCAGACCCCGTTCATCCTGTAGTTTTCGTAGTAGCTCGATGATCTGCGCCTGAACGGAAAGATCCAGAGCAGAAGTCGGTTCATCGAGCAGTACGAATTCGGGTTCCAAGGCGATGGCGCGCGCAATAGCAATGCGCTGCCGCTGACCGCCGGAAAATTCATGGGGGAAGCGCCCACCGATATTGTCAGGAAGGCCGGAGGACAGAAGTGCCTCCCGCACGCGATCCTGCCGCTCGGCTGCGCTTGCGCCAATATTATTGACGATCAACCCTTCCCCGATGATCTGCCCAACCGTCATACGCGGGTTGAGCGAGGAAAATGGATCCTGAAAAACAATCTGTATGCGCGATCGCAGGGGTCGCATAGCCCCGCGATTGCGTGAATGGATCGGCTCACCGTTGAAGAATATCTCGCCACCATCATTTTCAATCAGCCGGGTCAAAGCTTGGCCAAAGGTGGTTTTTCCCGAACCGGACTCACCCACAATACCCAGCGTTTCACCCCGCTTCAGCGCAAGCGACAGTTTGTCGACAGCAACCAGTTCCATCGTTTTTGAATTGAACATGCCACCGCTTTTCAGCGTGAAGGCAATCTTCACATTGCGTCCTTCAAGGATAATCGGCTCGTTGCCTTCCAGCGGCTTGGCCGCACCGGTTGGTTCTGAACCAAGCAAGTGGCGCGTATAATCATGCTGCGGGTTTCCAAACAACACTTCGGTCGTGTTGTGCTCCTTCAACTCGCCCTTCTGCATGACGTAAACATAGTCAGAGAATTTGCGAACGACGGTCAGATCGTGCGTGATGAGAATTACGGCCATACCGTGCTTTTGCTGAAGGTCCCGCAACAAGTTCAGGATCTGTGCCTGCACGGTGACATCAAGCGCCGTCGTCGGCTCATCGGCAATCAACACATCGGGATTGTTGGCCAGCGCTATGGCAATCATGACGCGCTGGCGCTGCCCACCGGAGAGCTGGTGAGGATATTGATCCACGCGCATTTCCGGCTGCGGTATCTGCACTTCTTTCAAAAGCTCGATCGCGCGGCTTCGTGCCGCCGAACGGCTCATTTTCTGGTGCGCCCGAATGGACTCAACAATCTGCGAGCCGATTGTGTAAATCGGGTTGAGCGAACTCATGGGCTCCTGAAAGATCATCGAAATCGGTCCGCCGCGCAGCAGGCGGCGTTTTTCTGCCGAGAACTTCAAAATGTCCTGCCCATTGAAGAAAACGGCAGCCTTGGGATCTACGGTGGCGCGCTTCGATAACAGGCCCATAATCGTACGCGCAGTGACCGACTTGCCGGAACCGGATTCGCCGACAACGGCGATAGTTTCACCCTTGTAGAGCTGCAGCGAAATATCCTTCACCGCTTCAACAAAGCCGTGTTCGGTTTTGAATTTCACCCCGGCATTGCGAACATCGATAATCGGTTCACCACTCTTGGCGCTGGCATCGAAACGAACTGGGGGGATCAGATTTTCATTCGTCATCTTTCAATCCTCCAGCTCAATACGGGTCGATTGCATCGCGCAAACCATCGCCAAGCGCGTTAAATGCAAACACTGTCACCAGCACGAATGCGACCGGGCTCAATATCCAGGGATAGGAGCCGATCACCGAATAATTGGCGGTATCCTGCAGCATCAGTCCCCAGGAAATCAGCGGTGGCTTGACGGCAAAACCTAAGAAACCGAGGAAGGACTCCAGAAGCACGACATTGGGGATTTGCAGCGTCACCGCAACGATGACATGGCTCATCACATTAGGGAAAATATGCTGAAAAATAATGCGCTTGTCCGTCGCGCCGATCGCCATTGCGGCTTTCACATATTCGATACGGGCCAGCGCCAAGGTTTTGCCGCGCACCTCACGTGACATCTGCGCCCAGCCAAGGGCTGAAAGAACGAGAATAACAAAGGCGAGAAAGACTTTTGTCGGCGCAGTTACCGGGATGAGGGTCGTCAAGGCCAGATAAAGCGGCAATTGCGGAAAGGCCAGAACCAGCTCAACAAATCGCTGTACCCAGGTGTCGAGCGTTCCGCCAAAGTAGCCCGACACCATACCGACAGTGGTGCCAATGACGGTGATCATGAAGACCACGGTCAAGGCAATCATCAGTGAAATACGCGAGCCGTAAATTGCTCGCGAAAGAACATCGCGCCCAAACTTATCCGTTCCCAGAAAATGCACGGGCTCGCCATCAACAGAGCCGAAGAAATGCGTCTTCGCCGGAATTATGCCAAGCAGCTTGTACTCAAAACCACTGACGAAAAACCCGAGCCGTCTGGGGTTGTCATAGTCCGGCCCACTGATTGGCTGGAAGGTGACGGGATCGAGTTCCTCGCCGTCAACAAGCGGATAAACACGCGGCGAAACAAGGTTACCATCCTGATCATGAATGGAAACCGCATCCGGCGGCATATAGGCGCTGTCTGTCAGTTTCGGATCGACCGGCGACAGAAACCCGGCAAAAAATGCCATGAAAACCAGTGTCAGAACGAGAATGAGACCCATCATGCCCGTGACGGAATGTTTCAATCGCCGCCAGACAAGCGCCAGATAGCTTTCATTGCGGCCTGCGGCATCAGGCGCGGATGCATCGAGCGTGGATTCGGGAGGGGTGAAAATCGCCATTAGCGGACACCTCCCAGTCTTACGCGCGGATCAAGATAGGCAAGAAGCATATCGGCGATGATGTTGCCGACAATCAGCGTCGCCGACAAAACCAGCATGAAGGTCGCCGTTACATAAACATCGCCAACATGCATGGAGCCAACAATGGCCGGACCGACAGTCGGCAGCGCAAAGATGATCGCCACCTCGATTTCGCCAGTCAACATATAGGGTAGAACAACGCCCTGATACATCACCAGCGGGTGCAGCGCATTGGGCACGGCGTGGCGCATGATGACCGCACTTTCGCGAAGGCCCTTGGCGCGCGCCGTTTCAACATATTGCGCATTCAGCGTATCGAGCAGGTTGCCACGCATCACACGCATATTGTAGGCAAGCCCGCCAAAAGTGGCGATCAGCACAACAGGCCAAACGTGCTGCACAAGGTCTGCAAACTTCGCCCATGACCACGGAGCGCCGCCATAACGCGGCGAGAAAAAACTGCCGATTTCGTTGACGTTGAAGTGAAAAACAAGAACATAGACCATGATCAGCGCCATCAAGAAGCGCGGCACGGTCATTCCCAGAAAGGATATGCCTGATAGAAGTGTGTCTACCCAGCTATATTGGCGGGTTGCTGCAAGCACACCGAACGTGATGCCCAAAACGGACGCCAATATGTGGCAGGTCAGTGCCAGCAGCAGAGTTCGCGGCAGGCGCTCACCAACAACATCGCCAACTGGCTTGTTGTAATAGAGGCTCTGGCCAAAATCGCCTTCCATCACCATGCCTTTGATCCAATTCACATATTGAATAGGCAATGGCTCGTCGAGACCGTGTTCGGCAGCATAAGCCCGCGCCTGGGCTTCGGCCTGGTCGTAAGACGCACCGCCCAGATTGATAAGCTGAGACCGGATATAATCACTGTAATCGCCTGGCGGCGCCTGAATGATTGCAAATGTCACAATACTCAATACGAAAAGAACCGGTATTGCCGACAAAATGCGAACGAAAAGAAACCTGATCACTTCATGCGCTCCTGCGTGAAAGGCCTTGACGCACGACCCTGAGCCTTTCGTTTGCAATTCTCACTCTCCCCCCAAAAGCGGGGGGAGAGCTGTGGTGCCGGGAGTGCACTACTGGCTTACCGGGCCTGCGCCGCCAGGAGCGCCGGGAAGCGTATCGGCATGAAGCTGATGCCCCGCCTCTTTGTCTGCCGGAACATAGACCCGTTCACGCATGATGGAATCTTCCGCCCAGTTAAACATGTAAATGGGCGTACCGTTTGGAATATTGGCAAAGCGCTTGTTGATGATCAGCGCACCCGGATATTCCACAAGGCCAACGGTGTTGACGTTGGTAGTGGCGACCTTCTGATACTGCTTCATCAGGTCGGCTTTTTCCTCCGTGTCGCTGGATCTAATGAACTTGTTGACGATATCGACAAGCTCCTGCTCATAAGGCAAGAGGTCCAGTTCATTGTCGCCGTTTGCACGGTGGAACCAGCTTGTTCTGGGCCCTGTTGCAGCAAGCTGCACCGTGTTTTGCACGACAGATGCCATTTCTGGCTGCGTGCGCGACACCATCCAGTCAAACTTGCCGCCATAGTTGGCCGCGTCACGGTCCTTGCTTTCCTGCTGGTTGAGCACGATCCGCAGGCCCAGTTTTTCCATCTGCGCCACAAGACCTTCGGAAAGGTTTTTGTCCGTTGAATAGCCGCTATTGACGAGAAGCGAGATTTCCACGTTCTTGCCGTCAGCCGTTCCAGCCGGGAAGTTCACAAAGCCATCGCCATCCGTGTCTGTCAGGCCTGCCGCTTCGAGCTCGCTCTTTGCGCCGTCCAGATCGTAAGGATAGTACAGGTTGGATTCACGATCATAGAAGTTGGAGCCGGAGAGAATGCCTCCGGCATAGGTTGCCATGAACGGCCCCTTCACAAGCGCCTCACCGAGTTGCTTACGATCAACAGCCATGGTGACTGCCTTGCGGAAATGCTCGTTGCGGTTCAACTCGCGGATTGCCTGTTCACGCGCATCAGGATCACCCCAGCCATTGGCCGACATGTTCATCATCAGATTGTAACCAATCAAACGTGACCCAAAGGCCAAACGCGCTGGCGCATCATCCTGTGCAGAACGCTTGAGCGATTCCACGAAATTTTCTGGCTGTTCCAGGTTCGAGAAGTCGCCGGAACCGGCCACGGCCTGCACATCGCGGTCCGCCCAGGTGGAAAGCTTGTAGTGAAGCTCGTCGAGATAGGGCAGTTGGTTACCCTCTTCGTCGACTTTCCAATAATAGGGGTTGCGGCGCAAAACGATAATATCATCAGGGCGATATTCGACCGGCACCCATCCCCCCATAACCGGGAAGTTCAAATAATCCGGCGGAAAAGCATTCTTGTACTGGTCATAGGTGTTGTCGGAATATTTCGGATGTTCCGGCTTCAGGATATGCGAGGGACCCGGGCAGAATGTGCCGTAAGCCATGTTGTAAAGGAACTGTTTGGGGAGCGCGTCCTTGAAAGTCCATTCGACCGTATATTTGTCGATGGCTTTCAGCGTTGTGCCCTCGCCAAAAGTCTCCGGCGTAGCGCCGTTCAATGGGAAGACATTTGGGTCGACCACGTTGTCATCCCAATAAAACATGACATCATCGGAGGTGAACTCGACGCCGTCAGACCACTTCGCACCTTCAATCAGATGCATGGTTAGCGTGTGGCCGTCTTCAGACCATTCCCAGCTCCTGGCAAGGTTTGGCAGAGGCTCCAGTTCATCCGCATTCACCTGAAACAACGGCGCCGTGCGCGTCAGGCATTCATACATGCCGATATCGATACCGCCCCAGCCCTGGCTTTGGCCCGCAATAAAGTTCCAGCCTTCCGGTCGACCGCCAATCACATGGCGCAATGTGCCGCCATAGGTGCCGATGCCATCTGGCATGTTGCCTGTTTTATAAACCAACGGCTCTTTTGGCAGGCGGTCGGCAACGGCCGGCAATTTGCCCGTATCAACAAAGTTTTTGGTAACCCAATCAGGCTCGTGATATTCCGGCAGCGCCTTGAATTCGAGAATATCGTCAATACCAACATATTTGACCTTGGCTTGCGCCGGGAAATCCGGTGCTGGCGGAACCGGCTGCAAATCAGACGCGCTGGCCTGAAAGGTCAGCGTCGCCGTGCCGACCAAAAGGGCGGCGGTCAACTTCAAATACCTGTTTATCATCTTTCCTCACTCCCAGTTTTGAATTCTGGCGAACGCCTCTTCGCCTATTGACGGATTTTCAACGAAAACCGCGACTTGGCGGGCTCCTCAACCCGCCAAATTTCCCTCAACGCCGCTTAGCTGGCCTTGCGTTCCGCCCGCACAGCGCGCAGTTCCTCAATTGAGCGCACCTCTCGACGCGACGAGCCCTGCCAGTCACGCGTCTGCACCGTTGCGTGGGCCAAACGCTCCTTTGCTGCCGGAATGGCATCGGCAAACTGCGGTAGCCATTGCGCCTGTGCGACCAGCATCTCGTCGACCATCTGCCAGACTTCTTCCGGGGTTGCGATGGCCCCCACGAGGGGATCGTGCAGGACAGCCTGCTTCAAAAGCTCGACATCGCCGGTTACCGCCGCGTGAACGGACATGCGCTGTACATTGATTGAAGCCATGCAGGTGGCAGCGGCAGCTTCCGGCAAAGTGATTCCGGCCGCCATGTTCAGGCCGAAACGGTCCACAAAACCGGGCGATTCAATAATCGCATCCGACGGCAGATTGGTAATGACACCGTTATTTTTCTGATTGAAGTGACCGCGATAAACCCGGCCCGTTTCCAGCGCCTCGATAATGTAAGAGGCGTGCTCGCTGGAACGCTTGTAACCGCTGAAGGGGCGACTGGCTCCCTCCAAAACACTTGGAAATTCCGTTTCAAACCAGTTGCGGTTCTCAGTCGTAAAACGCAGATAGCCGCCGGTCTCGCCGTGAATCCAATCCGACATGTCGATCCACTTTTTGATCTCATCGGGACGCTTGCGGTACCAGGGCAGGTATTCCGACAGATGGCCGTTGCTCTCGGTGGAGTAGACGCCGAACCGCTTCAGCACGTCTATACGCACCTTCTCCTGCTGGCTGATAACCGGATGACGCTCGAAGGCGGCCACCAGCTCATCCTTGCCAATCTTGCGACCATTCACGCGTACATCAATGAACCATGTTTGGTGGTTGATACCGGAACAGATAAAATCCAGTTCATCGTGTGCCACACCCAACACTTCGGCAATTTGCTCGCCACCATGCTGAACACCATGGCAGAGGCCGATTGTATCAACGC
This sequence comes from Ensifer sp., assembly GCA_050306195.1. Lineage (GTDB taxonomy): Bacteria > Pseudomonadota > Alphaproteobacteria > Rhizobiales > Rhizobiaceae > Ensifer_A. The sequence goes on from JBNLGT010000036.1 coordinate 8,503, forward strand.
CGCCATATTCAATCGCGGCCCATGTATTCATGGCCATCGGGTTTGCGTAGTTCAGGAACCGCGCGTTTGGCTCCGCCACTTCGCGGATATCCTTACAGAAATCGAGAATGACAGGAATATTGCGCTGGCCATAGAGAATGCCGCCAGCACAAATCGTGTCGCCGACACATTGGTCGATCCCGTATTTCAACGGAATGCGAATATCATCCGCATAGGCTTCCAGCCCACCCACACGGACGCAGGAGACAATATAGCGCGCGCCTTCAAGGGCCTTACGGCGATCTGTTGTCGCGGTAATCTTTACCTTGAAACCGTTGGAATCCTTGATCGTATTGAGAATTTTCTCAATGAGGGAAAGATTATGCTCAGAAATGTCGGTGAGTGCGAATTCGACATCCTGAAATTCGGAAACGCAGAGAATGTCGGAAAACAGCTTTCTCGTAAACTCAACGCTTCCCGCACCGATAATCGCAATCTTGAAACTCATAGGGCTCTCCCATCCTGAAAACTCGCACAAAAACGCCTTTGCACCTGAGTCAACAATGACGATGACCGCAGGAGTACAGCTCTTTTTCTGCGTATTTTATCTTCCCTTACCATTGAATATGCCGTGAATTGATGAGAAGAAAAAGAGGATCATTATGCTTTCGAGGGTAAAATTGTGCTGTCTGAATTAATTGACAATGGGCAGGAAATGAAATCGCTTTCACTGCTCAGATCGCGTGTCGATCTTCACGCCATGCCGACCAGCGCAGGCTACGAAGCCATTGAGAACAGAGAGTATTATTGGGATGGGCGGCTGCGGGGTAATACGCCCTTTACTGTGCTTCAGCACACGATCAGCGGGCGCGGGTCGCTACGGTACGAGAACCACAATGTTAAAATTCACGCAGGTGAGACCCTGCTGGTTATCATCCCGCACAACCACTGTTACTGGCTGGAGAAAGGCGATCGGTGGGAATATTTCTGGATTTCCATGAATGGAATCGAAGCGTTGCGCATCCATGAAATCGTGTTGAATGCGCAAGGGCCAGTGCTGAAGCTGAAACCTTCGACAATTGACAAACTGGCCAATTGCACATTGCGCCTCATGAAAGGCGAAGCCGATACGCCGGGCAAGGCGTCGGCCATCGCTTATGAAGCGGCCATGCACCTTCAGGACGATGTCTTCGGCCCATCCGACCGCGTGCTGAAGGAAACAAACTCCATCACGCGCACGATGCAATATATCAATGCGAACCTCGACACTCATCTGAATGTCGATGCGCTGGCCGCTATCGCCGGCCTCAGCCGAGCACATTTTTCGCGAAGCTTTACGGCATTAACCGGCGTGCCGCCTGCAGAATTTGTACAACAGCAGCGCATGCGCCGCGCCGCCCGACTTCTCACTGCCAATCGCGAGTTGAGCGTGAAAGAGATTGCCGCCTTGTGCGGCATGCAGGAGAACAATTATTTCTCAAAGGTATTTCGCAAAGCCTATGGCGTCAGCCCGTCGGAATTCAGAACCAACGGCATGTATGCTTCGCGGCCAGAGTGAGGGAGGCTGTGATGGCAGATAAGATGGCGCATTTCGTCATTGCCGGTGGTGGAACAGCAGGTTGGCTTTCTGCCTTGATCCTGCAAAAAAGTCTCGAGCGACAAAAGCTTGAGGCCAGGGTGACGGTTGTTGAATCCTCCAAAATCCCGACAATCGGCGTTGGCGAAGGGTCAACTGCGGTCTTTCGCGTCCTGCTGCAATATTTTGGCCTCGATGAGTTCGCCTTTCTGCGTGAAACCGGCGGCACGCTGAAACTCGGCATTCGCCACAAGGATTGGCGGGAGAAGGGCTTTGTCTATGACGGCCCAATTGACGATCCGCATCAAGTTGTCGCCCTTCCGAAAGGGGCCGACCGCGACTTTCTCAATCTGTTTTGCACGGCAGCGGGACGTCGCGTTGAAGACATTCACCTGTTCGGCGCATTGCTGAAGGAGAACCGCGCACCTTACGCCCTGAAAGAAGACGGATCACTTCTGCCGCTTGGGCCCTTTCACTACGCCTATCATTTCGATCAGGCGCGTGTCGGTGCATTCTTGCGCAAGCACACCGAAGGCGTTGAAATTGTTGATGCAACGATTGCCGGTGTTGAGAAAAACGCAGAGACCGGTGACATTAAGGCTCTGCTCTTTGAGGATGGAACGCAGCTCGAGGGTGATTTCTTCATCGACGCGACCGGTTTCAAACGGCGTTTGATTGGTGAGGAAATGGGCGTCGCCTGGACCTCCTACGCGCACGAACTGCCAGTCAACCGCGCAATGCCTTTCTGGATCAATCATGACGACAAAGAAGACATTGCAATCCACACGCTGGCGCAGGCCATGGATGCCGGCTGGATGTGGAAGATACCGACACAAGAGCGCTATGGCTGCGGTTATGTCTATTGCGACCAGTTTCAGGATCAGGACGGCGCGAAAGGCGAACTGGAAGCACTACTCGGCTATGAAATCGAGGTTCGCAACGATATCCGTTTCGAAACCGGACGGCTGCAAACCGCCTGGGCGCATAACTGCATGGCGGTCGGATTAAGCTCGGTATTTCTCGAGCCACTGGAAGCAACATCGATCCATGGTACCGCGGTGCAGGTTATGCTGTTTGCGGGCCGTTACCTGAAACACCCCAACCTGATGACGCCTTCGGATCGCGATGATTTCAATCACCGGGTCGCGCGTCAGGTGAACGATTTCCGCAGCTTCATCAACCTGCACTACATGGGTGCGCGTTCTGATACGCCCTTCTGGCGGGAGATGCGCGAGAACCGCGTGCACAAGGAAACAAAACACCGCCTTGCCTTGTGGGCGCGGGAAATGCCGCGGCAATCGCACTTCGACAACTTTCTTGATGGCCTGCCGCATGTCGAAACCCAGCTCTATTATCCCGTTCTCGACGGGCTCGGCCTTCTTGACAAAGAACTGGCACGCAAGGAGCTGGCCTCCATTGACGGTTTGCGTCGTCAGGCCCGACAAACGGCTGATTCACTGACAAGGGAATACCGTCTGGCTTCTGTAAAGGCCCTTTCACATCGCGAGTTTCTACAGTTCGTCAACGACCGCGGGTAGTCAGTGAAGGGTAGGATAAGATGGGGTTATCTACCGCCTGAATTAGCCCTCAGTTTTGACCTGGAATTTTCAGTGCGAAGCGCCACCTTTATCTTTTTTGAGACGCGGGAAACGAAACCCTTTCAGGCGGGCAGAAGCGCTTGGTATTTTCATGCCGCTGAGGGGTGATGTCACATTATTCTGTGCTTAACGGCTTGGGTACCCGAAGGGTTGCTGCAACTGGCAAGTGGTCGTGACGAAGGTCCGCTCGTGGGTAAATCCAACAACGCTTGCACCTCCGAAATAGAGGCGCTTTGCAGACGGGCTGTTATGAAGTTCACAATACCGAGATCGGAATTGCTATCCCTCGTGACGTCGACAGTAAGACTTCGAATACAGCGTTCATATACCAAGGTTCAATCCAGATTACTGGCATTATTCCGAAAAACTGGCCAGGTAAGCGATGATGTCTTTGATTTGTTGCTCCTTGCGAAGCCCTGAGAATGCCATCTTGTTGTCAGGAACGAAGTCGCGTGGCTTTGCAAGGTAATGTGACAATGTTTCTTCGCTCCAGATGACACCACTGGCTCCGGCAGATTTCATGGCATCTGAGTATTCGAAATCAGGCAGAGAACCTGCGGTTCGCCCAATGAGATTATTGAGATTAGGGCCGACCTTGTTTTTGGCGTCTTCGCCGATCATGTGGCAGGCCTTGCACTTGCCAAAGACTTTTTTACCTGCGGCAAGCGGGTCGTCGGCAAGTGCCGAAGTCGCAATCGCTGGCGCCATCAGTGCGAACGAAATTATAAATCTTCTCATAACGAACCTCCCAGTCGTGAGCCGCCCTCGTGTTCGCATCGCGGCGACCTCCTCTGTCGTCGGCTGCAGGCGGTTTGCCGGTTTGTCTTTTGTTAATTGAGAGCGAGTGTCGCGTAGATTGTACTTTTGGGCAGATCAATTCGCTGCCCGGCAGCTGCAACTGCTTGGCCATGACCTCTTTTGGGTCTATCGTGGCGAACGGCTGGATACTTCGAGGAGGAGGAAGGATTGCAGTCAGAAAGAATACGCCGCCACCAAAGCGGCGTTACAGTGCTATATGCGCTTGACCAGCAGGATGCGGAGATTTGGGAGGATTTCCGTGAGCTAAGGGAAGAAATCGGAGCAGCGTTCGCGCTGATCTGTTTTTCCCACCTGCAGTTCAGCGCGAATTTTGTGCGGAAATCGGTCGCAAAGGCCGTTCCCGGCATGCGCTACGCTGCGTGCTCCACCGCAGGTGAAATTTCTTTTACTGAGGCAGGAGACGGTGGGCTGATCATCATCCTGTTTCCCGCAGCGCATTTCACCGTGCAGTCGCTTGGTATTGAAGGGGCCTCCACTGCTGGCATGGAAAGCATTGTTGCCCAGGTTGCCGAAGCCAAGCGCAACTTCTTCCAGAAACTCGACCACCCCAAAGTCGGCCAAAGAGCCTTTGCGCTCTGTCTTCTTGACGGCCTTTCCTTTGCGGAAGAGGCGATCACGGCGGCATTCCACTGGGGGCTGGATGATGTTCCCCTCATCGGCGGTTCGGCGGGCGATGACCTCAATTTTGTTGACACATCCATGATCCTTGATGGTCAGGACGTGGGCCATGGCGCAATCTTGCTGCTGTTCATGACGGATCTGCCTTTTCACATTTTCAAGAGCGACAATTTTTCGCCGACGCAGCAGAGACTCGTCGTAACGCGCTCGGACCCCGACAGGCGGATTGTCTACGAGTTTAATGCCGCACCTGCCGCCGAAGAATATGCCAGAACGATTGGTATGGACGCCGAACAATTGTCGCCGATGAGCTTTGCCTCCCACCCCCTGGTGGTCAAAGTGGGTGGGGAATATTATTGCCGCTCGGTGCAGAAGATGAATCCGGACCACTCGCTTTCCTTCTTCTGCGCTATTGATGACGGTATTGTCCTCACGGTTGCCGAACCGATCGGTATGCGCCAGTCCACCCAGAACGCGCTGGACGTTGCCGCCGAGGCCGTGGGCGGCATCGATTTTGTTCTCGGGTTCGAGTGCGTGCTGAGAAGAATAGATGCAAGCAACAGGCAAATCTCACAGCAGCTTTCCGAAGTTTATCGCAAAAACAAGGTCGCCGGTTTCAACACCTACGGTGAGCAATATCATTCGATGCATCTGAACCAGACCTTCACCGGCATAGCCTTTGCCGCGGAGCCGCAGACATGAATATCGGCGAGATAGAGGATGTCGACCGCCTGAAGCGGATCAACGCAGCACTGGTGAGACGTGTTGAATCCTCGATGGATCAACAGGTGAATGCCTTTTCCCTGTTTCAGACCGCCATTAACCTGGAGGGTCAGGTTCGCCAGCGCACCGATCAGCTGACAACCGCGCTTCGAACCCTGGAGCGCTCCAACCAGGAGCTTGCGCGCCAGAAGCGCATATCCGAGGAGGCAAACCAGTCGAAAACGCGCTTTCTGGCAGCTGCCAGCCATGATGTGTTGCAGCCGCTGCATGCAGCGCAACTGACGATCTCCGCGCTCTATGATGTACAGAAAGACGATCGCGGCGTGACGCTTGTGCGCCAGGTTGAGCGCTCACTCGACACGATGCATGAGCTTTTGTCGACACTCCTTGATATTTCCAGGCTCGACGCAGGCGTCATGGTGCCCGAATTCCAATCCGTTTCCGTGGCGCAAGTGGTGGAGACGTTGATGTCGGATTTTCGGCCCTTGGCAGCCGCCAAAGGTCTCAAGCTGAAAGTGTATGTTGGCGATGAATATATCCATTCGGACAAGGCCATGTTGCGTCGGGCCCTTCAAAACCTGATTGCAAACGCCATACGCTATACTGAAACCGGCGGCATTGTGGTGGGCACACGCAAGCGCAGCGGCAAGGTGCTGATTGAGGTTTTTGACACCGGGCCAGGCATTCCGAAAGATCAGCATAAGCGGATTTTTGAGGAATTTCAGCGCTGCAGCGCAAAATATGATGCGGATGGCCGGGGGGGACTTGGATTGGGGTTGGCAATTGTACACCGCCTCGTAAACGCGCTCGGGCACGAGATCGAGCTACAAAGCGCGCCCGGCAGCGGAAGCCGATTCCGCATTCTAGCCGGCATCGCGCAAAAAAGAGCATCCCTTGCACCCGACATAAAAGACGGCCTACCCAACAGTGTTTCCGGTGGATCGCTGGCCGGGCGCCGTGTCTTACTGATCGAAAATGATCCGGCTGTCATACAGGCCATGTCGACACTTCTGGACAACTGGGAATGCACGTTCGAGGTGGCCAGGAATCGTGCGGGCGCGATGGAAATTCTTGGCGATGGTAGCTGGGAACCCGACATTATTGTGGCTGACCAGCATCTTGATAATGATGACCTGGGCACGGAAACATGTACCGAAATCAGAGCCCGGCTGGGCCGTGATATTCCTGTCGTCATCGCCACTGCGGAGGCGAATGAGGCCATTCAGGATGAATGCGAAGTGCTCGGTGTCGAGTATATGTCCAAGCCAATCAAGCCCGCACAAATGCGTGCGCTTCTTTGTCATCTCATCGATAGATAGCTGACTTCCGGCAGCTTCAATGCGCGCTGGTGTGCTCACCAAACGGGTCGTCGAGATTGAGCACGCCGGCGTTTTCAAGCTTCTGCATTTCAATGACAGCCTGTGTGCGACTTACCACATTGAGCTTGCGCAATATCTCCGAGACATGCGCCTTGACCGTGGTTTCACTGACGCTCAGCTCAAAAGCGATCTGCTTGTTCAAGAGACCATCACGCAGCATGCCGAGTACGCGGGCCTGTTGTGGCGTCAGGCTTAAGAAGCGCTGCGTCATCTCCTCTTCTTCTTCTTGCGTTGGCAAAATCTCCGGCTTTTCATAATTGGCCGGCAGAAAGATAGAGCCTTCCATCACCTGCCGGATTGCGTCGGCGAGGTCTGCCTTCTTGCTCGATTTCGGGATAAAGCCCGCTGCACCGCAGGTCATGACCTGAGAAATGATGCGTGGGTCTTCATGGCCGGAAACAACGACCACAGGCAGACGGGGAAAGCTGGAGCGCAGGGTCATGAGACCTTCCATGCCGCGAATTCCGGGTATGTTGAGATCAAGCAGCGCCAGGTCGAAGCCACTATCATTTCCCAAAATCTCTGTAGCCTGCTGCACCGAGGGTGCGTCCACTGTGTCGGCATCCGGATAGGCGAGCTCAAGCGCATTGTGCAGGGCTTCGCGAAATAACGGGTGGTCATCGATGATCAGGAATTTTGCCATGGCGACCGCAATGGTTTCGTCCTTCTTTTCCATGCTCAACATCATCCGAAAAAACTCCTGGTCAAAGCGAATGATGGCCGGCTCGTGAGAGCCAGCCACGTGATCTTATTTCATTGCGAGCTTTTCTGGAAGTTTGAACACCCAGAAGGCTCCGCCCTGGTTGATGTTCTTCACGGCCTTGGCCACTTCACCGCCCCAGAGCGGAACAGCACCGCCCCAACCGGCGGCAACGCCAATCCATTGCTGACCATCCTGTTCCCAGGTCACCGGAGGTGCAACAATGCCGGTGCCAACATTGAACTTCCAGAGAATGTCACCAGTCTCGTCGTCAAACGCGATGAGGTAGCCTTCCGGTGTTCCGGTGAACACAAGCCCGGAGGCGGTTGTCAGAACCCCACCCCAGAGCGGCGCCTTGTTCTTGTATTCCCACTTAATGTCACCGGTCGTGGGATCAATCGCCTTCAGCGAACCAATGTGATCATCGAAGATGGGCTTGATGGTGAAACCCGCGCCGAGATACGCCGCGCCCTTCTTGTAGGTCACCGGCTCGTTCCAGATGTCCATACCCCACTCATTGGAAGGCACATAGAAGAGCTTCGACTTTTGAGAATAGGCAATCGGCATCTGGTTTTTACCACCGAGAAACGACGGCACGGCAAAGATCGACTTGCCCTGCTTGCCATCGGCCGCTTCTGCCGGATCGCCCGGACGCTGGGCTTCATCATAAATCGGGCGGCCATTTTCATCGATACCCTTTGCCCATGTGATGTTCTTCACGAAAGGTGATGCGGAGATGAAATCGCCATTGGTGCGGTCGAGAACGTAGAAGAAGCCGTTACGGTCCGCCGTGGCACCTGCCTTGATCGTCTGGCCGTCCTTTTCCAAATCGAAAGAAATGAATTCGTTCACGCCGTCAAAGTCCCAGCCGTCATGCGGTGTGGTTTGGAAACCCCAAACGATTTCGCCCGTATCGGGATCAAGTGCGATGCGGGATGCCGACCATTTGTTGTCACCCTTGCGCAGATGCGAGTTCCAGGGGGCTGGGTTCCCGGTGCCGAAATAGATCAGGTTGGTTTCTGGATCGTAGGAACCTCCGAGCCATGTCGCGCCACCGCCAGTCTTCCAAAGGTCACCTTCCCAAGTTTCATTGCGCGTGCCGGTCATGGTGGATTCTGCACCATTGAGCATGCCCATATGGCCTTCGATCACCGGACGCTCCCAAACCATTTCGCCGGTTTCAAGATCACGCGCCTGTACCGAACCTACAATACCGAATTCGCCACCGGAGTTGCCCGTTACGATGACGGCGCCGTGCTCCTTGTTGGGCACAATCAGCGGCGCAGCCGAGGCGGAGTAACCGGCCTCGTAGTCGCCGATTTTCTTGCGCCACACCACGTCGCCGGTCTTGGCATTGAGCGCCACAAGCTTGGCGTCAAGGGTTGCGAAATAGACCTTGTCGCCGAAGATTGCCGCACCGCGGTTAATCACATCACAGCACGGCAGAATGCCTTCCGGCAGGCGCGCGTCATATTGCCAGATTTCCTCGCCGGTCTTGGAGTCGATGGCGAAGATGCGGCTATAGGATGCGGTCACATAGATCACGCCATCCTTGACCAGCGGCTGGCTTTCCTGCCCACGCTGCTTTTCGCCACCGAAGGAAAAAGACCATGCGGGAACCATGGACGAAATATTGGTCTTGTCGATCTTCGTCAGGGGGCTGTAGCGCTGGCCCTGAGTGCCCATGCCCCAGGTCAGAACGTCTTCAACCGTGTTCTGGTCGTTGACGATATCATCAATTGTGACGTCGTTTGCCTGAGCAACGGAAAACGACAGAACCAGGGCGCTAACGCCCGTAAGCATATGCTTCAGTTTCATAGGAAATCCTCCCCTTTGCCGCCCGAGCGCGGCAGCCTCTCCTCCTTGCGCAAAACTCGGGTGAAACCGGGTAGCGCAAATTCCTCACCGGCGGAGGTCATCAGACCCTCGCCGCTTGAAACGCCGATCCTCTTCGGGCTTCACAAATGAGACTAATCGGGAAGTGAAAGAATTATTATTGCCAAATAGTACACCATGGATACGCGCGACAGTCTCAGGACCGGTCCGGTGTGACCGCATCCCAGACAGACGCTTCAACGCCCGGATAAAGGTGCATGACAGAGCGCTGATACTCTTCACGGGCAACGGCCATTGTGCTGAATGGGGCCGGCATTTCCAGCGTCATCGCCTCGTTCATGGTGAGACCAGCGGTAGCCGCCTCGCGCAACGTGTTTAGAAGCCAATCAAGATAGCCACCGGTCTGCGCAATGGCTTTGCCTTCGTTATCTTTCGGACCATGGCCCGGCACAAGCAGCGAATGATCGATGGTTGCCATAGTCGCCAGCGATGTCTTCCATGCCTCGATATCAGCGTTCGGCGTGGTGGGGGATCGATCATAAAAGACAAGATCGCCGACAAACAGAGTTCCGGTCTTGTCATCCCGGATGGCGAGATCCGCGCTTGTGTGGCCTGACAGTGGGAAATAGGAGAAGGTTCGCCCCCCGATATTTTCCTTGTCACCGCGAATGATGATGGATGGCGCCACAAGCTCTGTGCCTTGCATCCAGTCGCCCAAAATCCGGTACATATTGTCCGAAAGCGCCTCACCTGTCGCATTGATGTTGGCAGCGGCGTCTTGCGTGGCGGCAACGACACCACTGCCGAACGCCCCGTTGCCAAAAATATGGTCGGGGTGATGGTGTGTATTGAAAACGCGAATGACCTTCTTGCCCGGGATGGTCTGGCTGATCAGATTTGCCAGCGCCTGGCCGTAGCCGAGCGACGGGCCTGTATCAATCACAATAACGCCATCCGGTGCATCGACAAACACGGTATTGACGATATTGCCGCCGTTTTGCTGATTGAAATATTCAAGCGCACCCGAGACCATCCAGACACCGTCGCCGATCTGTTGTAGAGCCAGCCGATATTCAAAATCATTGGCCTGCGTCCCCCTCGGCATGCAGCAAGCGCAGGCCGCGAGCGACGCCTTGAGAATAGTGCGGCGGTGGAAACGCAAACCTTTCCCGGACATCACTGCCCCTCCCGCGCCGTAGTGGATACGAGATAGCCGTAATTGTTGCCTTCAGTGTCACGCGCCGAAATAATCACAGGTCTGTCGGCGCCTTCAAGCCTGGGCATAAGGGTGAATGTGGGGTTTTCGCTCACCGGCTCGAAAAGCTCGAATTCAGCCAGCGCCTTGCCGTCCTGCATCACCGTCATCTCGCTGATGAAGAATGCCGGAACACCATCGGCAAAACCTGTATCCATGGGATGCATCATGTTGACAGAAAGGCGGCTGTGACCTGCAACCGACCGCAGGTTGGCCTTCATGTTGCCAAGCCGGGCCATCCAGTTTGCCGCACCATGCGCGGCTGCGGGTGTGGAACAGCCACCACCGGCAGCATCAACCACGGCACCAGCCAGATGCCAGGATCCGTCTTTCAAACGCACGCCAGCTCGGACCGCCGTTTTCTGGGCAACCTTGATGCGAACGCCAAGAAACGGTTCTGCTTTAAACGGGCGGTAGGTCAGAACCTTGGCGATAGGGTTCATATCCGCAATGAGTACAATTTCGACCACATCGTTTATTGCCCGCGCATCCACGGTCACAGGCACCTGAAACTGGTCCTCCGCCGCATCCGGCAGCATAAACCGAATGCGCGGGTCAAAGGTGATGGGGCCTGAGGAGAAGAACGTCTCGCGAATATCGTCCCACATGACGGAGTTCAGCGGGTCCTCACTCTGGGTGGCGTGAAGCGGTCCCGCACTGAAGAGAAGTGCCGCCGCAAAAACAAGCTGTTTCGCATTCATGTTCAGTCTCCTCTCAATCAATTTTGGGGGCGACATACGCAACACCATAATGCGCAAATATCCGGTCCAATTCACCGCTCGCAGCCAGCGCGCTGATAATATCGGTGACGGCATAGCCGAGATCCCGGCTGTTCTCCTTCACTGCAATACCGATGGGCCAATGGCTGCGCACGATGCCCGGCATCGGCGGCTGTGCGATTTCCATTTGCTTTTGCGGGTTGCGGCTTCGCACCCATTCGGCCTGCGCACGAGAGGCCATCAGTGCCGCCACGTCATTGTCCTCCAGCATTTGAACGGCATCGCGGAAATAGCGGCCACGACGGACCGATTTCTGCAACTGGCCTTGAAATGCATTGGACAGAAAGAAGTCGGCGGCGGTATCCACTTCAACAGCGATTGCGTTATGCAAAAACCGGCCAAAAGTCTCGACCTTCTCAATGTGCTCCTTGTCGAAAACGACGGCGATCTCCTCGCCGAAATAGGGGCTGAAAAGAACCGCCAGACTTTCCGCCCGCACCTCCAATGTGCGGTCATACGGCACATGCAGCATAATGTCGGCGGCCCTTTTCTGAATGATGTCGCCCTTCCAGACATTCACGCGCAGATCATCATCGACATTCTCATCGGCTTCGCGCACCAGGAAATCGAGTTCCACGCTGAGTTCTCGGGCAATGGCGCGAGCAATGTCCGCGTCAATGCCCTTGATCTGACCATCTTCTTTCCAGGAATAAGGTGGATAGTCCTTGTAGACGAAAATGGTGATGCGGCCTGACCGGGTTACTTCATCCAGTGGACGCGCCGCAACGGCGCTTGCCGCAGCGACAAAGGCTGCGGCAACAAAAAGGACAAACGACTTATTAAACAGGCGCTTCATTGTGACACCTCATAGGCCTCAGCCTTGAGGGCGAGTCTCAATATAGGAGCGGATCGCCCACATGGCCTCTTGGCTCAGCACTTCCTGAAAGGGTGGCATCTTATAAGTGCCGTTTTGGCTGTAGCCTTTGCGGATGCGCTCCAGGAACCATTCGTCACCATCCAGCCCTTCATCCAGCTGTCGCAGATCCGGCGCAATGCCACCGGAAATGACCTCAAGGCCGTGGCAGCGTGCGCAGTTCTGATTGTAACCCGACGAACCGATCTTGATGGCGAGATCGTATTGCTCGCCGCCTTTCAGGCGATAGGGGTTTTCTTCCGCCCAATCTTCGCCAACCTGGTCGAGCCCGGTCGTGTCAACTGGCTGCGGCTGCACATCGCCATGGGAAAACACCACCTGGCTTGTCAGCGTTACGCCTGCGGCAGCAGCAAGGAAAATGATCGCGGATTTCCGGAACAATGATAGTTTCATTTTTGCCTCCTCCTGACCGGCGGGCTCCTCTTCCCTCAATGCCGGTCTCTCGTGGAGGAGTATCTAACAGTCGTCAAAAATACCGCCTATTGTCCTTTAGTGCACAATGACCGTTTGGCGGGGTGTACTTTAGTGCCATAGCCACTGCGAAGCGCTGTGCTAGATTTTTGCCGGGAGGAATTTCGGCATGTTGAAGCGCAGACTCTGTGCAATGGTTTTTTCTGCCTGCATGGGGGCTGCCAGCCCGAAAGCCGCGGCAGCGGTTGAGGAGCTTGTTATTCCTGTCGTCTATCTGGAATTGCCATTTGACCGCCCGCCAGTGCTCTCCAATCTCGTCGAACACCCTGCAGACGAAGGCGAACAGGGTGCGCGCCTGGGGCTGGAGGACAACAACACCACCGGACGCTTCCTCAAACAGGTCTTCAAGCTGGAAACATACGAAGCTGAAACCGCCGATCGCGCGATGGATGCAGCGCGCAATGCCCTTTCAGGTGGCCCGAAACTCGTTATCCTGAATGCACCCGATGCGGCGGTGAATGCCATTGCTGATTTGCCGGAAGCGGGCGACGACCTGATTTTCAACACGGCTGCAACCGCCGTCTCGCTGCGCGACAACGATTGCCGTCCCAACGTGCTGCACACCGCCGTTTCCCGCGACATGCTGAGCGACGCGCTGATGCAGTTTCTCGCCAAGCGGCGATGGGCAAACCTGATGCTGATAGAGGGCAACCGGGAAGGCGACAAGGCGTACGCTCAGGCATTGCGCAACTCCGCCCGCAAATTCGGCCTGAAATTTGAGACTGAGAAGACCTGGCTGACGGATGCGGATATCCGCCGCAATGCGGCCCAGGAAGTGCCAGTCTTCACCCAAGAGGGTGACTATGACGCAGTGCTAATTGCCGATGAGGACGACGATTTCGGGCCTTATGTCATGTACAACACCTGGCTGCCACGCCCCGTTGCCGGAACCGCGGGCCTGGAGCCCGCAGGTTGGACACCGGCCATGGAACAATGGGGCGCGGTGCAGCTGCAAGCCCGCTTCCGCGAACAGGCGGGACGGTCAATGACGGCGGTTGACTATGCAGCCTGGGCTGCAATGCGCGCCATTGGCGAGGGTGTTACGCAAACCAAATTCTCCGATCCAGCAACCATTCGCGCTTTCCTGCTGTCGGATGCTTTTTCGCTGGCGGGTTTCAAGGGCGTGAAGCTTAGCTTCAGGCCGTGGAATGGTCAGCTGCGTCAGCCGGTGCCCATTGCCCATCCGCAGGCGGTTGTTGCGACCGCGCCGATTGAGGGCTTCCTGCACCAGCGCAACGAACTTGACACATTGGGCATTGATGCGCCCGAGACGCAATGTGGGGGTATGTAATGAAGAATGTCATTTTGCACGCAGTCATGGGCGCTGCCGCACTTGGCCTGGCCGCGACCGCTGAAGCGCATATGCTTTATGTGTCGAACGAAAAAGACAACACTGTTTCCATTATCGATACGGAAACCGAGGAGGTGGTGAACACAATTGAGGTGGGTGATCGCCCCCGCGGCATCACCTTTTCGAAAGACTACAAGTTTCTCTACATCTGCGCTTCGGATTCTGACGCTGTGCAGGTGATGGACGTCAAGACCGGGAAGCTGGTCGCCGATTTGCCGTCCGGCGAAGACCCGGAGCAATTCGTACTGCACCCCGATAACCGACATCTCTATATCGCGAACGAGGATGATTCCGTGGCGACCGTTGTGGACACGCAGACCCATACGGTGGTGGCGCAGGTGGATGTAGGTGTAGAGCCGGAAGGCATGGCCGTGAGCCATGATGGTAAATGGGCAATCGTGACATCCGAAACCACCAACATGGCGCATTGGATCGACACATCCAAACACGCGCTTGTCGACAACACGCTGGTGGACCAACGCCCCCGCGAGGCGGAGTTTACCGAAGACGATGACGAGCTTTGGGTATCTGCCGAAATCGGCGGAACAGTTTCGGTGATCGATGTCGCAACCCGCCAAATCAAGAAAAAGATCACATTCAAGATCAAGGGCGTCACCAGCGACCGCATTCAGCCGGTGGGTATAGAGCTGACAAAGGACGGACGTTATGCCTTCGTGGCACTCGGTCCGGCCAACCATGTTGCGGTTATTGACCGGCAGAATGATGATGCGGTGATCGACTATCTGCTGGTTGGCCGACGGGTCTGGCATATGGCGCTCTCACCGGAAGGCGACCGGCTTTACACAACGAATGGTGTTTCCGGCGATGTGACCGTCATCAATGTTGAGTCATTGAAACCTTTAAAGAGCATCAAGGTTGGACGCTTCCCCTGGGGGGCAGCGATCTTGCCCAGGGACAAGATGTAAGATGGACGCCGCGCTAGCAGTTTCCGGCCTCACCTATGCCTATGGGACAAAGACCGTGCTGAACGATGTATCGTTCAGCATTGCGCAGGGCGAAACCGTCATTCTGCTGGGACCAAATGGCGCGGGCAAGACCACGCTTTTCTCGCTGATTTCCGGGCTTTTTGCGACGCGGAAAGGCACGATTGAAATTGCAGGAATGTCCCTGCAAAAGCGCGGAGCCTACGCGCTTGCCCCACTCGGCATCGTCTTCCAGCAAGCAACGCTCGATCTTGACCTCACGGTGCGGCAGAATTTGAGCTATTTCGCAGCGCTACGCGGCATGAACCGCAGGGAAACGGCAAAGCGCATTGCTGAAGAGGCGGAAGCCCTGGAGTTTGCCGACCGGCTGGATGAAAAAGTGCGAACCCTGAACGGAGGACACCGGCGGCGCATGGAGATTGCCCGCGCGCTGTTAAACCGGCCTGAAATCCTGCTTCTCGATGAACCCACGGTGGGGCTGGACATACCCACACGGCGCGCGCTGATTTCCGCCATTCACGCCAAGTCTGGCAAGGGCGGTACCGCACTTTTGTGGGCCACGCACCTGATCGATGAAGTGTGGAACGAGGACCGTGTCATTATTCTCGACAAGGGGCGGATCGTGACACAGGGAAGGCCTGCGCAATTGTTGCAACGAACGCAGAGCCCTGACCTGGAAGCCGCATTCGCGACTTTGCTCGCAAAGCAAGGAGAACCAGCATGAGCTTTGTGGCCGCAATGCGCGCGGGCAATGCAGTGATATGGCGGGAACTCATGCGGTTTGTGCATCAGCGCGAGCGTTTTTTGGCGGCCATCGTGCGCCCGCTGGTCTGGCTGGTCGTCTTCGCCGCCGGTTTCAGGGCCGCACTCGGCCTTTCAATAACCCCGCCCTACGAAACCTACATCACCTACGAAATCTACATCGTGCCGGGCCTTGCCGGCATGATACAGCTTTTTAACGGAATGCAGTCGTCGCTCGCCATGGTCTATGATCAGGAAATGGGCTCCATGCGCGTGCTTTTGACAACGCCGCTTCCCCGCGCCTATCTGCTCTTTGCCAAATTATGCGCAGGCGTCGCCGTTTCGCTTGTTCAGGTCTATGTCTTCTTCGCGATTGCCATCGGTTTTGGGGTGGATATTCCGCTTGCTGGATTGCTGAGCGTGTTTCCAGCTCTCATCGTCACTGGGCTTATGCTCGGTGCGCTGGGACTTTTGATCTCATCGGTCATCCGCCAGTTGGAAAATTTCGCGGGCGTCATGAACTTCGTCATTTTCCCGATGTTCTTTCTATCCACCGCGCTTTACCCGTTGTGGAAGATGCAGGAATCAAGTGCGGTGCTTGCCGAAATCTGCCGGTTCAACCCGTTTTCTTCGGCTGTGGAGCTGATCCGCTTCTCACTTTACGGCGCATTTGCGCCGGTCGCGCTAGCAGCCGTACTTGGTTGCTTTCTCGTCTCTTTCGGAACCGCATCGCTGATCTTCGATCCCGCCAGCCGCTTCCGCAGCCGGGCATTGCATCGCGGTTAGGAAAGGCGGGGAGATGCTATCTCCCGAACGAGCGGTGTCCGTTCAGTGGTCTGCATGCCGGTCCCGGCAACAACCTCCAGCACCGTTGCCGGACGCGCTGTGAGATAGACAATCCTGTCTGCCAGCAAATAGGCCTCTTCCAGGTTGTGAGTCACCATCAACACCGAGGCCGGATGTTGCGTCAGCATCGTCTTCAAGAGCTGCCGCAAATCGTTTGCCGTTTCCTCATCCAGCGAAACGAAGGGTTCGTCCATGATAAGAATATCCGGCGAAAGCGCAAAGGCGCGCGCCATGGCAGCACGGCGGGCAAGACCGAGCGACAGTTCACGCGGGTAAAAGCCACGCAACTGTTCAAGCCCAAGAGCCGCAAAGAGCCCATCCAGATTTTTGGCCCGCTCACTGTGCGGCAGGCCAAGGCGCACATTTTGCTCGACCGTGCGCCACGGCAGCAGGCGCGGTTCCTGAAAAATGGCAGCCACCCGCGCGCCTTCCGGGCAGTGCACCTTGCCTTCAAAATCCGTGTCGAGACCCAGTAGAATATTCAGGCTGGTGGTTTTGCCGCAGCCCGATGGGCCGGTGAGACAAATGAATTCGTTTTGCCCGACATGAAGTGAAAGATTTTCAACAGCCAAAAGCGGTGTACCCCCGGCGGTGCGGTGAATCTTGCGGCGTATCTCAAGCTCAAGCATGGGCGCCCCGCCAGCGGGTGGCCGACCGTTCATAGGGCTGCAACGCCAACAACTCAACGGCAAGCATCACAGCGACAAAGGCGATCGTGTAGGCGAGGATGGTCGCCACATCAAAAAGCTGAAAATAGAGGTGGATCTGAAAGCCTACACCGTTGGAACGGCCTAGCAGCTCCACCACAAGCACAATTTTCCAGATCAGCGATATGCCGGACCTGGAGGCGGCGGCAATAAAGGGCTGGAACTGCGGCAATATCAAATGGCGCATACGGTCAGCCCAGGAAAAGCGATAGACGCGGGCCATCGCTTCAAGGTCGGGGTCCAGTGCACGCGCACCTTCGCGAAACGTCACCACGACATTGGGAGTTTTACTGAGCGCGACCGCCCCCACGGCCGCCGCCTCATTCAACCCGAACCAGATATAGGCCAGAACGATGATAACCAGCGCCGGTGCATTGAGCAGCAGGATCAGCCACGGGTCGATCAGCCGGTTCGCCGAGTCACTGCGACCGATCAGATAGCCGATTGCAAAACCAATCAGCATGGAAAGTGTGAAGGCTGCGGCCACGCGGGCAAGGGTTGCGGTGAGGTGCAAAGCCATTTCGCCGTTCATCACCTCGCGCGTCAGAGCGTCGAAGACGTCAAGCGGTGGTGGAAACAGGCGGGGATCAGCAACTAGCGACACCGCCTGCCACAGGGCAAGCAGCATCGCCAGGGAGATAAGCGTTGATGAGATGGCCGTCCGGCGATGCCGGACAACCGCTTGCTCAGAAGGCATTGCGAAGCCCGCTCCAATAGGTGCCGGGTGCAAGCTCTGCCCCCTTGCCAACCAGCTTCTCGCCGCCAAGCTTGGCCAGGATCGCGTAGAGCCGCGCGGCATCTGCCTCCTCATCGACAACGTTGCGGGCGGGAATGCCCTCGCGGTAGCGGTCGCGTAGTGAAATGAGTGCGGCACATTC
>JBNLGT010000037.1:0-26431 GCA_050306195.1 Ensifer sp.
CGCCATACACTCAACGAGATAGAATACGTAGGCCGGGCCGCTGCCCGAAACCGCTGTAACCGCATCGATCTCTTCTTCAGATCCCACCCATTCAACCGGGCCACTTACCTTAAGAAGATCATGAATTTCAGACCGTTGACTGCCGTCAATCCCCGCAGTTGCAAACGCACCTGTTATACCCCGACCAACCATTGCAGGCGTATTCGGCATGGCGCGCACCATGCCTACCTTGCCGAGATGCCGTTCGAGAAAAGATAGCGTCTTGCCTGCAGCAACAGAAACAATGATCGTTTCCGGTCGCACCAACCCCTTCAGCGGTGGAAGCACTGCATCCATCATCTGAGGTTTAACAGCCAGAAACAGAATACCGGCATTCAAGCCTTCAGGGGCAGCCTTCTCTACGCGCACGCCATGACTTGCACAGAGCTCGGCCATTTTGTCAGAAACGCCAGGGTCGATGACTACAATCGAACGTCCATCCACACCGCTCTTGAGCCAACCGGAGAGCATTGCCCCCCCCATATTGCCAGCCCCGATCAGCACAAGAGGAGAAGACGCTGATATTGCCATTACGCCTCCCCAACCGTTTCAAACATCACCGCATCCACGGCGCTCACGGCATCCATTCCCGACCAAACAACAAACTGGAAAGCTTGGAAATAAGCCTCACACGCTTCAAGCGCGTTGGAAAGAAGCACCTCAACCTGCTGGCCAGTCGGCTCCACACCACCGACAAGCAGAAGTGATTGCCTGAAGATCACCACATCTTCCTGCCGCCACAAATCAAAATGGCCCATCAATATCTGCCCATTTACATGGGAGAGCAAGCAAATGACTTCGTTAACCCGGTTCTCCGGCACCTTTAAATCAAAAGCGCATGCCACATGCAGCGCTTCCAAATCTTCCATCCATGAAAAGGAAATGTGATAATCGGCCCACACACCGGCAACGGTCATGGCAATTTCATCATCGCCGGCCCGTTCAAAACTCCAGTCATTGTTCGCGGCGACAAACTCGATAACATCGACCGGATTGGATTGCCGCAGATATGGCATTTCAGCCAAGCTCATGAAACGTCCTTCTGTGCATTCTCCGCACGCGATAGATCTGCTCTTGATTCTCATCGAACAGGTGAAGCTTTGAGAAAAGGCTAGGTCTTTCTCCCTGCCCGAAACTTGCGGCCTGCTTCGAATCATCATTTGAAATCAGTCTATAATGGAGCCTCCAACACGCCAGCCCTCGCCGTTTGATTTTTCGGGCGAATCTGTGGACAGGCGCAGACTCTGTTCTTCAACAGAACGGCATAAACGACTCTATAAAAACCGCTTTTTAAGAACATCCACAGGTGCAAAAAAAATATTCAAATTTAACATTGAACAATCAAGGCACAGGTGCTCCATCCATGCCCGGTGATTCACTTCGAAAACCGCAAGATTTGTCAACTTTGGCTGCTCTATACTACCGTTAGGCCAATTTGGGCCGTTAGGGCGAAAAGCAACCATGGGCAACAGTCTGAGTAAAACGGAAATTGATTCCCTGATCGCCCGCAATGAGCCAGACGTGCAAAGGGGCCTCGCAAAACTACGTCAGGTCATTCTTCAGACCGCCATAAAAGAAGGCGTCGGCCCGATAGAAGAAACGCTAAAATGGGGTCAACTCAGTTTTCTAACATCTGCATCAAAAGCAGGAACAACGGTCCGAATTGATCGCGACCTCACGAATGGCGGGCGCTTTGCACTCTACGTGCATTGTCAGACCAACCTCGTAAATGGCTGGAAAGAACGGTTCTCCGAATTCACATTCGGAGGCAACAGAAGCGTTCATTTTTCATCCGCTTCAGAAACAGACCTTGCGCAGGTAAAGATCATGATCGCAGAAGCGCTGACATATCACCGCAACAAACGCCGCCAATAGCCTTGAATAGACTCAGCCTTTTGTTAGTTTCGCTTCCAGGTCAGCAATGCGGGCCTCGAGCTTTTCATTTTCCTCGCGCGCCTTCACGGCCATCTCGCGCACGGCCTCAAACTCCTCACGCTTGACCAGGTCCATCGAGTTCATCCAACGTTCGGCCTGTGCCTTGAACGCTGTTTCCATCTCGGCTCGCACACCTTGAGCGGCGCCAGCTGCATCCGTCATCAACTTGGCGAAATCATCGAAAATGCGGTTCGGTCCGGCAGACATCAAAGCCTCCTCGTTTAAGGGCAAACGGTATTCTTTCTTCTGTTCCAGTTAGGGGTTGATGTCTGCTTTTGCAAGCGCGCAATCCGCCACAGGATCGGTTGCCACTTGACCAAGAGGCCTTCCCTCTGCATTTTCCGCTGGTTCTTATGAAAGGACTGTTGTTTGGACGCGGCGCTTCACACACTGGCGGCAATCACTTACCCCGAAATCAACCCGATTGCCTTTTCGCTTGGTCCGTTGGCCGTGCGTTGGTACGGGCTAGCCTATGTGGTCGGTATTCTGCTCGGCTGGTTCTACGCACGCAATCTGGCAGCCCGCGACAAACTCTGGAGCGGCAATAATTCACCGATCAGCCTTCAGCAGCTTGATGATTTCGTGTTCTACGCAGCCATTGGAATCGTTGCTGGCGGCCGACTTGGCTATGTTATTTTTTATGAACCCGACCGCTTCATTCAGAACCCTCTTTGGCTATTCGCCGTTAATCAGGGCGGCATGTCATTTCACGGCGGTTTCCTCGGCACCACAATCGCGATGCTGCTATTTGCCCAAAAACACAAGATCGCGATCTGGAATCTGTTCGACATCATTGCCGCTCAGGCTCCGATTGGCTTTTTCTTTGTGCGTTTGACCAACTTCATCAACGGCGAATTATGGGGCCGAATTAGTGATGTTCCCTGGGCAATGATCTTCCCGACCGGCGGCCCATTCACGCGTCATCCCAGCCAACTCTATGAGGCGGGCCTGGAAGGTATTGCCCTTTTTATCATTTTGGCCATTTGCATATATTTCGGAAAAGCCCTGAAAAAGCCTGGCTTCGTTACCGGCGTATTTGTGACAGGATATGCCAGCTTCCGCATTTTCGTTGAGTTCTTCCGCGAGCCGGACCAGCAGCTCGGTTTCCTCTTTGGCGGCTGGCTGACGATGGGTATGCTGCTTTCGTTACCCATGCTGGCGGCAGGATTGTGGGCGCTCTACAGAGCGCACAAGGCCGCCCTCAATGAATAAATGGAACCGCCTGATGACAACGCCACTTGGCGAGAAAATTAAAACGCTGATCAAACACAACGGCCCGCTCAGCGTGACCGACTATTTTGCGCTCTGCCTCGCAGATCCTGATTACGGTTACTACAAGACGCGCGAGCCCTTCGGAACGAAAGGCGACTTCACGACAGCGCCGGAAATCAGCCAGCTCTTCGGTGAAATGATTGGCGTTTTCATGGTACAGGCGTGGCATGCGCTCGGTACACCTGCTTCCTTCCATCTGGCGGAAATTGGCCCCGGCCGTGGCACGATGATGGCCGACATGCTGCGCGTTATCGGCAAACTATCGCCTGAAATGTATGATGCGGCAACGGTCCACCTCGTTGAAACAAGTCCGCGCCTACGCAAGGTGCAGGCGGAAACCCTCTCTGAACACCGAACACGCATATCTTGGCATGATGCATTTGACGGTATTCCCGACGGGCTGCTCTTGCTCGCTGCCAATGAACTTTTTGACGCCATTCCGATCCGTCAGTTCGTCAAGACTGAAACCGGCTTTCGCGAACGGATGGTAGGGCTTGACCATAATGACGAATTGACCTTCGTCGCAGGCATTGCATCCATCGATCCGAACTTCTTGCCAGCTCCAGCTGCAACTCGACCTCTGGGAACGATCATAGAGACAGCCCCGGCGCGAGTAGCCGTTATGCAGGCGCTTTGCACACGTCTTGCTGAAGGCGGAGGGGTAGCGCTCGCCATCGACTACGGGCACCTGAAGTCAGGCTTCGGCGATACATTGCAGGCCATTCACGTGCATCGGTTTGACCCGCCCCTGGCGCATCCGGGTATTGCTGACCTGACCAGCCATGTTAATTTCGAAGAGCTGGCGGATGTCGCGCAAAAAGCCGGCATCCAATCCATAGGCCTTATGGAACAGGGCGATTTCCTTCTGGGAATGGGTATAACGGAACGCGCTGCAGCCCTTGGCCGCGGCCAGAATGAAGGCACCCAAATGGAGCTTCAACAGGCAGTCGCCCGGCTCGTCGGCAACGCAGAAGGGCAAATGGGTGCACTCTTCAAGGTCATGTGCGTTTCCAACCCTCCCATGGCGTTAGCGCCGTTTGTCCCTCCTGCTGACTATTGACACAAGCGTATATTCGAAGCCCAATCGCCCACGCGATTCATGATTGAATTACCGATATTCACGAGGGGATACTTTTTACGATGGCAAACGACGATCGCCCCGCCCCGGTACAAAGCCCCCTTCTTGACAATCTCGCCACAGCGCGCCACGGATTTTTCACCCGCACCGGCGGCATTTCCGATGGGATTTACCGCGGTTTAAACGTCGGACTCGGCTCCAGCGACGAACAGTCAAAGGTTGCCGAAAATCGTGCTCGGGTGGCCGAATGGTTCGGCGTCCCGTCGACCAGGCTCGCGACCGTGCATCAGTTCCATTCCCCGGATGTCATTCACGTCGGGCGCGATCATGGGGGCGAACGCCCCAAAGCGGATGCGATGGTGACCAATGAACCAGGCGTCATTCTGGGTATTCTGACTGCCGATTGCGGCCCTGTGCTTTTCCTCGATCCTGAAAACCGCGTGGCTGGCGCGGCCCATGCGGGCTGGAAAGGCGCGCTTGGCGGCGTCCTGGAAAGCACGATTGAGGCCATGGAGGCGCTTGGCGCGCAGCGAAATAACATGCGGGCTGTCCTCGGCCCCTCCATATCAGCAGAAAACTATGAGGTTGGGCCGGAATTTGTTGAACGTTTCCTCGCCCATGACCCCACCTATGAGCGTTTCTTTTCACCATCTGCAAAAGCCGACCATGCGATGTTCGACTTGCCAGCACTCACCATGCTGAGGCTGGCCAATGCGGGTGTGCGATGCGAAAAAACCGGTGAGTGCACATATGCCGACGAGGATCGGTTCTTTTCCTACAGACGCACCACACATCGGGGAGAGCCCGATTACGGCCGCCAGATCTCGGCCATCATGCTTGCGGAGGCTTGAAATGGCGCTTCACTTTTCCAATGCCGAATATGCAGCTCGCCTTGAACGCCTGCTGACGAAAATGCGTGAGAAAAAGCTCGACGCCATGCTGCTTTTCGCCCAGGAGAGCATGTATTGGCTCACCGGCTACGACACGTTCGGCTACTGCTTTTTTCAAACACTCATCGTCAAGGCAGATGGAACGATGGTGTTGCTCACACGTTCAGCCGACCTGCGTCAGGCGCGTCATACCTCGAATATTGAAGATATTCGCCTTTGGGTGGATCGTGCGAATGCTGATCCATCACTGGATCTGAAGAACCTGCTGAGTGACCTCGATCTATTGGGCGCCCGCATTGGCGTGGAATATGACACGCATGGCATGACGGGACGAACGGCACACCTGCTTGACCACCAACTGATGGCGTTCGGTGAACTTGTGGACGCCTCCGCGATTATAAGCGCACTGCGGCTCATAAAAAGTAGCGAAGAAATCTTCTATGCCGAAAAGGCGGCAGCGTTGGCCGACGACGCATTGGATGCGGCCATGGCGCTCATCAGACCCGGCGCGAGTGAGGCGGATATTCTTGCCGCCATGCAAAGCGCCGTGTTCGCTGGTGGCGGTGACTATCCCGCCAACGAATTCATTATTGGTTCCGGCAAAGACGCCCTTTTGTGCCGATACAAGGCTGGTCGGCGCACCCTCTCGGAAAACGATCAACTAACCCTGGAATGGGCCGGCGTGTTCGCTCACTATCATGCAGCCATGATGCGTACCGTCATCGTCGGCGAAGCGTCTGAAGACCATTTAGCCTTCTACAAAGCTGCCCACAGCGCCATCCTGGCAATCGAAAAAGTTCTGAGGCCGGGAAACACCTTTGGCAAGGTTTTCGACGAGCACGCGCGCGTCATGGAAGAAAACGGCCTTGCGCGACATACCCTGAACGCCTGCGGATATTCGCTTGGCGCGCGCTTTTCCCCCTCCTGGATGGAGCATCAAATGTTCTATTCGGGAAATCCTCAGGAAATACTGCCCGACATGACCCTGTTCGTGCATATGATTATTACCGATTCAGAAACCGGCACGGCCATGACCCTCGGTCAGACTTACTTGACAACATCGGAAGCGCCAAAGCCACTTTCCCGGCACGGCCTCGACCTGCTCATTGCCCGACCCTAGAGGTGAAAGCCGGTTCTACATTGACAGAACGGGAATAAAAAACCCATAAATTCGTCAAGGGCTAGGGAGTCGGTAACTTGCAGATTGGAAAACGCATTCAAAAGCTGGTTGCACCGCTTTTGATAGTTGTGCTTATCAGCGCCTGCAGCACTTCGGACACCCTCACTCCACCGGCAGATATCGGCAGCAATGTTGAATCGAGCCGGGATCTGGCAACATCCACCCCGACGCAACAAGCCACGTCGGCCGACAATCAGTATCCCACAGCACCCGTTACCACCGCTGAAGCAACACAGCAGCCGGAAACGGGCAACAGCCCTTTGCTTGGCGCACCAGGTGGAATTTCAGCGGCAAACCGGTCCATTTTCCAATCGCCCACCGGGCAGGCAGCGGCAACAGGTGGGTCAATCCGTTTTCTCCCGGTCATTGGCGCTCCTGTCTCAGCGGTGGCCCCGCTTTCGCAGCAATTGGCCACCTCGGCCCGCACAAGCGGCCTGATCTTAAAAGGTGCGTCTGACGCAACAGCAGACCATATGCTCAAGGGCTATTTCTCAGCCTTTGCCGATGGCGGCAACACGACCGTTGTCTATGTATGGGATGTGCTGAATGCATCTGGTGTAAGGCTCCACCGCATCCAGGGACAGGAAAAGACGAGTGGCGCAGCCGCCGACAATTGGTCGGCCGTGCCTGCCCAAACCATGCAAAAGATAGCTGCCGACACCATCGCTGCCTATAATGCATGGCGACAAAATGCCGGTGGATAACCTGCCTGACAGCCGGTCGCCGTTAAGCCAATTTAACGGAATTTACGAAAGCTGGCCGTTTGCCCCTTGCAATCGCAATGAAGCTCGCTAAAAAGCGCCCATCCTGCACGAACATAGGCGGCTGAAAATGAAAGTTTTCGCGGGCAATTCGAACCGACTTCTGGCGGAATCGATCTGCAACTATCTGGAAGTTCCACTGGGCAAGGCCAGCGTGAGGCGTTTTGCCGATCAGGAAATTTTCGTCGAAATTCAGGAAAACGTCCGCGGCGAAGATGTTTTCGTTGTCCAATCTACGTCCTTTCCAGCCAATGACCATTTGATGGAACTGTTGATCATGATCGACGCGTTCCGTCGCTCCTCTGCCCGCCGTATAACAGCCGTCCTCCCCTATTTCGGATATGCCCGCCAGGACAGAAAACCCGGACCCAGAACACCGATTTCGGCAAAGCTGGTCGCCAACCTGATCGCCCATGCCGGTGCTGATCGCGTTCTAACGCTTGACCTGCATGCCGGCCAGATCCAGGGCTTCTTCGATATACCAACAGATAACCTGTTTGCCGTTCCCATTCTCGCGCGCGACATCAAGGATCACTATGACCTGAAGAATGTCATGGTCGTCTCGCCCGATGTCGGCGGCGTTGTCCGCGCGCGCGCACTGGCCAAACGGACCGACTCCCTACTTGCCATCGTCGATAAACGTCGCGACCGCCCGGGCGAATCCGAAGTAATGAACATTATCGGTGACGTGCATGGCAAAGATTGTATTTTGATCGACGACATCGTCGATTCCGGTGGCACGCTTTGTAACGCGGCGGATGCTCTGCTGGCCAATGGCGCCACCAGCGTAACGGCCTATATTACACACGGCGTCCTGTCGGGCGGCGCGGTTGCCCGTGTTGCCAGCTCTAAACTGAAGGAATTGGTCATAACCGATTCCATTCAACCGACGACCGCAGTTCAGTCGGCGCATAATATCCGCGTCATTTCGACAGCGAACCTTCTCGGTGAAGCGATTAACCGAACCGCAATGGAATCGTCAGTTTCCAGCCTATTCGACTGAGTTTAGGCGTCCCGAATCGGGATTCAGCCAACGCCAGACGTTCCATACCAATGGAGCATTGCTCGGAATCGAGCCCGCGACAAACCGGCCAGCAAAACGTTGCGGCCGGTATTTTCATAAACACCTCAAAGCTTTAATCCCGGGCTGACCTGATAACCCAATTTTAGTGAATTTTGGTTACCTAATTTAAGGGAAGGGAATTCAGGCAACCAGGTTTGCCACTTTGGAGGGGTGTCCATGAAAGCTTCCGCAACCTCGAGCATCAATAAGCTGATGCCGCGCTCTGTGAAGGCCAAATTTGCAGGACTCGTAATTGGGGCGACGCTCGTATCTTGCCTCAGCGTCGGTCTCATCAGCTATTATCAAGGTCGAGCGGGCCTGATTGAGGCCAGCCAACTGCGGCTTGAGACGGAAGCAAAAACCAAGGTCAAAGACCTCGTAAACTACGACCGGCGTACGGTGCAGGTATTATCGGAAATCTCCGAAAATGCTGCAATTGGCGAAGCGGCAGAATCTATGCCCGCTTCTCTGGAATACGAACGCGAGGAAGCGCTGCAAGCCTTTCAGATCCCGGAAAAATCCATTGAGGAACGCGCGGCATTCAGCGGCGGCGAACTCAAGATGCTTTACTCCACCCGCCACGCCACAATCCATGGAACGCTGTACAACGCGTGGAAAAACGCCAACATTTCCGAAATCTATGTCATCGAACCGAACGGGATGATCGTCTATACGGTGACTAAAGGCCCCGATTTCCTCACAAAGGTCGATGATCCGCAAAATGCAAGCATCAAGGCTGTTGTGGATGCTGCAAATGCCGGAGAGCTTGATGAAATTCACAAAAGCGGCTTCGTCGAGCAGCCGGACGGAAAGATTTCCGCCTTTATTTCAAGGCCTCTGGCCATCTCAAAATGGGGAACGATGACCCGCCTTGGCGTCATGGTCATCCGCATTGACGCAGACAAGTTTTCCCAGGTTGTCCAGGGCGAGGCCGAGGCTGGTTCCCTCGACAGCGCTTTCGTGCTCGCAGAAGACGGCAGCTTACGCGCAGGAAAGATCAGCAACTCAGGCGACGTTGCCGCTCCAGCTATCCTGGCTGGGGCCGCCGCCGCTGGCGAGAGCGGTTCTCAATTCGCCAATACGTCCGACGGAAATATCTTCTTTTCCTATCTTCCTGTCGACCTTATTGGACAGAAGCATCTTCTTGCTGTCGGCCAATCCGAAGCCAAGATCCTCGCATCCGCCAAGGATCTCGCAATATTTGCCTTTTCGGCAACACTCGCGATCCTGCTGGCAATGGGTGTCGTCGGCCTCTTCGTTGCGTCGCGCCTGACCCGCCCGTTGACGTCTCTTGCGGAACTGATGAACCGCCTGAACGACGGCGACAAGGGTATCGAAATCAACGAAACCAGCCGCCAGGACGAGATCGGCACCATGGCCCGCGCGCTGGAAAACTTCCGCCAGAGCGCTGTGGACAAGGATCGTATGGAACAGGAGGCCAGGGAGACAGGCGAACGCACTGAAGCTGAACGCCGAGACCGCGAAGCCGAAAAAGCCCGCAGTGCTGAGGAGCTGCAAGCCGCTGTAGACGCATTGGGCACCGCCCTTCAGGCGCTTTCCGCAGGCAAGCTCGACATACAGATCGAAACGCCCTTTGTCGCCCAGCTCGATCAGCTTCGCGTGGATTTCAATAATTCAGTCAAAAACCTCGAGCAGACCATTCGCTCCATCGGCACATCTGTTGATATTATCCACGCGGGTTCTGGCGATCTTCGCGGCGCATCGCAAAACCTGTCCGACCGCACCGAGCGGCAGGCAGCGTCGCTCGAAGAGGCTGCGGCAGCCCTTGCCGAGATGACTGACTCGTTAAGGGACACCCTCAATCGTTGCGAAACTGCAGACAACGTCACCGGTAAAACCCTGGAAGGCGCTCTCACCTCCGGTACCGTGGTCAAAGAAGCCATATCTGCGATGGAACGTATTGAAGCGTCTTCGGACGAGATCCGCAAGATTATTGACGTAATCGATCAGATTGCATTTCAAACGAACCTTCTTGCCCTAAATGCGGGTGTTGAAGCGGCACGAGCGGGTGAAGCAGGCAAAGGCTTTGCTGTTGTCGCCCAGGAAGTTCGCGAGCTGGCTCAGCGAAGTGCTGTCGCCGCCAAGGATATTAGTTCCATTATCGAAAACTCGACATCCGAAATATCTAACGGAGTTGGCCTGGTTTTAAAAACCGGGGAAAACCTCAACGACATTGAGGAAAACGTCAAAGCGATCAGCGGCCACATTACCGCTATCGTTGAGGCCTCTCGCGAACAGTCAGACCGCCTCGGCGAAATCAACTCCACTGTAACCGCCTTGGATCAGGTTACCCAACAAAATGCCGCAATGGTCGAAGAAACAACCGCGTCGGCACACAGTTTGGATAGCGAAGCCACCAATCTTGCCGAACTGGTGTCCCATTTCACATTATCCGGCGCAGCCTCTGCTCGACAGCACGCAGCCTGATCAAGTCATCCAGGCAATACGAGAGCCGGGCGCCAGCGCCTGGCTTTTTTTATGGATGTCCGGGGATAACGCACATCTGGCCATCGCCAACAACCCGCGAGCGGGTCAGGAAACGCCTTTCACGCCCATTGTCCAGGGAGAACATCCCTCCCCGACCTGCAATGACATCGATAATTAATTGCGAGTGTTTCCACGCCTCAAACTGGCGACCACCGATATAAAACGGCACACCCCCAATATGGCCGAGAAGCACGTCGCCTTCGGAGATCAGAAAATCACTGACGGGAAAGCACATTGGCGCTGACCCATCGCAGCAGCCGCCGGACTGGTGGAACAGAATGTCGGGATGGTCCGACCGAATTTCCCGAATGAGTTCAAGTGCGGCCTCCGTGGCCACAACTCTCGGCAGATTCTTATCCGTCATGCTTTGCTCCTGCAGCCGTCAATTTTCGAAACGAAACGCCCCCGGACAAATCCGGGGGCGGTTCTGTATTCTCACTGGTCGCTGATCAGAAAAAGCCGAGCGGTTTATCGGAATAGCTTACCAGCATATTCTTGGTCTGCTGGTAGTGATCGAGCATCATCTTGTGAGTTTCGCGGCCGATGCCAGACTGCTTGTAACCACCAAAGGCGGCATGCGCCGGATAGGCGTGGTAGTTGTTTACCCAAACGCGGCCTGCTTCAATATTACGGCCAAAATTGTAGCAACGGTTTGCATCGCGGCTCCACACGCCTGCGCCAAGGCCATAAAGCGTGTCGTTGGCAATCCGGAGCGCGTCTTCATCATCCTTGAAGGTGGTCACCGAAAGAACCGGCCCAAAGATCTCCTCCTGGAAGATACGCATGTTGTTGCTACCGCGGAACACGGTTGGCTTCACATAAAAACCTTCAGCCAGGTCGCCTTCAAGAACATTACGCTCGCCGCCCGTCAGGAGCTCAGCCCCCTCGCCTTTACCGACTTCGATATAGGAGAGGATTTTGTGCAGCTGCTCGGACGACGCCTGCGCGCCAATCATCGTGGACATATCGAGCGGATTGCCCTGAACGATGGCATTCACGCGGGAAATCGCCTTTTCCATGAACCGGTCATAGATTTTCTCATGAACCAGTGCACGGCTCGGGCAGGTGCAGACTTCACCCTGGTTAAGCGCAAACATGGCAAAGCCTTCGAGGGCCTTGTCCAGAAAGTCGTCGTCCTCCGCCATCACATCAGAGAAGAAGATATTGGGCGACTTGCCACCCAACTCCAGGGTGACCGGGATCAGGTTTTGCGACGCATATTGCATGATCAGACGACCTGTCGAGGTCTCTCCGGTAAAGGCAATCTTGGCAATACGCGGGCTTGAAGCGAGCGGCTTTCCGGCCTCAAGACCAAACCCGTTGACCACATTAAGCACACCAGCGGGCAGCAGGTCTGCGATAATATCCATGAGAACAAGAATGGAGGCAGGCGTTTGCTCTGCTGGTTTCAGCACAATGCAGTTGCCGGCAGCAAGTGCAGGCGCCACTTTCCATGCAGCCATGAGAATAGGGAAATTCCATGGAATGATCTGCCCGACAACGCCGAGTGGTTCATGGAAATGATACGCGATCGTATCGTGATCAACCTCGCCAATGGAACCTTCCTGAGAACGAATAGCCGCGGCAAAGTACCGGAAATGATCGATCGCCAGGGGAATGTCGGCCGCCATGGTCTCACGCAAAGGCTTACCGTTATCCCAGGTCTCCGCCTGAGCCAGCGTTTCCAGATTTTCTTCCATCCGGTCGGCAATTTTGTTGAGCATATTGGCGCGTTCTGTCGTAGACGTACGGCCCCACTTCGCCTTGGCCGCGTGGGCAGCATCCAGCGCCAGTTCGATATCCTTTTCGTCCGAGCGAGCAACTTCACACAACAAGCCGCCATTTACCGGCGTAGTATTTTCAAAATAACGACCGGAAACAGGCTCGCGCCACTCCCCGCCGATGAAGTTTCCATAACGGAGCTTGAATGGCGTTTCTACGATTTTCTGATGCAGCATAACATTTCCTCCTCAAACGTTCGGAATTGAACTGAAATTTACTTTGAGGAGATCAGCGAAAAACAAAAGTACCTAAAAATTCCCAAAGCCGAATTTGTCGCACGACTGACACAATTTGGCAGAGCAGCTGGAATACATAACCCTCTCCGCATAAAAAAAGCTCCCCGAATTGGGGAGCAAGATTGTCGCCGGGAGGCTCGCAATTCTCATTTCAATTTAATTCAGTCCAAGCCGCCGTATCTTGCGATGCATCGTTGCGCGGCTGATACCCAGATTGACTGCAGCGCGCGAGACATTACCATTCGTCCGCGACAGCGCCTGCCGTATCGCTGCACGTTCAGCATCATCAAAGCCTGGCGCATCATCACTGACCCCCTCGCCCAAAATATCCGCCGCCGGAATACCGGAGGATATCCGTGAATCATCCAGCTTCAGGGCAAGCCGCGCCCCACGCGTAGCGCCCAGGACAATATCATGGCGATCAACCGCAATCAGCGCATTTGTAGAAGAATTGACCATCACAATGCGCGCTTCGGGGAATGCCCGGCGAAACAAATTTGTTTCAATCCGCGTGGCGCATTCACGAACGGCATTTGAAAGAATGGCCATCGTTGGCTCGGTTGCATCTTGCCTGCAGGTCGAAAGGTCAAGCGCCGCCCTAATCCGTCCCTGATGATCACGAATGGGTGCACCAGCACAACTGAGATCAACATTCGCTGCGAGAAAATGCTGATCACGATATATCGTCGAGACTCGTTGATCGGCCAGAGCTGTTCCGATGCCATTTGTGCCGACGCTGGCCTCACTCCACAATGTGCCGGACCATAGCCCGCATTCACGAAACTCCTTGTCGTCGCCTGCCGCGCCGCGCCGATCCAGAACAACCCCGTTTTCATCGGTCAGAAGCACACAGAAGCCAGCCTGGCCGGTCATGAGAAACAGCCGATCCATCTCGTTCGTCGCCTCTTCAACGACAAATGATGAACGGTCCAGAACATGATAAAATTCGCTGTCTGCCAGCCGCTGGGGCTGCCGGGCGACATCAGGCGCTAGCTTGTGTTGGCTAACGCAACGCCGCCAGGACGCCGCTATCGGTGAACTCGCTGCAGCCGAAGAATGTTCGGCAAGTGAATAAACACGGTCGGCATGCTTTTCTGATTCCAACATATGCTCCTCCCAAAGCTATGTAGGCCTCCGCCATGACGGACGGTATCACTCAAGACCCAAATCCAGTTTACAAATATCATTTTTAAGCGGTCTGCCGAATACTACTTTATGACACAAACAGCCCGCGGTCCTGATTTGTATCAATATTGAGACAGGTGAATGACAATTTATACGTCACTCATTTCGGAAAACTCATGATCTGACCGTTAATCCTGACTTCCTTCTGCTCGGAAAGCTCAATATCCCATTTCAGACGACCATCCGCTTCTGTGACCGCAAATCCCTTAAACATGAGAGCCATGAACGCCGCCTGATTGAATTTCGGAACAAGCTTTGCATTCTGCTGTAGAAAAGTGACCGTCTTATCGAGATCCCTGGCGTAAATCACGATGTGAGCGCTCTGTCTTCCCTTGTCTTCTGGGTAGACAGTCATGCTCCCTTCCGCCGACAAATCGTAGACATCGGACTTTGCTGCAATGTTTTCAAAGGCAACATTCAGCCTGCCGCCAGGAAGCAATCTTTCCTTAAAACGGGCGCTTTGCTCAGGTCCAAATGTTTGGTTCCCCGTTTCATCGAGGACGTCAACAAAATAGGTCACCGCATCCCCAAGCTCGAGGTCCTTCACGGCAAAACCGAAAGAGATCTCTTGCGGCAATGCAGCTTCCAGGTCCGGAGGCAGCATTCCATTTGGAACGCCGGGCTTATGCACAGACAGATTGACGGAATAGCGGGCATTATTCAAAATACCATCAAGCCCAATACCATAATGAACGTTTTCGGCGGTGAAATTCAAATCCTTAGCGACAAGGGTAAAGTCGGCAAGGTCTATGTCTTCCGATACATGGCGCCAAACAGGCAAGACGTCGCGCGCCATGTCCTTCAGTCTGCGCCTCTCTTCAAGCGTCAACGCCTTTTGACGATCCCATTTGGAGAAAAAGCCGAAGAGCTCCCGCAAAGCGGCTATATTGACGCCTCCGGCTTTCACATTGAATTTTCCCTGCTCGGCCTTGAATTCCACGCGGCCAGCTTTGGGGGAGTAAACAACCTCACGAAGACCGGTCAGCTCACCAAAACCAGTAATATCGAGGGCTACAGGGTCGAGGTTGTCAGCAGCGATTTCGTAACTCAACGCCTCTGTGGAGACTGTTACATTTTCCGGGCCACCGTTGGAAACCGCAGAAATGCCGTGCATTGACACGGCCATATTTCGATAGAAGCTGATAGCGGTGTCAAGGACGCCATCATATCGTATCTGCTCAACCTTGACTGAGGTCGTGGTTTCCTGAGCATCGCTCTTCAACGTGCTGGTAAACGCCACGGGTTGATCAGCCTGAAACCGCCAAAGGCCATCTCCTAACGGTGACACATACTGAACAAAGGGGGTCGCAGACGTAACAGCATACAGCCCGCCGCCAACATCCGCCAGCATCTTGACCAGATCAAAGCGGACTTCAAATCGGTCCCCGGAAGGCTCAACGGTCACACCATCATGCATCCCCTCAGGCAGAACGCTAAAAAACAAGTCCTCAACCGCGTCAACGCCAGTGGAATTTTCCATCGCATTCGCTGGCGTTGCACCCGCAACCGCCATCAGCGTTGCGGCCATGAGAGCTTTTTTCATGACGGGAATCCTCCTATGCAATTCGCGGAGAGCTTGCAAAGATAGCACAGCCAAGTCAATCGATGCTCAAAGCTTGCAATATGACCCCACTTGGGCTATGAGCCCGCATCCGTCTGGACACCCTTGGAGGCAAGGCGGTCAAGCGAAGGTTATCCTCTCGCTTCAAACCGACGCATCGCGCAAATGATAGATGTGCGAATTGTCGGTTCTCCATAAATTCGAAAGGAAAGACCATGAGCCAGACATCTTATGTGCTCAAGGCCGAAAAGCGCGAACGGGTTGGTAAGGGGTCCTCCCGCGAACTTCGCCGCAAAGGCCTGATACCTGCAGTTATCTACGGCGACAAGAAGGAGCCCCTCTCCATCGCCGTGTCGACAAAAGACGTAACCATGAAGATCCACAACGGTGGCTTCATGACAACGCTTGCAACGATTGAAGTTGACGGCGACAAGATTTCGGTTCTGCCGAAGGCTTATCAGCTCGACCCCGTCCGCGACTTCACCATGCATGTAGATTTTCTGCGCGTATCGAAAAATACTCAGGTTACCGTTGCTGTTCCGGTTCACTTCGTCAACGAAGACAAGTGCCCCGGCATCAAGATCGGTGGCGTGTTGAACGTTGTTCGTCACGAAGTAGAATTCAACTGCCCGGCCAACGCTATTCCGGAATTCATCACCGCGAACCTCGAAGGTTTCAAGATCGGTGAAGGCATTCACATCTCGCATATTGAGCTGCCAAAGGGCGTCAGCCCAGTCATCTCCGACCGCGACTTCACCATTGCAACGATTGCAACACCGGCTGGTGGCGTGAAGGAAGCAGCCGCTGAGGATGCTGAAGACGCTAGCGCAGACGAATAAGCGTTTACCGACTTATAGATTGACGGAAGCCCGCGCTCGCGCGGGCTTTTTTGTTCCTGTACCTTGTCAAGAACTGCTTAACCACAAACCGCGTGAGGTGTCTCAATCACGGATTGTTCAATATGATTTAAGGAAACTATGCGAAATTGGTTTTACTAAACAATTGAACTCAATTCTGAAGACTACATTTTTGAAGGTCAAACGGCAGGAAGATGCAAACACATTCGGTGGAAAATCGATTTGTTGTCATAGTATTTGCAGCCTTGCTTGTCTTCGTCGCACCGCTTTTTGCGCTGTTCTATTTTCTCTCGGCAGAGCGCGCCTACAACGAGCGCATGACCCATGCTGAAGTCACCATGATGGCGAACGCCCAGACCTTGGGAAAACTGCTTTGGGATTTCGATGTCGAAAGTGTGCGCAAGATCGCCGCGTCGGTTGTTTCCGACGATGACATTCTGGCCATTCATGTGCGCGACGCTTCAGGCGAGATCGACATAAAATATCCTGAAAATTTCGAACAGTCCGGCGACACCACCAAGCTGGATACCCGAATTCAATATGTGTCCATTGACGGAGAGAAGGATGTCGGCCAACTGTCCGTTTTCGTCGCTGGCGGTGGCTTCCTATCCACCATAAATACGCGTGAACTTACATTCATGGGTATATTTGCGTTTGCCGTCATCATCGTTTTCGCAGCCGCCATCATAGCCAACCGTATTACAATCATCCGCCCCCTTCTCAGATTAACAGATGCAATTGCAGCGACGCGTCACCTCGGCTCGCGCCATCACGTGGACTGGGATTCGACCGATGAAATGGGCGTACTGGCCCGCAACTTCAACGAAATGCAGACGGAACTGGAAAACGAAGAGAACGAGCTCCGCTCAGCACATGCCCTTGCGCACAGCGTCTACAACCAGACACCCGCAATGCTTTACTCACTGGACAAGGCCGGCAATATAGTCAGTGTTTCCGACTACTGGCTGCTTGCCACCGGCTATAAACGAGTTGGGGTCATAGGAAAGCCATTTGAAGAATTTGTTGGCAAAGACAGCCTGCAGGCTTACCGTAACCGGCTGCTCCCCACAGTCGGCGCCAAGTCAACGCCTGGTGTGACGGTTGCCTTCGTTTGTGCGGCAGGCGCAGCAATCAATGTCCTCATTCGCGAAACAGCGACAATTTCCAAAGCAGGCACTGTACTTTCACTTTCGGTCATGACCGATGTGACCGAACTGAAAGAGGCCGAAAATCGCAACCATCTGCAAGCGATCACAGATCACCTCACCGGCCTCCTGAACCGGCAGGGATTTGAGAACACGCTGGATGAAAAGATTGCTAAAGCCGATCGGAAAAAGGAAGAATTGGCCTGTCTGTTTGTCGACCTGGACCGTTTCAAATGGGTAAACGACAATCTAGGGCATGCAACAGGCGACGCTGTTTTGCGCGAGGTTGTAGCACGAATACAGAGCCAAATACGTCCTTCCGATGCTGTTGCGCGGCTTGGCGGCGACGAATTCGCTATCCTGGTGCCCGCAAAAAAAGCCAAAGAGGCCGCAGAAAATATTGCCTTACGGGTTATCGAAGCACTGGAATCCCCCTTCCTCGTTGAAAACAATACTATCAGCCTAAGCGGCAGTGTTGGCATTGCGCTTTACCCCCAACATGCCAAATCAGCCTCTGAACTTCTGCAGAAATCCGATATGGCGATGTATGAGCGCAAAAGGAACGGCAAGAACGGAACGCAATTTTTCTCCGACGAACTCTCAGATATGACGAGGGTAAGGGCCGCAATGGAAGGCGATATCGCCGACGCTCTCGCCAACGACTGGTTCGAACCTTGGCTGCAGCCGGTCGTCAACCTCAAAACGGGCTCTATCGTTGGCGTTGAGGCGCTCATGCGGCTTCGCCATCCCGAACACGGCATCCGGCTACCCGCTGAAATTATTGATGCAGCGGAAGAAAACGGAAGCATTCTAGCCATCGGCAACAGGATGCTTGAAAAGTCTATCGAGGCTCTGGCCCGCATCCACAATTTACCTGAGATGCAGGATCTGCGAGTGGGCATCAACATTTCGCCGCTTCAAATCAACACCGAGCTGCCAACTCGACTGTCCGGCCTGTTGTTGAAACACAAGATCGCCCCACACAGGATAGTGATTGAAATCACAGAAGCTGTTTTCATGCAGGACAAGCCCGAAGTTTTTGATGTTCTGCAAGCGCTTCGTGAAAGCGGTGTCAATCTGGCCCTCGATGATTTTGGAACCGGGTTTTCATCTTTGAGTTATCTGCATCGTTTCCCGGTCAACATTATTAAAATCGATCAATCCTTTATCCGCGCATTAACGCCGGAGAGCGCCAAAAAACGCGATAAAGCCTACCTCTTGGTCAATGGCATCACCACCATTGCCCACCAAATTGATTGCGATGTCGTCGCGGAAGGAATTGAAACTGGAGAAGTGGCGCGCGTACTGACAAGCCTCGGGGTTGATTTAGGTCAGGGGTACCATTTCGCCAAACCTATGAGTGTGGAGAACTTTGAGGCCATTTATGGTCACGTTTCGAAACGGCAGCTAGCTTTCACCTGAACAGGAAAGAGAACGATGATGAGGATATTTAGACAAGCCGTCATTGCTATCCTTCTGGCACTAACAAATTCGGCGGACGCCGCGGATTCCATAAAATTTGTCACCGAGTCCTACCCACCATTGAATTTCAGGAAGAACGAAGCCTATGTCGGATCATCGGTTGATCAGATCCGTGAATTGATGGAGGGGACGGGTGTGGGCTACTCCATGGAAATGATGACCTGGGCGCGGGCTCTTTCACTTGCCACCACCCAGCCCGGATACTGCATTTTTACCACCGTCCACAACAAGGAGCGCGATCCCAAATTCAAATGGATCGAACCGCTGGCGACAAGCCGTACTGTATTGATGCGCAGGGCAGGTGCCAATATCACCCCAAAAACACTGGACGAAGCCAAAGCCTATGTTGTGGGCACCCAGCGAGACGACTATACGCAAACCCTCCTCAAGGAAAATGGCTTTCCCAAGATAGACATTGCCGCCAACTTCGATTTGACGCTGAAAAAGCTGCTCACTGGTCGCCTGGACCTAGTGCCATTGTCCGAAGAATATTTCGCGAAGCTCAAGCGCGACGGTGTTAAAGTCGAAATCGCGCTCACGCTTGCAGAGGACGTATACTCCATCGCCTGCAATCCTTCGGTTAGCGACGATAC
Source organism: Ensifer sp. (assembly GCA_050306195.1). Classification (GTDB taxonomy): domain Bacteria; phylum Pseudomonadota; class Alphaproteobacteria; order Rhizobiales; family Rhizobiaceae; genus Ensifer_A. The sequence continues at coordinate 19,568 of JBNLGT010000037.1, forward strand.
AATTGCTCTCTTGCAGAAACAGCTCGATGCCTTGATCCAAAGCGGCAGACAAAAAGAAATATTTAAAAACTATAATCTTCTGGTGGAAGGCGAATAGTACAAAGGCAGCCAGATCCCCTTGCTGTTTACCTGAGAAGCAAACAGACAACCACCAACCATGGAGCTGCAAATGCAGGCAGACAAAAACAGAAATTTTCAGCCTTCCATGTTCGCACTATTGTTGAGTGTTTGCGCCTTCGCACTGGCTGGCTCATCGGCACTGGCGCGCGACAAAATCCACTTTGTAACAGAGCCCTACGCACCTTATAACTACGCTGAAAACGGTCAATTGATGGGCCTTTCTGTCGATCTTGTGAACGGCATGATGTCTGGCCTAGATGTCGATTACGATATGGAGATCATGCCCTGGGCGCGAGCCATATCGCTCGCGGAAAGCCAGACACATTATTGCGTTTTCACCACAGTTCACACGCCAGAGCGTGACAAACATTTCAAATGGGTGGAGCCGTTGGTAACCGCGCGGAACTACCTGACGAAGAAAAAAGGCAGTGACGTCATGGCCGACACTCTTGAAGAGGCCAGGAAGTATCTCATTGGCAGCCAACGTGGTGACTACACAGTCGAAATTCTAGAAAGCAAAGGCTTCGATCGCCTGGACATAACATCCGAAATTGATCTCACTCTCAATAAGCTCCTGAAAGGTCGCATTGATCTGATGCCAATGGCGGATGGGATGATCCGGGAAAAACAGGCGCAGGGTATCGATGTCGAGCCCATGATCATTCTGACCACTTCCATCAACGCCATAGCCTGCAATATCCAGACGCCAAACACGCTGATCAAAGCAATGCAGGATAGACTTGACCAAATGACAGTAGATGGAACCAAAGAGAAAATTTTCCGGAAATTCGGTTTTCCCAAAGAAAGCTTCTAGGGTGCCCGGGTCGGTCCTGGGTGTTTCCAATGCGCAGTGTTCCGGTCGATCAATGCATACCCATAAGTTACAAGGCTTGACAGGCAGCACATTAATGCGGCTTTTCGGCTGCGTTCAAATTCAAGACAGTAAACGCTCATGAAAATCATCGCTGGCCTCGGTAATCCGGGCGCAAAATATGCAGGAAACCGCCACAATATCGGGTTCATGGCGGTGGAGGCCATCCATCGCAAGAGCGATTTCGGACCATGGTCAAAGAAATTCAAATCCGAAATTGCCGAGGGCGAGATCGGCGGCGAAAAAGTACTGCTCATGAAACCGGATACGTTTATGAACCTGTCCGGCGAAGCAGTCGGTCAGGCCATGCGATTTTACAAGCTTACGCCAGCCGATATCATCGCCATACACGACGAACTTGATCTTCCTGCTGGCAAGGTGCGCATCAAGGTTGGCGGAGGCAATGGTGGCCATAACGGCTTGAAGTCGCTGGATGCACATTGCGGCAAGGACTATAAGCGGCTGCGCCTTGGCATCGGCCACCCCGGGGCAAAAGAGCTTGTGCACAACCATGTTCTAGGAGATTTCGCTAAGGCCGATCAGGTTTGGCTGGAGCCGCTTCTGGATAATATTGCGCTAAACGCCACCCTGCTATTGGAGGGCGATGGGTCGATGTTCCTGAACAAGCTTTCAGGCGGGACCGCGCCCGCAGGAAAAACACAAAAAAAAACTGAGCAGAAACCAAAGTCACATATTCATCAGGCGCGAAAAAACAAACAGGATATTCCGGCATCAGGTCCCATGGCGGACATGCTCAAGAAATTATTCGGCAAGAGCTGACCCCCCTATTCTTCTGGTTCTGTTTGAAACATCAGCGGAAAACCGTTCTGCTTGGCAAGATCGATCGCTTCTGCGGCCTTGGTCTCCGCTATATCTCGGGCATATACGGCCACCACACATGATCCTTTCATGTGCGCAGTCAGCATGATCTTCAGCGCCACGTTCTCGCCCGTGCGAAAGACCGATTTGAGTACACCGACGACAAATTCACGCGGCGTATAATCGTCATTGACCAAAATGACCTTGTACAGCCTGGGCCTGTCGACCTTGGGATCGGTCTTGGTTTTGGGCGTAATCACAATGTCCGGCTTGCCCATAACGAGGCTCCCGCCACGATGAAAGAAGAAGGCAATTATACAGCTGCGCCAGGTCAACGCCAAATCACACATTTCGTCCGGCTATCGGGGTTTACCTTTGCTACCTCTTGACCTTCAGCCCCTTCATGGCCCATAGGCAGGCCATACATACTCAATGAATTCGGGCTTTTAAAATCATGGGCTTCAAATGTGGCATCGTCGGACTTCCCAACGTGGGCAAGTCAACACTCTTCAACGCTCTGACGCGTACAGCGGCAGCGCAGGCCGCCAACTATCCCTTCTGCACGATTGAGCCTAATACCGGCGAAGTGGCGGTCCCGGATTCGCGGTTGCGCAAGCTCGCCGACGCCGCAAAGTCAAAAGAACTCATTCCAACACGCATTTCCTTCGTCGATATCGCAGGCCTCGTACGCGGCGCATCAAAAGGCGAAGGTTTGGGCAATCAGTTCCTTGCCAATATCCGCGAGGTGGATGCTATCGTTCATGTGCTGCGTTGTTTCGAAGATGACGACATCACCCATGTCGAAGGCCGCATCGACCCTGTTGCTGACGCAGAAACAATCGAAACAGAACTGATGCTTGCCGACATGGATAGCCTGGAACGCCGGGTGGAACAGACGCGCAAGCGCGCAACGGGTAAGGAAAAGGAAGCCCTTCTGATGCTTCCCATGATGGAAGCCTCCTTGAAACTGCTGCAGGATGGAAAGCCGGTTCGTCACCTATTGAAGGACATCGCCGCGGAAGATCTGAAAATTCTCCGCAGCCTCAACCTGCTAACATCCAAACCAGTACTCTATGTCTGCAACGTCGCTGAAGAGGATGCCGCCACAGGTAATGCCAAATCTGAGGCCGTTGCCAAGATGGCCGCAGAACAGGGTGCGGAAACAGTGGTCATCTCCGCAGCCATAGAAGCCGAAGTTTCGCAATTGCCCGATGAAGACGCCAAGGACTTTCTCGAAGCGCTTGGCCTTGAAGAAGCCGGTCTCGACCGACTTATCAACGCTGGCTACAAATTGCTCGACCTCATTACCTATTTCACGGTTGGCCCTAAGGAAACACGCGCCTGGACGATCACACGCGGCACTAAAGCGCCACAAGCCGCTGGTGTGATTCATAGCGATTTTGAACGCGGTTTCATTCGGGCTCAGACCATCGCTTACAACGATTATGTAACCCTTGGCGGCGAAGTGGGCGCAAAGGATGCTGGCAAGGCCCGGGATGAAGGCAAAGAATATGTCGTGCAGGACGGCGACGTCATGCTGTTCCGCTTCAATACGTGATGCCTGCCGCCGGGCCGTTTCAACCAGCCCGGCAGAAGGCTTCCCGATGGAACTTTCAGCCTGCCTTCCGCGGGCAGGTCGAAATACCAAGAACGGAATATAACGGGCAGGTTGACATCAGGCCCGTTGCCAGCGCGATAATCCCAACGACAAGGGCTGCAATTGCCCACCACGCATTGCCGGGAAATAGAAAATAGACGGCAACCAGGATTGCGCCAAGGATGATGCGGAAAATGCGGTCCACAGAACCAACGTTGGTTTTGAACATGTGATAGCTCCCTTTCAATGATCAATAAATATATCACTAATGATATGTTTGATTTGATTTATGTCACTAAAATCGCCCATTGAAATAAATCAAGTTCTGTTCAGCCTTGAACTTTCAAGAATGAAATTGCATTCTCCCCGCGCAAACAATCGGGAACTTTCATGCGGCAGCCTGACTTAATGTTCGAGGATTTCACGCCCGGACGCACATTCCATTCCGACGAGCGCACAATCAGCGCTGACGAAATTATAGAATTCGCCAGCGAGTTTGATCCCCAACCCATGCATCTGGATGAAGAAGCAGGGAAAGCAAGTATTCTCGGTGGTCTGTCCGCATCCGGCTGGCACACGAGCTCGCTCGGAATGGCGCTTTTCTACGACAGCGTCCTTTCCAAAACTGCTGGCGAAGGTGCGCCGGGTATAGACATCGCAGAATGGCGTCGTCCATTACTGGCTGGCGATACGATAAAAATGCAGACGGAAGTCAAAAACAGCAGGCCATTGAAATCACGCCCCGGAGTTGGTTTGGTCGCAATTGAGCAGAAAATCACGAACCAAAGAAATGAACTGATCGCGAGGTTGGAATGCTCCGTCATGATCCGTATGCGAGAGGGGTTGGCGCAATGATGATGCATCAATTCGCACCACTCGGCACGCCGACGGTCATCGGTGACTATCATTTCAGTGAAGATAAGATTACCCGCTTCGCCAAGAAGTTCGACCCGCAATATTTTCACGTTGATCCGGAACGCGCCAAGGATTCAATATTGGGCGGCCTGTGCGCCTCGGGCTGGCACGTTTGTTCAGCCTGGATGCAGGTCAATATGTCCTTCATCAATTCAGAATTTTCCAAACTCGTGGAAAAAGGGATTGCTCCCCCCAAACTGGGACCATCAATGGGGTTCCACGCACTGAAATGGCTGAAGCCGGTGTTTGCCAACGACACCGTTACCTATTCCAATACAACAGTCAGCCAATCTGAGATCGCTAACCATCCTGACCGACTGCTTCTCGAATTCCACTGCGAAGGGGTCAATCAAATAGGTGAGAAAGTCCTGAGCTTTTCACCAAGGGTAATCGAGTTCAAATGAATGGAACCACATGACGACAATTTATGATTTCGAAGCTATCGACATCAGTGGGAATCCGCGCAAGCTGGAGGAATTCAGCGGCAAAGCGATGTTGATCGTGAACACGGCGAGCGCCTGCGGCTTTACTCCGCAGTATGAAGGGCTCGAAACACTTTACGAAAAATACAAGGATGATCTCGTTGTCCTGGCCTTTCCCTGCAACCAGTTTGGCAAACAGGAAAAAGGCAATAGCGAGGAAATCAAAAACTTCTGCGATCTGCGCTTCAACATCAGCTTTCCATTGTTTGATAAGATCGACGTGAATGGACGCGACGCCCACCCGCTTTACAAATACCTGAAAAAGGCCCTGCCCGGCCTTTTCGGCACGGGAAAGATCAAATGGAACTTCACAAAATTCCTGATTGATCGTGATGGAACGCCGGTCAAACGATATGGTCCACCGGCAACACCAGCAGAGATAGAAAAGGATATCGCCGACTTGCTTAAATAGACCGGAAATTGGTTCAACGAACCTTTGGCAATTTTTCCAGCCACCTATGCGGCAACCGGGAAATCAGCAGCCGGCGCCACAAGCGCCAGCCTATGCCGAAGCCGAGTACAATGATCCCGATGGCCAAAAGTAGAAAGAGGAAATGGGATTCGCCTCCAATAGAGGCAAACCGACCACCCAAAAATCCCTGTTTCAAAAGTGTGCTGAACGCATAGCCAAGATAGATCAGCCCGGCAGTTACGAACGCTCGCCGATCCATGATCAGACCAAGAAGCATCATGATTGCGACCAGAACGACCATGACAACAGCACTGCTTGCACCCTGTGTCGGGTCAATCAGATCAAATGCAGTTTTCAGGATAGCTGGAACGGCAACCAGATAGAGCCAAAAGGCCACGTCAGATCGCCGCGTGACACGTTCAGGATCGCGCAAATCCTGCAGGATTGCCATGAGGCCAAGAACGCTCCCTCCAGTCAGCAGAACGAAATGCAGGGCCGCATCCCGCTGCCCCGGAAAAAGGAAAAGAGCAAGAAAGCCCAGAATGGCAAGAACACCCGTGACAAGCATGCTGGCAAGCGCAACAGGCACCCTGTAACGCCAATAAAATGCGGCGAGTATTAAGAGGTTCACGCCTGCGACGACCACATAGTCCGCATCATGATCCTTCAGACCGCTCCCGATGGCGCCCAACCAGGCAAAACCCGATACATCCAGGACGGACCATACGGCGGCCGAGCCGGTTATCAAGCAGGCAATTGTCAAAACAAAAGACGGCAATGCAAGCCTTTGGCGACGCACGAATATCTCGGCGAGCACAATGGTACCAACCAGTGCTGCAAAAACCGACCACAACCCTCCAACAGCAACCAGCGTTGCTACAATACCGATGGTAATCAGGATGTCGTGATAACCGCGAATAAAGCGAGGCATTTCACTTTCTTCATCGGGATTAAGGTTTTCTGACATTTCAGGGGTGGCGGTTATGCCAACACCACGCGCCAGAAGGTAGCGCGTCAATGGACCAGCCTTTTCAGGAGCCACAAGGCCCGCTGCCGCCGCGTCATCCAACACCGCCCGAAGTTTGCCATCCATGCCTTCAGTGCCCTTCAAATTCTACGAGCGTACGCACATCAACCCCCAATGCCTCAAGCTTCCTGCGTCCGCCCAGCTCCGGCAGGTCAATAATGAAACATGCAGCCACGATATCCGCACCAATTTGTTGAAGCAGCTTTACAGCGCCTTCCGCCGTGCCGCCGGTCGCAATCAGGTCATCGACCAGGATTACCTTCTCACCGGGCTTTATGGCATCCTTGTGCACTTCCATTTCGTCAACGCCATATTCCAAGCTATAGGCAATCCGTACCGTATCATGCGGCAGCTTGCCCTTCTTGCGGATAGGAACAAAACCAGCGGACAATTGGTGGGCGACAGCGCCGCCAAGAATGAAGCCACGCGCTTCCATGCCGGCAACCTTGTCTATTTTGGTACCCGCATACGGATGCACAAGCTCGTCCACCGAACGGCGAAATGCGCGTGGATTGCCCAGAAGGGTCGTGATATCACGGAACATGATGCCGGGCTTTGGATAGTCCGGAATATTCCGGATCGCGGCAATCAGTTCGTGCGCCAAGGTGGTCGTCATGATTA
>JBNLGT010000038.1:0-25594 GCA_050306195.1 Ensifer sp.
TCTTCGCTCTCTGATAACCTCAACACTCACGAAAACCTCGATGATCGGTTTGACTTCGGGCGCTTTTTTCGGTGTTGCGGCGATTGGCTATCGCTCTGCTTCGCTTGCTCTGGAGCCGAGCCTGCCCGAGCCGGACTTTATTCTGCAGGCGAGTTTCACTCTGGCTTGCGCCATCCTGTTTCAAACGGCGGTGATGACACTCTGGATCGCGCTACGTGAACCGCATGAATTTGCCAATGTAGCACGGGCCTGGAAACCATCTCTGGCGACGGGGCTTGTTGGGGCAACGGCGTCTTTCGGCTGGTTCATGGCCATGACGCTGCAAAAAGCGGCCATCGTGAAGGCGCTTGCGCAGGTGGAAATGCTTTTTACTTTCGCATCTTCGGTCCTGATCTTCAAAGAAAGAATCAACCGGCTGGAGGTGGCGGGATGTGGGCTGATCGTTGCCGGAATTCTGGTGCTGTTGCTGGCCTGATCACCTGAACGGAGACGTGCAAGGAGGAAGGGGTGGGACATCGAAATGATCCGGCGCGATGCCTGATTTGTATCGTTCGGACATGATTTCAAAACCCCGCTCAAGGTGACCGGTAAAGCGCTTGGTATCGAAGAGCGGTGCGCGGAAACGGTTGTCGATAATTTGTGCGCGAAGTCGTGTGAGCGTTTCCGGCTCATTGGCAAGGCTGACTGCGCGATCAACGAAAACCTCGGCATTCTCCATCACCAGTTCGTCAATGCCCATGGCGTTCAACAGGCTTTCAGAAACGCGAGAGGCAAAATTTGAGCCTTTGAACGTCAGAAGCGGCAGGCCCATCCACAGCATGTCGGATGTGGTTGTGTGGCCGTTGCAGGGATAGCAGTCGAGGCCAAGATCGGCCGCTGGAATGCGGGCAAGATGGTCGGCATAGGTTGCGCGGGGGAGGAAAACAAAACGGTCTGCCGACAGTCCATGCCGCGCCATGGCGGCGAGAAAGTTTTGGTGCTGTTTGTCGTAGGAACAGAACAGGGCAAGTTTGGATTCGTCCACCCGCAAAAGGATTTGCGCCCAGAGGTCGATGATGTCGGGGGAAAGTTTGCTCATGCTGTTAAAAGAGGCAAACAGGAATGTGCTCTCATCAATCCCGATATCAGCCTTTGTTCGAGCGTCGGGCAGGGGACGATTGAGGCCGTCATTGCATTGATATGTTTCCGGCAGGCGGCAGAATTTCTCGTGATAATAGGGTGCGCTTGTTTCAGGCGTCACGACAGGGTCGCCTATTATGTAGTCGCAGTCGATGCCGCGTCCTGATCCTGGAAAGCCAAGCCATGCCACCTGAATAGGTGCGCCGCCCAAATTCAGTATGCCTGGCCTCGCGCCGCTGGTCGGTCCTTTGAGGTCAACCAGAATGTCGGTGCCGCGCGCACGTATCAGGCGGGCAGCGTCTTCATCACTCATATCCCTTACGGATACGAGCCCGGGCAAGGTCTTTCTGAATGCAATGTCTTCCTTGCTGAAATTGCCCGGGGTGAAACAGTAGATGGTGATTTCAAATTTCGCAGGATCATGAGCGGCAAGAACGCCTTTGAACAGAATGCTGGTGGGGTGCTCCGCATAAAGGTCGGCGGTGAGATAACCGACGCGAATTTTATCCGAGAATGCGTGTTTCCGTCCGCGGCGCTCGTTGCGGGTCGCCTCGGTGAAGGGGGGAACAGTTGCACTATTGTCGATGAGAGCGTTAAGCCTTTCATCGGCACACCAGAACAGGTGGCTGTGCAGGATTTCATTTTTGTAAATAGCGTATCGCCGCGTTCAAGGCCTGCACGGGCTATTGCATTAAATGACCGAAGGTCATCGATCGCGCAGGTCATGTGCATGGTGTAACGATGATAGATAACGGCTTTGGTGTTTTGTGGTTCAAGGGTTGCCAGACGTTTGACGGCTTCATAGCCGATTTCTGGTATCAGGTTCTTCTCAACAAGCAGAGTTTGGAAAAGCTCCAGGGCGGCATTCAGGAGATGAGTTTGATGGAGGCTTGGGCTTAATCCCGCGTGCGCCAGATAATGGGCCGCCTTTTCGAGATTCCCGGCGTGCATGTTGCAATAACCGATCATGGCAACAGTCGCGATGGCGGGATCTGAAATTGTGCGGTCGGCAAGCAGGTTTTCAAATTTTTCGGCTGCGTCTGCGAATGCGGCCTTGCGGTAGAGGCCGATAATTTCTGCGGTTCTCATGTCCGGAACCGGGGCGTTTGAAAGTAATTGATCGATGAAACCGGCAGTCAGGGGCTGGTCTTCACGGCTCTCCCGTGCGTCACCTTTTGCGGCGGCCTCTTCCGCCAGTTTTAGAAACGTAGCCTTGTTGCTCGGCTGTGCCTCGGCAAGACGCGTGTAGAGTTCTCCAGCCGTCTTTCCGTTGTTCAGTTTGGAATGGCATTGGGCCGCGATGAGAAGGGTGGCATTATCCGCCTTTTCCGTGTCGAGGGCAGGCGCAAGAATCTCCGCGCAGCGGGCAAAATCACCCGCCTGAAAGGCCCTATAGGCATCCTGAAAGGTTGCGGCGTTATTCATTACCACGGTTCCATCCGCAACCTTTTTGCCGTTGATGGCTTGAGCCAGCCTTGAGTGTTCAATTGGTTTTTCTTGACTGAAAGAACTCAATTGCTCTGTTGAGGGCATTGATCGTCGCCGGCATGCCGCCATAGACCGACATTTGCAGAATAACTTCCAAAAGTTCTTCTTCCGTTGCGCCTGCAGCAAGTGAATGTTCGAGGTTGATTTCGAGCTGGGGACCTGTCTGGCCACCCAATGCTGTGAGCGCCGCGACGGTTGCAATCTGTCGGGTTCTCAAGTCCAGCCCTTGGCGAGAATAAAGTCTGCCATAGGCGAACTCGATAAGCGTGTCGGCGAAGCCTGGAAGGTGTGTGTCGTATCGCTCGCAGAGAATTGCGTGCAAGTTGGGGTTTAGTGTGTTGGCCAATTCTGCGCCGCGTTCAAGCGCGGAATTCTCACTGGCGGAAGGCAGTGTCATAATTTCTCCTATTTGAGTGCATGGAGGCGAATTTTATCGTCTTCTTCTTCTGCGTGTTTTCGTTCGATTTCGTGATAGTTGCTGATCTTGTAGTCGAGCAGGTCGAGGCAGGACTGAAGTTCTTCCATTTTTGCGATCACGAGAGCGCGTTGCTTTTCAAGCATCAGGCGGCGCGGCGCGGAGGTTGCGGTTCCGCGGGTTCGCATTTCGGCATAGGCTTGCATATCAGCCAAGGTCATGCCGGTGGCTTTGAGCGCCTTGAGAAAGCGCACCCAACCAAGAATATCCGGGTCGTAGATTCTGGTTCCTCCCGCATTCCGCCAGGGTGAGGGGATGAGCCCGAGCTTTTCGTAATAACGGATCGTATCGATACTCAGTCCGGTCTTTTTAGACAGGTCGCCGATCTTCATGGGGCGGCCTCCTTGAGAAACTGATTCAGGTTGATGAGGAAGTGATTCATGTCTTCTGTGCAGTTATTTGTTTTTAATATGAATTTACGAGTTTTGGTGAGGCGTGTGTCGATTTCTTGTTATGTTATCCCATCTGGAGCCGTCTCCAGATCAAGAGGCTTTTTCTGAGAAAAAGCAAACTTTCCGCGCTTGACTTTCTGATCAAATCAATCAAGTGATTGATTGATGAATGACGTGAGCCATAAATATCTGAGCACAGACGAGCGACGTCGCGCAATTGCGGCGGCAGCGAGTGCGTTGATCGTGGAAAAGGGAACTGAAGCGCTGCGTACCCGCGAGGTCGCAGCGCGTGTGGGGATCAACATCGCCACGCTGCATTATCACGTGCCAACGAAGGAGGCGCTGATACATCTGGTGATCGATTCCATGAAGGAAGCCTTTATCCAGCAGTATTTCAGCAATCCGCGGGAAGGGCTGAACCCGCTCGAGCTACTCAAACTTGAAATTGCCGAGTTCAAGGACACGATGATCAACCGGCCGGACCTTCTTCAGTTGATTGATGAAATGCACAAATTGGGTCGCGTTGTCCCTGCTGTCGATGACAAGATGCGGGAAATGAAAGTGCGATGGCTTCACGCGTTTGTTGAAATTCTGGAATGCGGAAAGGAGCAGGGACTTTTTCGCGCCAATCTCGACCCTGTGGCCGGTGCACATATGATTACAGGCGCACTTTACGCCTTTCAGTACAAACCGCGGCGACTGCTGTCACTTTTTGACAGCGTTTCGCAGGAAATTATCAACTCGCTTATTGCGGTTCCTCAGAAAGATTAGTCGATATGTCAAAGGCTCCTGGCGATCATCCGCCATATCCTGTTCACGAAAAACGTTGGTTTGCGCTTTTCGCTATTCTTCTTGCTCAATTCATGAGTCTTCTGGATGTGACTATTGTCAATGTTGCATTGCCCACATTGCAACGGGACATGAACGCAAGCCCCAGCGAAATTGAATGGATCGTCGCTGGCTTTATCCTGATATTTGCGTTGGGTCTTTTGCCTTTTGGCAGGCTGGGCGACATGGTTGGCAAGAAGAACATGTTTCTCGGCGGCGTTGCCTTTTTTACGATTTCATCGATCCTTTGCGGCATCGCGCCCAATATTAAATTTCTCATAGCTGCGCGCTTTTTACAGGGGCTAGCTGGGGCCGTTATGGGGCCACAAGTTCTCTCCATCGCCCAGACCATTTTTCCTCCCCATGAGCGGTCGGCGGCCTTCTCCCTTTTTGGCCTGACAGCTGGGCTGGCGACGGTTACGGGCCCGCTGGTCGGCGGCGTCCTGATCGGTGCGGACCTTTACGACCTGCAATGGCGTCCGATTTTCCTCATCAATGTGCCACTTGGCTTGATCGCAATTGCGGTGGGAATGCGTGTAATACCTGCGTTGAAGGGTGACCCGGAACTGCGCGTAGACTTTGGTGGGGTTGTTCTGGTGAGCGCGGCGATGTTCCTGTTGGTTTTCCCGCTGATTGAAGGCCGCAACTATGAATGGGCAGCGTGGTGCTTCTGGATGATCGCCGCTTCGTTCCTTTTCTTTGCATTATTCGTTCTCTGGGAAAGCAGACAGAAGACACTGGGCAGGCCCGCTTTGCTTCCCATCGATTTGATGAAAAATCGTAATTTTGCGGTTGGGACATTCATGTCTTTGGCTTTCTTCTCGGCCATGCCTTCATTCTTTTTGATTTTTGCTCTCTACCTCCAGTCAGGATACGGATTGACGCCGCTCTGGTCAGGGCTCAACACGCTGCCCTTCTCTGTCGGTATTGTTGTTGCCTCGATTGTTTCTGGCAGGCTTGGTTTCAGATGGCAAAAACAACGTATCCTGGTGGGAATGACGTTGCTTTTTGCCGGGATATTTTTTGTACGCGATGCTGCGTTGCATGTGGGCGGCAGCCTGCATTATGGCGTGTTTGTTGCGCCGCTTCTGGTCGGAGGTATTGGACTGGGGATCAGTATTTCGTCTCTGTTTCAAACAATTCTGGCCGGCGTGCCAGTCAAGGACGCAGGTTCCGGCTCGGGAGCCTTGCAGGCTTTGCAACAGGCAGGTGGCGCACTTGGTGTGGCGATCGTCAGCGAGATATTTTTCCGTACGCTTTCGGCCGGGTTTGCGGGCGGCGGAACGCCACAGGAGTCATTTCGCGCGGCGCTTACTGACGCTACGATTTATAATCTTGTGGCTTATGCTGTTGTCTTTATCGGGGTCTTTTTTCTCAAGAACCCGGTCCGTTTGGAAATGGGAAAACCGGCTCAGCCAGCTATCCTGACGGAATAGATTTTCGCGCTACGATCCATTGAGCGGGGGATTTAGAGGCTTTCCATTTAAACCTGAAAGCCTAGCTTCCGCTCAACCGCCCCATTGTCAGCGGACAATCAGGGTGCCTGCGCCACCTTCGGTCAGGATTTCCAGAAGCACTGAGTGGGCGGTCTTGCCGTTCAGGATGACGACACCTTCGACGCCTTTTTCGATAGCTTCGATGCAGGTTTCTACCTTCGGGATCATACCGCCGGAAATGGTGCCGTCCTTGATCAGCGCATGCGCCTGCGAAACGGAAAGCTCCTTGATCAGCTTGCCTTGTTTGTCGAGCACGCCGGGGACATCTGTGAGAAAGAGCAGTCGGGTTGCGTGAAGCGCACCGGCGACAGCGCCGGCGAATGTATCGGCATTGATATTGTACGTGTGGCCGTCCCTGCCTGGTGCAACCGGCGCGATGACCGGGATCATCTCTGACTTGGCCAGCAGATCCAACAATGTGCGATCCACCTCAACGACTTCGCCAACAAAGCCGAGGTCGAGTATTTTTTCGATGTTGCTGTCCGGGTCGATCATGGTTTTGTGGGCTTTTTCAGCGAAAACCATGTTGCCGTCCTTGCCGCAAAGACCAATGGCCCATTCACCAGTCTGATTGATCAGGGCGACGATTTCCTTGTTGATGGAACCGGCCAGCACCATTTCGACAATTTCCACCGTCTTGGCGTCGGTAACGCGCAGTCCGCCTTCAAAGCGGCTTTCAATACCCATCCTGCTTAGCATGGCTGCAATTTGCGGTCCGCCGCCGTGGACGACAATGGGATTGATCCCGGATTGTTTCAAAAGCGCAATGTCGGCTGCAAATGCTTTTCCCAACTCTGAATCGCCCATGGCATGTCCGCCATATTTGACGACCACAGTCTGGTTCTCGTAGCGCTGCATATAGGGAAGCGCTTCAGCAAGGAGACGGGCCTGGATTTCAGTTTCGGATGCGGACATGGGGGACCTCTAATAATTTCCGGTGCCTTATTAGCGGAACTTCTTCTGAGTGGAAACTCCCTTCACAGGCCAAGCGCCGAGAATTGCGGTGTTGGCCGCAAAGACGACTATCCTGCGTGGGAGGCTGGAAGAATGGGCGCATGTATGAAAGAATTGAGCGGTCCGCAGATTAAGGCTGCGCGGGTTGATATTTTTTGAATGCTTGTGTTGTCGGACGCAGGCCTAAAATAAACAAAGTGCCACGTTAAGAGGCTGTGCACGCGGCTTCATGGATGTTTGATGAGGTTGTATGAATGTCCCGGATAATTGAGGAAGTATGGACGTCATGAACACGCCGGAGAACAAAAGAAGCGAACGTAGCCGAGATGAAGTTCTCGCCGGCGAATATGTGCTTGGAGTGCTTCCAGCCAAGGCGCGTCAAGAGGTGGAACTGCGACTGGCAAATGATAAGACATTCGCGTCGATGGTTGACCGATGGGAATCCAACCTGGCGGAGTTTAATGATGGGTTTGGTCCGGAACTCGTGCCCTCGCCAAAGGTTTTAGCCGACATTGAACGGGAGTTGTTTGCCTTTGATCAGGTGAGGGCTCGGCCATCGCTTTGGAACTCTGTAACCCTGTGGCGTGGTCTAACACTTATATCGTTGGCGGCGGCGTTACTTTTTCTCGTCACGAATCCGAAATTGTTTTAGCCTGCGCGTAGAGGCGGGCTGGGTCATTTTGCCGAGATTACGGAAGTTAAGTGGCGAATTGGGGGTGTTGCGCCAGAGGTTTTTAGATCCGACTTGCGCAGGATGTGACACTGGCTATTTCGCTGGAACCGTATGACGGCTCGCGAACAGGTGCGCTGACCGGCTCTGTCCCGATGGCTGGAGAAGTCGGTTTACCTAACTTGTAACCGCGATACCGATTGCCGCACGCAGTTCTTCCATACCGTTGTTCTTTTCAGAAGAGGTGGCCAGGATTTCAGGATAGGCCGCGGGGTGTTTAGACAGTTGTTTTGCCGTTGTCTCAAGAAGTTTGGTGACTGCCGGTGGTTTGATCTTGTCAGTTTTGGTCAGTACGATCTGGTAGGAAACGGCGGCCTTGTCGAGGAGATCAAGCACGTCTTCGTCATTCTTCTTGATGCCATGTCGGCTGTCGATGAGGACGTAAACGCGCTTTAGTGTGGCGCGTCCGCGCAGATAGTCGAAAACCAGCTTGGTCCAGGCATCAACCGTTTCCTTGGGAGCTTTTGCATAGCCGTAGCCGGGCATGTCTACGATAGCGGCAGGCGGCAGGTCATCGGCTGAACCCTCATAACCTTCGGGTACGAAATAATTGAGCTCCTGGGTGCGGCCCGGTGTGTTGGATGTCCGCGCAAGGCCCTTGACGCCGGTCAGCGCATTGATGAGCGAGGACTTGCCGACATTGGAACGGCCTGCGAAGGCGATTTCCGCTGGACCTTCGGGAGGCAGAAATTTCAATGAGGGCACGCCGCGGATGAAAATCCATGGTTTGGAAAATAAGGGTTCGGACGTGCTCATGAAATAACTCCGGGGTTTGTGCCGGGATGCGTCAGGTGAGGGCGGCTTGTCAAGTCTGCCCTTTGGCGAATGGTGGCCGAAATGATGAGGGCTCCCGAAGGAGCCCTCATGCTGCGCTATTTCAGCGTTATCTTTTTCTTGTCTCTTTTGAACATGCTGCTCAGATTGCCCCACAGTTCTATTTTGACGCCGTGGCGTTTCATGATGACGCTCTGCTGGAGAATGGAGAGTGTGTTGTTCCAAGCCCAGTAGATAACCAGTCCAGCCGGGAAAGATGCCAGCATGAAGGTGAAGACGATGGGCATCCAGGTGAAGATCATGGCCTGGGCTGGATCCGGCGGCGTGGGGTTCATGCGCATTTGCAGGAACATTGTGACGCCCATGATGATCGGCCATACGCCCAGATGCAGGATGGTTGGCGCCTCGAACGGCAACAGGCCAAACAGGTTGACAATTGTGGTCGGATCCGGTGCGGAAAGGTCCTGGATCCAGCCAAAGAACGGCGCATGCCGCATTTCAATCGTTACATAGATGACCTTGTAGAGTGCGAAGAAAACCGGAATCTGGAACAGGATCGGCCAGCAACCAGCAACCGGATTGATCTTTTCATCCTTGTAGAGCTGCATGGTTGCCTGTTGCAGGCCCATGCGGTCGTCGCCAAACTTCTTCTTCAGCTCTTCCATCTTCGGCTGCATGCGCTTCATATTGGCCATCGAAGCATACTGCTTGTTGGCCAGCGGGAAAAAGGCTGCCTTGACGACGACGGTGGTGGCCAGAATGGCAAGGCCGAAATTGCCGAGGTAGCGATAGAGAAAGTCCATCAATTTGAACATCGGCTTGGTCAGGAAGTAAAACCAGCCCCAATCAATCAGGCGGTCGAAGCTGGGAATGTTGTAAGCTTCCTTGGCATTTTCTGCCTTGTCGGCAAAAAGTTGGTCAAACCATGACGTGCTGGCGGCATAACCGTCAACGACAGGGACTTCTTTGGCGCCTGCAAATGCTTGATTTTTAAATGCAACCGTTGCCCCGGGAGCGACTTCAACGCCTGCAGTTGAGAAGACCGCCTGAAAGCCCGGCGCGGTCTTGGAAATGTATGAATATTTTGCGTCAAAGGCGAGGTCTTGAGGCGGAACTAGAGCGGCCGCCCAATATTTGTCAGTTATTCCGAGCCAGCCAGTGGTTATGTCCGAATACGAATTGTCTTTCTCGCCCGCATCTTCAGCATCAGAGTAGTCTACTTCCGTGAGACCATTTTCCCCAAGCCAACCGGTAAAGCCTTCATGGATCACGTAGACTGACGCCGTGTCGGGTTTCTTATTGCGTTTGACGCGCCCATATTCGACCAGTGTAACTGCCGCCGATCCGTTATTCGTCACCGTGTCGTTGAAGGTGAACATGTAGTTGTTGTCCACCGAAATAGTGCGTTTGAAAATCAGGCCTTCGCCATTGTCATGGATAAGCGTCACTGGGTTTGCGGGCGTCAGGGTTGGAGAGCCTTCTACATCCCATACAGTTTCTGAGCCAGGCCGGTTCTTGCCAACATAGCCGAACTCAAGGAAATAACCATCCGAGCTTTTGCCCGGGCTGAGGAGCGTGATGGTTGGGCTCTTCTGGTCCACAGTCTCGTGATAGTTCTTGAGGTGGAGGTCATCCAGGCGTGCGCCGGTAAGATTGATGGAGCCGGAGAGGGACGGGGTGTCGATTGCGATGCGCGCAGTCTCACCAATCACTTCTTCACGACTTGCCGAGGTTACAATGTCACCCTTGCCGCCAGTCGGTACAGTGTTTGGGGAGGCTTCTGACGTGCTGCCGTCGGCCTGCGGTGCGTTTGCCGTTTCCGAGCTTGTGGCGCTTTGAGCGGGGGTGGCCTGCTCCCTGGATAGCTGAGGCTGAATATAGAAATATTGCCAGCCCAAAAGGATGAGCACTGATAGCGCAATGGCAATGAAATAATTGCGGTTATTTTCCATCGGTCTTTCCCGGGCGGCCCTGCTGTGGCCGTTTCTCTCTTTGTTTTCCGGCGATACGGTCGGTGATCGTCCGAGTGAGTTCTTCAAAAGGGGCGTGCAGCACATCTCTGCGAGCCACGACCACATAGTCATGTCCGGGCTTCATTGCAAATTGCGCAGAAAGACGCACGGCCTCCTTGAGGCGTCGGCGCATCCGATTTCGCTCAACAGCATTTCCATGCTTCTTGGTGACGGTGAAACCGGTGCGAGGCAGGCTGTCGGGATCGTCACGGTCCAGGACTTCAATCAGGACGTAAGGACCGCGCAGTTTTTGCCCGTTGCGCACACGCAGAAACTCCGGCCGGCTTTTCAGCCGCCCGGCAGCTTTTGATTTTGATTGAGACATTAGCCCGCCATCTTGCATCGGGCCGTCCTGCCTCAGGCCGACAGGCGCTTGCGACCGCGCGTACGGCGGGCTGCGAGAACCTTGCGTCCGCCCTTTGTGGCCATGCGGGAACGGAAGCCGTGACGACGCTTGCGGACAAGCTTTGAAGGCTGGTAGGTACGCTTCGTAGACATTTATTTTAACACCGCGGTGTGCGGCCCTTCTTGAATTCTGCAATAATAGCAGGGAGCGTTGGTCCGTCTTTTGAGGCCGTACGTTTATTCGCCGACCCCCGGACTGGGCGGGTTCATAGGGGCAAGTGAGCTAAAAGTCAATTCACACCGCTGGTTTGATGGCGGTTTGGCGCCCCGTATTGCCGCCAATACAGCGCTTCCAAATAGATGATCGACGTTTTAAGGTGAATCACACAAAGACGGTTTTGCGGGGAACGCAACATTCGATGACAGGCAATACGCCAATTTCCGATGTGGATGTGACTGGTAAAGCTCGCATGGCAGGCTTTCTCGGCGGGCTGTCGGGCAAGCTTCTTAGTCTGACGATACTGGCCGTGATGATTGCCGAGGTGGCGATTTTCGTGCCGTCCATTGCCAATAAGCGGATTACGTGGCTGCAGGAACAGCTTCGCGTTGCTGCTGTTGCCGCAATTGTGATTGACGGATTGCAGCAGAAAAACCTGCCAGATTCACTGCGTGACGACACGCTGATGGCAACCGGCGTCAAGATCATCGTACTGGAGAGGGACGGCGCACGAAGGTTGATTGCTGCTGCGGACATGCCGCCAGACGTCGACAAACAATATGACCTTTCAGAAATGAAACCGCTGGCGGCTATTCGGGACGCATTTGACGAGATGATGTTCGGCGGGGGGCGCGTTATTCGCGTTTTCGGGCCTATTGCTGGTGCGGAGATGTCGGTCGAAGTGGTGATGACTGACGATCAGTTGCGGACTGCGATGTTTGTCTATTCCGGTAATGTTTTTCTGCTTTCTTTGGCAATTTCGGTCATTACCGGATTTCTGATCTTTCTGGCCGTCAGCCGGTTGCTGATCCGTCCGATTCGTCTCCTTACGCGGTCGATGCTGCGATTTTCGGATGCGCCTGACGATCCGGAAAGCATCTATGTGTCGCAATCTGGGGAAGATGAACTGGCTGTGGCGGGGCGACATCTGCAGGGGATGCAGAAACAGTTGCAAAAAACCTTGCGGCAGCAGCGCAATCTGGCTGAACTCGGATTGGCCGTTTCAAAGATCAATCACGATATGCGCAATATTCTGGCTTCGGCGCAGTTGATGTCTGACCGGTTGGGCGACTTGGACGATCCAATGGTGAAGCGACTCGCGCCCAAGCTGCTGCGGGCCATCGACAGGGCGGTGGGTTACTCCAATTCGGTTCTTTCATATGGCAAATCGGCTGAAGCGGAGCCACGGCGCAGGCTCTTGCCGCTTGCGCCGCTGGTCGAGGATGTGTGTGGTTTGTTGATGGCAGAGCAGGACAATCCCATTGAATTTGTCATGCATATTCCCGATAACCTGCAGATCGACGCAGATCCAGAGCAGCTTTATCGGGTCATTCACAATTTGTGCCGTAATGCGATGCAGGCTCTTTCCAGTGTGGATGCTGAAGTATCTGATGCGGGGCGTCGGGTGACCGTTTCGGCTTATCGCGCCGGTTCGGTTGTTTCGGTTTCCGTTGATGATACCGGGCCGGGAATGCCGCAGAAGGCGCGCGAAAATCTGTTCTCGGCCTTCAAGGGGTCTGTCCGATCTGGTGGGGCAGGGCTGGGATTGGCGATAGCGCGTGAAATTGTGCTTGCTCACGGCGGAACGATTGCACTTGTTGAAAAAGCCCAAGCAGGCACGCTCTTTCGCCTGGAAATTCCAGACCGGCCGGTCGTAATGGAAGAGATGCGTGTAAAAACGGGCAGCGTCAGCAAGCCATAGCGCGTTGGAAATTTCGACGAATGGCGTGTGGCCGCCATTGTGCCAACGAGACTAACTGAGGGCACGAAGGGTCCAGTCGTGGGTGCAAAGGTCTCTCTAAGCTATTGAAACTATGCATCGGGCTTCTGAAGGTCGATACTGCCTTTCGATCAACGCGGCTGCCAGGCGGCCATGCTGCTGAGGTTTCCCCGGTTGAGCTGACCTGCATGGATGCCTTACCTGCGCAGGCGCACGCTCAACATGACAACGAGATTACTGAAACTGGTTGGATGATCGAAAGATATGCTTGGAATTGGCCGCGACACGGACACCGGCCTTGGCATATTTCACATCAATTGGAAGAAAAATGGCGCACCCGAAGAGATTCGAACTCCTGACCCCCAGATTCGTAGTCTGGTGCTCTATCCAGCTGAGCTACGGGTGCGTGTTGCGTTGCGGCGCTGTGTCCGTCAGCAACGTGGCGCTCTCCTAAAACGTCCTTTGAGGGAATGCAAGAGGGTTTATGAAAAAAGATCCGATTAACCTGCATCGATGAATCTTGGGAGCGGAGCTTGAATACATATATATAAAATAATATATGTAAGCGCGATGGAGATTCAGCCCGTAGTTAGGATGTGGCGGCATAATGATTCATAAAAAACCGATTGGATTGGTCGCGGACCTCGGCGCCAAAAATACAAATGGCGACAGGAGGCGGGTATGAATCTTGAGCCTGTTCAATATGTGTTAGGCGCTTTTTCCGGAAGTCTTGTGGGCTTGACGCTGGGCATGTTTGGCGGCGGCGGATCAATATTGGCGGTGCCATTGATGATCTACGTGGTTGGTGTGCCAAGTGCGCATCTAGCCATAGGGACAAGCGCGCTGGCTGTGGCGGCAAATGCCTTTACCAATTTGTTGGGCCATGCGCGGCTTGGCAACGTCAAGTGGCGTTGTGCTGCTGTATTTAGCGTGGCCGGTATTGCCGGGGCTTTTGCCGGGTCGACGGCAGGAAAGCTGGTCGATGGACAACGGCTTTTGTTTCTATTCGCGCTCTTGATGCTGGTTGTTGGCACCATGATGCTGCGCAAGCGCAATGCGGAGGGTAACCCCGACGCGCAGTGTATTGTTGAAAACGCACCCAAGGTCGCCGCAATCGGCGCGCTTACGGGCGTCTTTTCCGGGTTTTTCGGCATAGGCGGGGGATTTCTTATCGTTCCCGGATTGATCGCCGCGACTGGTATGCCGATCATCTTTGCCATTGGTTCGTCGCTGGTGGCGGTGACGGCTTTTGGGCTGACCACGGCGTTGAACTATGCTGTTTCTGGATATGCTGACTGGGTGCTGGCCGCGATCTTTATCACTGGCGGTATTGTTGGTGGCATGGCTGGAGCGTTTTTTGCCAAACGTCTTTCGGCAAAGCGGGGCGCGCTAAACAGCCTCTTTGCCGTGCTGATTTTTGTGGTGGCTTTCTACATGCTCTACCGGAGCGTTGAAGCTTTGGGATTTTTGGGTTGAGCTTCGACTGGCGTGACCATGCCTTGTCCGTCAATCACCTGTAGCGGCAATCTTAAGCATTCAGGAAACGGGTCGCTTGAAAGCGCTTTCTGCGCCGTCGCCCCAGGAACGGGTTTTTGCGTCAATCAGGAAGGGCAAGCAATTCTGAGGCGGTCAGGTGGATTTCCGTCATTTCCCCTGGTGCGGGCAGCGTTTGCCCCGGATTGTTGAACATGTCGAATGACACTTCCTGGCCATCAACATCAAGCTTAAGTCGGATGACCGAGCCGAGAAAGTTCACGTTGATAACCTTACCCTGAAGCGTCGTGTCATTGTCGGGCTGTCGATGCAGGGAGGGTGCTTCCGGACGTAGCGCGAGCGCCAGGGTATCCCCGGACTTCGCGTTCCCAAGCGACCTGCCCAGGGTTATCTCCTTGCCCGCAAACGCCACCTTTCCAACCGTGGAATCAATGACCTTGGCCTCAAGCGTGGAAAGCGTTCCAATGAAATTGGCCACAAACTTTGTTGTCGGATAGTTGTAGATTTCTGAAGGCGTGCCAATCTGATCAGCTATGCCCGCGTTCATGACTACGATGCGGTCTGAAATGGAAAGTGCTTCTTCCTGATCGTGGGTCACAAATATCGTTGTGATGCCAAGCTGACGTTGGATCGCCTTGATTTCTTCGCGCAGCGATACGCGGATTTTTGCATCAAGTGCAGAAAGCGGCTCGTCAAGGAGTAGAACCTTTGGCCGGGGGGCCAAAGCGCGGGCAAGCGCCACGCGCTGCTGCTGTCCTCCAGACATTTGATACGGGTAACGGTCTCCAAGATGCCCGAGGTGAATAAGGTCGAGCATTTCCTCCACGCGTCTGGTTACGTCAGCCTTGTTCATGCCTGCAATCTTGAGCCCGAAAGCGACATTGTCGAATACAGTCATGTTCGGGAAAAGTGCATAGGCCTGGAATACCATACCGATATTGCGCTGGTTGGGTTTGAGGCGCGACTGGTCCGCGCCGTTGATGGTAATCGTCCCACCGGTGGGGATTTCGAACCCTGCGACCATGCGAAGAATGGTGGTTTTTCCACAGCCGGACGGCCCGAGGAAGGAAATGAATTCTCCTTCGTCGATACCCATGTTGAAGTCATGCACGACCTTTACGGGGCCAAAACTCTTTTGAATGTTTTTCAGTTCAAGAAAAGACATGTGCAGGAAATCCTCTAGGCCGTGCGCGGAGCTGATTTGGAAAAACTTGAAACAAGCTGAATGAAGCCAATTGAGAACCAGGTCATGGCAAATGCGATGATGGCCAGAGCAGGGGGTTCGTATGCACGGTTGGCGCCAATGAGCTGGAGATAGGGCCCGAAGGCCGGGCGATTGAGCAATGAGGGCAGGGTAAACTCGCCCATAACTATCGCAAAGGTAATGAACGAGCCGGACAATACGCCTGTCATTACATTCGGGAAGATGCAGCGGAACATGATTGTGCGCCAGGGCGCGCCGAGGCTTTGTGCTGCTTCCGTTAGGGTGTTGACGTCGATGGCGCGCATGGCTGTATCGACGGCTCGATACATATAGGGAAGCGACAGCGTCATGAACGAAAACATCAGCAGGAGGTCAGTTCCGCGTGTCGAACCTGTGAAGGGAATAATCGAGGAGGAATTGTAAAGTCGCAGGTATCCGAAGACGACGACAATCGCAGGAATAACAAGCGGCATCAGGGTCAGGAACTCCACGACCGGGCGCATTTGCGGCAGACGCAGCCGAACCCAGTAGGCGGTGGGCACGACAAGCAGCATGCCAAAGAAAATGGTCAGTAGTGACAACACGATCGAATAGGAGAAGGATTCGCGGAAATTGGTATCTGCAAACACCGACCTGTAGGCGTCAAAGGAATATTCTCCTCGACGCATACGCAGCGAAAACTCGAAAGTGCCGATGAGGGGCACGATGAAATAGAAGACGCTGATGAGGAGGGCGGTCCAGGCTCCTATCTTTTTCATGTTCATTTCTGCCACCTTTCGGCGCGCATGCGCAGCCAGATATAGACAAGATTGGAGATGCCGGTAATGACAACCATGCCGAAAGCAAGCGCATAGCCAAGGTTGGCGTTGTGGAGGACGTCGCCGCGAATCTGTGCATAGAGCTGGATGGGGACGATGTTGAATGTTGATCCAGTCAGTGCGTATGCCGTTGCAATGGCCCCGAAGGCATTAGCGAACATCAACAGTAATGTGCCGAGAATGCTTGGGAAAAGAATGGGAAGCGCAACTCGGGTCCAATACTGGAATGTGGAGGCGCCCAGGCTCTGCGCAGCTTCCTGCCATTCCTTTTTCATACCATCCAGCGCCGGAGAGAGGATCAGCACCATCAGCGGTATCTGGAAATACATGTAGGTGACCGTCAGACCGGTGAAGCTCAGGATGCTGAACCCGTGGGCGTAGAGATTAAAACCGAATTCGTTTTTCAGAATGACTGTCAGCAGTCCCGTCCGGCCCAAGGTGGCGAGAAACGCGAATGCCAGCGGGACGCCTGCAAAGTTGGAAGCAACGCCGCAGAATGTCATGATCGGCGAACGGACGTATCTCGGCAGGTCGCCCATAGTGATTGCCCAGGCGAGAAAAAAGCCAATCAAACCGCCACCGAGCGCCGAGGCTATCGAAATTTTCAGAGAGATCGAATAGGAGGCCAGAATTTTATCGGTGAAGAGACCGGCGATATTTGCGAATGTGAAATTGCCATCCGCGTCCAGAAATGCTCCAGCCAGAAGATAAAGCGTTGGCGCAATCAAAAACATGAATGCGAAAAGCATGAATGGCGCGATGCCAAGCCAATCGATTATCCGTTTCCGTACCGCTGCTGACTGGTTCGCTTGCATGGACAGCGCTTTCGTTATGGCAGGTGGTCAAAGAGAGAAAAGGGTCCGCGAAAAACGACGCGGACCCCAATTCAGGCCTTTATTGGACAGCTGCGCCCACAACAGCGTCCCAATTTTCCGTGATTGCCTTCTTATAGGCGCCCTGGTCTTCCAGAGACGGGAAATAGGCTGCTTCATAAGCTGATGCCGGCGGGAGCTTGTCGAGGAGTTCCTGCGGGATCTTGCCGGCCTTGGCCATGGCGTTGAAGCGGATCGGGTGGCAATAGCCCTTCAGCCATGTCAGCTGACCTTCGTCGGAATAGAGATATTCCATCCACAGTTTGGCAGCGTTCGGATGCGGCGCGTAAGCCGAAATTGCCTGTACATAAACGCCAGCAACAACGCCGGTTTTCGGAACGACAACGGCGGTTGGCGGATTGCCATTCAGGCCGTCACTCCAAGAAAGGGCGTTATAGTCCCAAGTTGCAACGATCGGTGTGGTGCCCTGAGCAAGTGAAGCCGACTTGCCGATAACGGGTACAAAGTTACCCTTGGCGTTCAGCTGCTTGAAGAACTCAAGACCGGCATCGCCTGCCTTGGCGACATCACCACCTGCCGCGGAAAGCCCGGCGGCGAAGACGGTGGAGATTGCCGTGTTGGACGAACGCGGATCGCCGGCAAGGGCAACCATGGAGGCATATTCGTCGCTCAGAAGATCTGACCAATCGGCCGGGATCGTCTCAACGAGATCCTTGTTCACGAGGAGCGACATGACGCCGTAATAGTCGCCATACCAATAGCCTTCGGCATCCTTGGCGCTATCAGGAATTTCGTCCCATGTGGCAACTTTGTACGGTGCAATCAGGCCATCGGCCTTGGCGGTGGGGCCAAATGCAAGACCAACGTCAATCACGTCAGGAGCCTGGTCGCCGGTATTGCCTTTGTTAGCCTTGATCGCTTCGACTTCATCGCCCGAACCTGCGTCGGGGTTCAGTTCGTTGACTTCGATGCCATACTTGGCCTTAAAGCCTTCAATCATCTCGCCGTAGTTGCACCATGAATGGGGCAGGGCAATGGTGGTCAGCTTGCCCTCAGCCTTGGCCGCGGCGACAAGATCATCCATGCTATCGGCATATGCCGCACTGGATGCAATGATGGCGACAGAAGTTGAAAGTGACAGCACTTTCTTAAATTTTGACAACATTTTTGTTCTCCCTGATAGAGTGAGCCGCTTGCGGCGTGACTGGCTCTATCGACGATTGTTAAAGCTTTTATGACACATACTAGCGTCGTCAGGATTCTGAATCCTGTGCGCTCTCCTCATTGTCTTTCAATTTAGTCGTCCGGTTTCCTGCTTCCTTTCCATATGGTTTGCGGAAAAGCCGCGTTGTGTTGAACAAGTCTTCCAATTCATGCATGCGCTCGCGTGTTCGATCCCAGTTGGCATTTTGAACGGCTTCTATCAGCGCCTCGACAAGGACCAGTGTGGTAACCGAGGAATCCCACGCAGAAGGAACCTCGACATGTGTGCGGAATGCGTATTTGGCGTATTTTGTGACGGGTGACCCCCATTGATCGGTAAACAGGATAATAGTCGCACCGCGCTCGGCGGCAAGCCTTGCCATGACTTCCATTTCCTGTTCGTAGCGACGGATGTCAAAAAGCACGAAAATATCCCCGGCTTGCATATTGATCACATAATGCGGCCAGGTTGAACGATTGGTCGAAATGAGCGTGACGCCGGACCTGATCACCTGAAGGTGCGTAAACAAATATGTCGAAAGCGCGTGGGTAATGCGCCCGCCAGCCAGATAAACCGGCCTTTTCCTGTTTGAAAGTTCTGCGGCCGCCTGGTCAAACTGCTCGCTGTCAATGCCGGACAGGGTGTTTTTGAGATTTGTATAAACCGCATCAGCAAAGCGATTGAGGATATGCGTTCCGGGCGCGTTTGCGGCCCACCGGTCGTGCTTGGCGATGGGGTTGGAAATCGTTTCTTCCAGCTCTTCGTATAGCTTTGACTGGAAATGCGGAAAGCCTGCAAAGCCCAGCTTCTGGACCATTCGCACGACGGTCGGAGTTGAGACGCCTGCATGTTCGGCAACCGTCGTTACTGAGCCGAGCCCTGATATCGGATAATTGTCCAGAAGGTACTCAGCCAGTAGTTTTTCAGATCGCGTAAGCTGCTCGAATTTCTCGCTTATAATGTCAGAAACAGTTTTCACTTTTTGAAATCACAGATTGTTCGCCCTCTTTATCGGTTAGACTTTGTCGGTCCCCAGTTTGTCATGGAGTACAGTCTGTGACGATTGCGCTGTCAACACATAAATGAAATTTTTTTTTCAAGGTGAGATTGACAGCCGAAATTCTCTGAAACATTCTCTTCAAAGCAGAACCGATCTGAAAGCATCATGAAGGTATTGGAAAAACTACTCGACGCGGGCGAGGAGAGCCCTTTTGTTGTTGAAAACGGTGAGGGTGCAGGCCCTTTCGTTTTCGTTTGCGAGCACGCATCCCGACGCTTGCCCGTCTCTCTGGGTACGCTGGGCCTCAATTCCGACGCGCTGGAAAGCCATATAGCCTGGGACCCCGGCGCGCTGGAAGTTGCTGTCAGCCTTGCCACCCAGTTTAATTCGCCGCTGGTTTATCAGCGTTATTCCCGTTTGGCCTACGATTGCAACCGGCCGCCGGAATCTTCGGGCGCCATGCCGTCCAAAAGCGAAATTTATACAATTCCGGGCAATGAGGCGCTTTCCGAGGCGGAGCGTGCGGCACGGGTTAGTGAAATATACATTCCGTTTCACGAACGGGTTGCTTCGGTGTTGAAGGCGCGGGTTCAGGCGGGTGTTTCAACATCTCTGGTCACGATACATACATTTACCCCCGTCTATTTCGGACGGAAACGCGATGTTGAGCTTGGATTTTTGCATGACAGCGATACCCGCCTGGCTGACAACATTCTGGATATCGCCGGTGCGAATGGGCCTTTTGATGTGCGCCGTAATGAGCCCTACGGTCCTGAGGATGGCGTAACGCATACGCTGAAACTTCATGGCATTTCCAATGGATTGAGGAACGTTATGATCGAGATCCGCAATGACCTTGTTGCCGATCGAACGAGTCAAGCTGTTATGGCCGATTATCTCGCCGGACTTTTGAGCCGGGTGCCGATTGGAGACACAGAAAAATTGACCGCCTAGGGACAGGCGGAAAGCGACAGACTGGAGAGGGACTTAAATTGCACAAGAACTTACTGGGAGTGCTATCGAAGCGGATCGTGACATATGCCTGAATTTCTCAAGGCATATGTGCGGACTGTTGACCGCTGGAACCGCCTGGTCGGGCGAGCAACGATGTATCTGGTGTTCGTGTTGATGGGCATATTGCTCTATTCGGCGATATCAAAATTTGTCCTCTGGCCCGCCAACTGGACGCTTGAAATGGCCGAGTTTGTTATTGTGGCCTATTTCATCGTTGGTGGCCCTTATTCGCTGCAACTGGACAGCCATGTTCGCATGGATTTGCTCTATGGCCGCTGGTCACCGCGAACCCGGGCGATTGTGGACTCCATTACGGTTTTGCTGCTTATCGTCTATTTGGTTTTCATGCTCTATGGCGGCATCTCATCGACGACTTATGCGCTGCAATATGGTGAAACAAGCTACTCGTCGTGGTCGCCCTATATGGCGCCAATCAAGATTGCCATGGTTGTCGGGATATTTCTGATGCTCCTGCAGTCTGTCGCCATCCTCATCAAGGATGTTGCCTTCGCGAAAGGGGAGGCGATTGAATGAGTTATGAGTTGATCGCGTTTTTCATGTTCTCCTCCATGATGGTGTCAATGCTTACCGGGCAACGGGTGTTCGCCGCCATTGGTGTTGTGGGCGTCGTTGCGGCTGCATTGCTATGGGGGCCCGGCGGTATGGAGCTTGGGTTTTCCGCAGGCATGAAGCTGATGAAGTGGTATCCACTCGTGACGCTGCCATTGTTCATCTATATGGGCTACCTGCTTTCTGAATCCGGATTGGCGGAAGATCTTTACAAGATGTTCCATGTCTGGCTCGGCGGCTTGCCTGGCGGATTGGCGGTTGGCACGATCGGGCTGATGGTGATTATTTCGGCGATGAATGGTCTGTCTGTCGCCGGTATGGCCATTGGTGCAAC
The DNA here is from genome assembly GCA_050306195.1 of Ensifer sp. Taxonomy (GTDB): domain Bacteria; phylum Pseudomonadota; class Alphaproteobacteria; order Rhizobiales; family Rhizobiaceae; genus Ensifer_A. The sequence continues at coordinate 21,022 of JBNLGT010000038.1, forward strand.
AATTGCATTGCCCGAGCTTTTGCGGCGTGGCTATGACAAGGTGATGGTGTCGGGTGTCGTACAGGCGGGGTCCTCACTAGGCATTCTCGTGCCGCCCAGTGTCGTGTTGGTGCTTTATGGAATGATCGCGCGTCAGCCTGTGGGCAAGCTCTGGCTGGCGGGTGTGTTTCCCGGACTTCTGCTGGCGGCTCTTTTCATCATTTATGTGATGATACGCTGCAAGATGAACCCGGCGCTGGCGCCCAGACTATCTGAAGAAGAGCGCAACATGCCGCTAGGCGAAAAATTGCTGCTTTTGCGCGCCGGCATTCTGCCATTTCTCATCTTTTTTCTGATGATGGGGCTTTTTATCATGGGCAAGACCAGCCTTGTGGAAAGCTCTGCCGTTGGCGCTCTCGCCGCTCTCCTGGCTGTCTGGTACAAGGGGCGGCTTACCAAGGAAGTATGGAACCGAACACTTGAACAGACGCTCGGTATTTCGGCCATGTTCATGTGGATCATCATGGCGGCGCTGTGCTTTGGAGCGGTCTTTGACGGGCTGGGCGCGGTCAAGACGATTGAAGCGCTTTTTACCGAGAAGCTTGGTTTGGGACCCTGGGAAATCCTCATTCTGATGCAGATTTCTTACATTATCATGGGTACTTTTCTCGATGATACAGCGATGCTGGTTATCGTTGCGCCGCTCTATATCCCGCTGGTCAGGGCGCTGGGATTCGATCTTGTCTGGTATGGTGTGCTGTACACGATTACCTGTCAGATCGCTTATATGACGCCGCCTTTCGGATACAATCTGTTTCTCATGCGGGCGATGGCTCCAAAGGAAATCGGTTTGACCGACATCTACCGGTCAATTGTACCCTTCGTTGCCATCATGATCATTGGATTGCTTATCGTTACAGCCTTCCCACAAATCGCGCTGTGGCTGCCAAACCACGTTTCGGTTCGGGGGTAGGATAAAGAATTGCAGGCCTACGGAAGAAGAGGCCTTCAATAAATAGCCGCCGGTTGAATTGAGTTTGCAACTGGCAACAAGGTCATTAAACGAAAGAGGGAATTGAAATGACTAATAGACGTGATTTCCTGAAAAAGGCAGGTGTGGCGGTCGCTGCAGCCGGTCCGGCTACGCTCGCCGCTCCTTACGTGAAAGCGCAGGCGCCAATTAAGTGGCGTTTGCAAACCTATGCTGGCGCCGCGTTGGCGGAAGAAGTGGTGAAGCCATGCGTTGAAAAGTTCAACGCGATTGCTGATGGCGAGATGGTCATTGAGCTCTACACCGCTGATCAGCTTGTGCCGACCGGAGAACTTTTCCGCGCCATGCAGCAAGGCACGATTGATGCCGTTCAGTCAGACGACGATTCCATGAACTCGCCAGTCGATATCAAGGTATTTGGTGGCTATTTCCCATTTGCCTCCAAGTTCTCGCTTGATGTTCCAACACTCTTTTACAAATATGGTCTCGCAGAAATCTGGGACGAAGCCTATGCGGAAGTGGGTGTGAAATGGCTATCTGCCGGTTCCTGGGATCCGTGCAACTTCTCCACCAACAAACCGATCAAATCTTTGAAGGACCTTGAAGGTCTTCGCGTATTCACCTTCCCGACGGCTGGTCAGTTCCTGGAACAGTTTGGCGTTATTCCCGTCACCGTTCCCTATGAGGATACGCCGGTTGCCATGCAGACGGGTGAAATCGATGCGGTTGCGTGGTCGGGGATTACAGAAGTTCACACGGTGGGTTGGGAAGATACGGTAAAATACTTCCTGACCAACAATATCTCCGGTGGTTGGTGTGGTTCGTTCTTCGCTAATATGGACCGTTGGAATGAGCTGCCGGACAAGCTGAAGACGCTTTGGCGCGTTTGCATGGATTCCTCGCACTATCATCGTCTGCATTGGTATTGGGGGGGCGAAGCTGCCCTTCGCGCTGGTGAATCGCCACTGGAACTCACCACCATTCCGGCCGAAGAGTGGAAGACCGTGGAAGACAAGGCCATGATCTTCTGGGATGAAATCGCCAAGACCAGTGAGCGAACACAGAAGGTCGTTGATATTCTGAAGAAATATCAGGCGGTCATGGCCAAGGCCGGTTCGCCCTATCGCGAAGGCTGATTGACATTGTAAGACAAGAGCGGTCCGGAGTTTCTTGTTCCGGGCCGTTTGTGGTTGACACGCAAAGGTTCGGATAAGGCAATTATGGCTGCGACATACACATTTGAAAATTTGAAAAAAGACGTGGCCGACGGCGCGATCGATACCGTGCTGGCTGTTCAGGTAGACATGCAGGGCCGCCTGATGGGCAAGCGCTTCTTGGCGCAGCACTTTGTTGATAGCGCCTATGAAGAAACGCATTGCTGTAACTATTTGCTGGCCACTGACATGGAGATGGAAACGGTAACCGGCTACAAATCAACGAGCTGGGAGTCTGGTTATGGCGATTATACCATCAAGCCAGACCTCTCCACCCTGCGGCGGGTGCCATGGCTTGAAGGCACAGCAATGGTGCTGTGTGACTTCTATGACCATCATACGCACCAAGAAGTACCGCATTCTCCACGCGCGATCTTAAAAAAGCAGATCAAGCGGCTGGAAGCGTTGGGAATGAAAGCTTTCATGGCTTCTGAACTGGAATGCTTCCTGTTCGATCAATCCTATGAAGAGGCCTGCAGAAGCGGCTATCGTAATCTCAAGCTCGCCAGCGATTACAATGAGGACTACCACATCTTCCAGACAACGAAGATAGAGGATGTCATGCGGGCGATCCGCAACGGGCTGGCCGGCGCGGGCGTACCAGTGGAAAACACCAAGGGTGAAGCGTCTGCAGGTCAAGAAGAAATCAACGTTAAATATGCTGATGCGCTTCTGGCTGCGGATAACCACGCCATCTCCAAGCATGGGGCGAAGGAGATTGCCTGGCAAAAAGGCAAGGCCATCACCTTCCTGGCAAAATGGCACTATGGCGCTGCAGGCAGCTCGTCACATGTGCATCAGTCGCTGTGGAGCCTTGACGGCAAACCTCTCTTTTACGACCCGGCCCGGCCGTCTGGTATGTCTGAATTGATGGAGCATTATATAGCCGGGCTTTTGGCGCATGCCGAAGAAATCACTTATTTCCTCGCGCCCTACATCAATTCATACAAGCGTTTCGTGGCGGGCACGTTTGCGCCGACGAAGCTGGTCTGGTCAAAGGACAATCGCACGGCAGGTTTCCGGCTTTGCGGGGAGGACACCAAGGGAGTGCGGATTGAATGCCGCATCGGCGGGGCGGATTTGAACCCGTATCTCGCATTTGCAGCGCTCTTGGCCGCTGGCATCGATGGAATTGAAAAGAAGATGCCACTGGAAACCGCGCATACCGGCGATGCCTATGGCGCAACAGGTGCGCGTGAAGTTCCCAAAACCCTGCGGTCTGCGACGGTTGCGATGGACAATTCGGCGATGCTGCGGTCTGCCTTCGGAGATGATGTTGTTGACCATTATAGACGCGCTGCTGAATGGGAGCAGGAAGAATACGATCGGCGGGTGACGGATTGGGAAGTCGCCCGCGGTTTTGAACGGGCTTAGTAGAAAGCCATATGACCCAAGGAGTTGACCTTAGGCGGCGCGCCGCCTGTGGGTTTCAACAATAACAATCAGGACTGACGATCATGACGATGATCAAATGCATTTCGCCGGTTGACGGATCGGTTTACGCCGAGCGTCCGGCTTTGAGTTACGATGATGCCTCTTTAGCTGTTGCGCGCTCGCGCAAGGCGCAAAAAGCCTGGGCCGCGAGACCTCTGGATGAACGTATTCAGCTGGTTCTCAAGGGTGTCGAGAGGCTGAATCAAATGGCCGATACGGTTGTTGAGGAACTGGCGTGGCAGATGGGCCGTCCAATAAAATATGGCGGCGAATTCAGGGGTTTCAACGAGCGTTCCAACTACGTTTCGACGATTGCTGCCGACGCGCTCGCGCCGATCGTTGTGGAGCGTTCGGATAATTTCGAACGTTACATCAAGCGCGAGCCGCTGGGTGTTGTCTTTGTCATTGCGCCCTGGAACTATCCCTATATGACCGCGATCAACACGGTTGCCCCGGCGCTGATGGCGGGGAACACGGTCGTATTAAAACATGCCAGCCAGACGTTGCTCGTTGGCGAACGCATGGTGCAGGCTTTCAATGAAGCCGGTGTGCCGGAAGATGTCTTCATGAATGTCTTTCTGGATCATGACACGACATCGGCACTGTTGGGGGCTGGCCAGTTCAATTTCGTCAACTTTACCGGGTCTGTGGCTGGCGGCCGCGCGATTGAGCGTGCGGCGGCGGGGACTTTTACCGGCGTTGGTCTTGAGCTTGGCGGCAAGGACCCCGGATATGTGATGGAGGACGCCGATCTGGATGCCGCAGTCGACACCCTGATGGACGGCGCAACGTTTAATTCTGGCCAGTGCTGCTGCGGTATTGAGCGTATCTATGTGAATGAAAACCTTTATGACGCGTTTGGCGAGAAGTCTGTTGCCTGGGTTTCCAACTACAAGCTTGGCAATCCACTGGATCCAGAAACGTCTATCGGACCCATGGCCCACAAGCGCTTTGC
>JBNLGT010000039.1:0-25549 GCA_050306195.1 Ensifer sp.
CCTGAAAGATTGCAACAAGATCTGCGTCGCCGAATTCAGGAAAAGCCCCGCCATGACAGCCGCCACAACAAGATCAGGCCAGGGAGTAGCCGTAAGCCAGACCGCGCCGGAGGCCACCATAACGGCGACATTACCGATCGCATCATTGCGCGAACACAGCCAGACAGAACGAACATTGGCGTCGCCGTCCTTGTAGCGCATGAGAATCACGACACTGGCGACATTGGCTGCCAGCGCCATGAGGCCGACAGCGCCCATAACCGGGGCCTCCGGCAGGCCGGGACCAAAAAACTGATAAAGGGTTGAACCGGCTACCCAAAGCCCCATCAGGAAGAGGCTGAGCCCCTTTGCCGCCGCTGCCGATGCACGAACTTTCAGGCTTGCTCCAATGACGGCAAGCGAGATGCCATAAGTCAGGGCGTCTGCAAAAAAGTCGAGCGCATCGGCTTTCAGCGCCTGAGAGCCCGCGGCCTCGCCAGCCAGCATCTCAACGGCAAACATGCCCGCATTGAGCGCGATGACGGCAACAAGCCGTCGTTTATAATCTGCCGATGCACCGTCGAAATCATGGTCGTCTCCGCAGCAGGCGCTCATCAATATCTCCTTGCCATTTCTTCACCCGGCTGTCAGTCTAATTCCTCTAGCCGCTAGAGCTTCAAGAGGTTTTTTTTCAAAAAATGATGACAATCGGCATATTGTCCCAACGCTCGGGCGTGAAAGTACCAACAATCCGCTATTATGAGGAAACCGGCCTCATGCCGGAGCCAGAACGAACTGAAGGCAATCAGCGCCGTTATGTACAATCTCACCTGGACCGGCTGACGTTCATCCGTCACGCCCGCGACCTCGGATTTCAGGTCGACGCGATCCGCGAACTTCTGTCTTTACAGGCCGACCCCGATGCGCCTTGCGAGGCGGCCGATGAAATTGCCGCACGCCAACTCAACAATGTCCGCGCCCGCATTGAGCGGCTGAAACGGCTTGAGGGGGAACTTGTCCGAATATCGACGCCATGCCATTCTGGTTCCGCTAAAAACTGTAACGTGTTGCAGGCCCTCGCCGACCACAAGCTATGTGAAACCGAGCATTGACACGCGCCGTGACCAAGTCCCTCACCTACACACCCTATGACGGTTCCGCGACCCCCTTTACAATTGGCCTGAATCAACTTGATTTTGACAACTGGTTCGAACCCGATGATGGGCTCGGCTTTTATCTTGATGAGAAACACCACCTCCTGTCGGCCAATCGCGAAGCCGTCTTCCTCGCAGATAACGCGACCGACAATGCGCAGGAAGAAACACTTGCGCTGATGGTTGAGTATCTTTCCGGTCATCACCCGGCGCATTATGCCCGCCTAGGCAACTTCATGCGGATGGCCGACAGGATGGTTGATCTTGAAGACTCGTCGATGCCCGCCTTGATGCGCGCGGGATTGCTCGTGCAGGACGATCTTGTTCTGATGCGTAAAAAAGAGGAGAGCTGGCATCTTGCTGCAGGGTTCATCGCTTTCCCCTCATCCTGGTCGTTGAAGGAGAAGTTCGGCCAGCCGATGGAGGGGGTGCATGCACAAGTTCCCGGCTTTGAAAGCGGCAGCCGCAATTCCGGGCTGATCAACCGAATGTTTGACAAGCTTCCGCCCGACCGGCTGGTGACCCGGCTCAATTGGTCGATAAAGGGAAATGGCAATCTTCCTCAGCCGGTATCCAAACATGTCGACAACGATCCGGCAATCGCGCGCAAAGAGATGATGACCAACTTTGTAAGGGTCGAAAGACAAACCTTGCGTCGCCTGCCCGAGACAGGAGATATCCTGTTCACAATACGAATCTATGCTGATCCCTTTTCGGCCATTGCAGAACGCCCCGATGCGCCTGCGCTGTATTCCAGCATGGCGGATCAACTCGAGGCTATGACGGTAGAACAGCTAGATTACAAAGGGCTGACAAATTTGCGCGCACCACTGTGCCAATTCTTGCGCGGCAAGGCGCTTGAGAGCGCTTGACAGAATTTCCGTTTCGGCGTAATCGGCATCCATGATCACGAGCACGCACATCACTGCTGTTTATTTTTGGGGCTACCGGTAACCGGCGGCCTTGATCGATCTTTTCGACAAAAGCCGCCTTCGGGGCGGCTTTGTTGTTTCAGGCTCTTCCCGAAGGCAAAAACAGGAAGAAGCCAATGTTGAACCCGGACAATAATCTGTCTCTCGCGCCATCCGCGCCCGTTCGTCTTGTTGTACGCAAGGCGCGCAAGCCCGATATTGCAGAACTCAGTGAACTGATCTCCGCTCTTGCCGAACACCATGGCGACAAGGCAGCAAATAATGCCGCCCGGCTGGAACACGACCTTTTCGGCGAAATGCCCTGGGCAACGGCATTCGTCGCCGAAACGGACGGAGAAATAGCGGGTTACGCGTTGGTCTATCCCACATACAGGGCAACCGAAGGCGAGCGAGGCATTGACCTTCACCAGCTTTATGTCAAACCAGAACATCGCGGCTCCGGTATCGGCAGGCACCTTCTATCGAAGGTTAAAACATTTGCCGCTGCGGCCGGATGTTCGCATGTATCTGTGGGTGCGGCCACGGGCAATTTCGCGGCATATCGGTTCTACGAAGGACAGGGTTTCAAACCCCGTCCGGTAACCGGAATGCGTTTCAACGCAACCGTTTAAAAATCACCCCACCTAGCGGTCAGATGGTTCCCTGCACATCCCGGCTGGTCAGGTGAAAATTGCCCGCGCGATGACCTCCCGCGCGGGCAATCTTTTTTTCCGCAGCCGCCTCAAAGGCGGCCCGGTTTTCTTCAAAATAGCGCAAACAATCACCTGGCGAAGGATTGCGTGTCTGAGTCAGCGCCCGAAAGGCCAGACGATGCACCATGCACAGACATCCTCTCCCTGCATCAAACTGCAAAGCATCAATGTCCTCGCGCCAGGCGGCTGTCACTCTTCAGCGCCTCGAAAACGGGTGAAGAAAAGAGCGCACAAAACACCAAGCGCCGACCAGAAAACCAGCCCGGTCATTTCGGAAACGACGATGAAACGGTGGGACATCGCCTCTGGCGCCAGGGCGTGCTCTCCATCAGGAGGAAGCGGCGCGCCATATAGGTGCGGCAATACAAAGAGCAAAAGCGCAACACCTGCAGCCCACGGCTGCTTCACAAAGGCTATAAGGCCGAGACCGCAAGCCGTAAACACAACCGTCGCAATCCACCAGATTTGCCGTTCCGCCAAATCACCAGCAGGTGTACCTGGAAGCTCCGGAGGCAATCCCAATGACGGAGCCAGAACAACCGCGACAAAGCCAGCCAAACCAAAAAGCAAACCTTCGCGCCAACCTACCGAACGGTTACGCAACGAAAAGATTCCGGTCAAAACCAGTGCAAAGCCAATAGCCGTCAGGATATTGGCGACACCTGTCGAGAGTGTACGCTCCAGACCGTCGGCAGGCGCCCATGCTTCTTCGTCACCATGGCTATGTTCGGCTTGAGCCTGCCCATCATCATGAGCATGGTCAGCTGATTCACCTGCCTGTTCATATTTTTCCGCCGCAAGAATAAGCGGTGTTGTACCAAAAGCGCCAAGCGCCGTTACCAAAAGCCCGGCGCAAATACCGGATAAGATCGCCGCAAAGACGATCGAACGAAATATGTTCATGGCAATACTCCTTTGAGCTGCAGGACAAAGTCCTGCAGCTTAGCTGCCTGAGATATGCAAGAAGAATTGCCAGTTAGTGGCAGGGAAACGCGTTGGCATGACGGGTGTCATGCGCCGCATTGTGAATCACATCGATATGTGAAAACCCAACCGCGCCAATCATGAAGACGCCAAAAAGCATGGCGAACGCAGACTGAACAAGAGTGGATGACTTTCCGGATACGCCGGCAACAGTAGAAACAGCAGACATTTTTTTTATCCCCACGATAAAAGACTGGAAGAAAGGCATCGCCATTCTTCAAGATGTTCAAGATTCATTGGCAGGTCTCCTGGCTCGCGGGTCACCACCTCGTCTGGCCTTCCCGGTTTCCCAGTGGCATATCAGAAGAGGCTCTCCGCCAACAGTTGCGGGGGCAGCCACGCTTCAGGCCCCATTTCGGGTCATCCCTATCGTGTTCCCTTTTCATCCCGGAGGCTTCGCCCTCAGGAACCAATGCATGTTGACTAAGAGCAGGTGAACAGCTCCATGTCAACCGGCTGACACAAAATTCAACGCGCTGGAATAGCTTTCAGATAGGCGGCAATAGCTTCACGATCTTCGGCAGTCAGATGTGCAATATTGCGCTGAACCTCTGCCATTGAGCCCCCGGCAGAATCAAAATCTGGCGTGAACCCGCTTTCCAGGTAATAGGCTATATCTTCGGAGCTCCAGCCACCGACGTCCTTTCCACCAGGCGTAATATCAGGAACAAACCCCTTGCCTTCGGGATTTGGAGCGCCGGCCAGCCATTCCGTCGCCTTCAAGCCGCCCAGGAAATCACGAGGCGTGTGGCATTCGCCACAATGGCCCGCCCCCTCGACGAGATATTGCCCACGCCTCACTTTGTCGTCCGTCGTATCGAGCGCCACCCGCTCTTTGTCGTTAAAGTAGAAGAACTTCCAGCCACCCAACGCCAAACGGATATTAAATGGAAATGGCAAGTCGTGATTGGGCGTCACGTTGCTGCTTTTCGGCAGGGATCCGATATAAGCGAAGAGATCCCGAATGTCGGCGTCTGACATGCGCGCGTAGGACGTATATGGCAGAGAAGGATAGAGATGCTCACCTTTGCGTCCAACTCCACGCTTCATTGCACTGGCAAACTCTATCACGGACCAACTGCCAATTCCCGCATCGGGATCGGGCGAGATATTGGGAGGATAAAAAGTACCAAACGGGCTCTTGAGCGCGAGTCCCCCAGAAAGTGTCAACTGGGCATCACCTTCGGCGCCCGGCGAGGCATGACAACTAACGCACCCGCCGGCCCAGAAAACCATTTCACCATTTTTGATATCCGGTTCGCCAGCAACCACAAATTCACCATCCGAATAGGGTTGCGGACGCGTAATGACAAGAAAAGCCGCACCGCCAATAAGCGCCAACGCAATCAGGCTGGTGAATGATTTCTTGACCCGGCCGACCATGAAATAGTCCTCGATATAAATTCAAACAAAAGAAACGGGGCTGCGCGTCAAAAACAGCGCAGCCCCACCAACATATCAAATAGTCACAGCCGCACGGGCAAAACTATTGCTTTTTGAGGCGGTACTTTTCGTGGCAGCCACCGCAATTGGGGCCGATAGCGCCCAAAACTGCTCCGAGACCCGCTGCATCCGAAGGAAGCTGCGCGAGCTGGGTTTCGGCGTCAGCCGCCAACTTGGCCGCACGCGCCTTGAAGTCGTCCATATTTTCCCAAATCGCCAGGCGCGCTTCGTCACCGAGGTCTTTTGTATCATCGCCAAAATAGTCGGGGAATTTATGTCCGGTATCGGCGATTGCCATAAGTGCGGCTTTCACTGCGCTCTGGTCAAACGGCTTCTCACCTTTCGCCATCGCACCGATTACGCCCATCCCGCCGCCTGCTTGCTTCATGAGCTTCTCGCGCATTTCTGTCGTTTCATTGGCAAAGGCGGCTGCCCCAAATGCCAGAACCGCCGCTGCGGCAACTGCAATTTTAAGTTTCATACGTATCTCCGGTTTTTAATTAAACGAATTCCCCAAGCCGGGAACAAGCTATCCAGCTCACGAAAAGATTGAAGTAACATTTTAGTGATGGCAGAATAATGAAAGGGACTTTTATTATTAAGTAACAGCAGCTTACAAAAACACTCGTCAACCCGGCCGCACTACGAAACAGTTCGTTCGAATATATTGAACACACAAGGCGCGCAGCCATGCACTGCGCGCCTCGCCCGAAATGGTGCAGCTTAAAAAGTTCAGACCGCCGATTCGTACATCTCCAGCACGTAATCCCAATTGATCAGGCTGTCGACGAACGCTTCCAGATATTTCGGACGCAGGTTGCGGTAGTCGATGTAGTAGGAATGTTCCCAGACATCGACGCCGAGAATCGGCTGCGCGCCGTGAATCAGCGGGTTTTCGCCGTTAGGCGTCTTCATGATTTCAAGCTTGCCGCCCTTCACCGCAATCCAGGCCCAGCCGGAACCAAACTGAGTCATGCCAGCATTGATGAAATCCGCTTTGAACTTGTCGTAACCGCCAAGATCGGAATCAATTGCAGACTGAAGTTTACCAGGCAGCGAAGTTCCGCCGCCGCCCTTCTTCATCCAGTTCCAGAAATGAACGTGGTTGTAGTGCTGGGCAGCGTTGTTGAAGAGCCCGGGATTCGCGCCATGCGACTTCTTCACGATCTCTTCCAGAGACAAGTCGCTCATACCGGCTTCGTCCGCAAGCTTGTTGCCAACGGTCACGTAGGCATTGTGGTGCTTGTCATGGTGAAATTCGAGCGTTTCGCGTGACATATATGGCGTCAGGGCGTCATAGTCATAGGGTAGATTGGGAAGCTCAAAAGCCATTATTTTCTCTCCTTTTAATATCCTCGTTCGGGGCCGACATATAGATCGAACATAGGTGTCAGCCAATGGACTGGCAACGGGTTGTAATCACTATTTTCGAAACCAAACCGGCAGATCGTGCTCCTATTTGGAACTGAACGCCCAGTCCATATAAAGTTCATATGCCCGTTTTGTGACTGGGCCTTTGTCGTAGATTCGGTCGTCAAGCCGACCGACGGATTGAACCTTCGAATAATTGCCCGTCATGAACACCTCGTCAGCGCCCATAAAATCTTCAACGGTGAGCGTGACCTCTCGTACGTCCAACCCGTCACCACGCAGCAGCCCGGCCACGCGGTTGCGGGTAATACCGGAAAGAAATGTATGATTGGGCGCTGGGGTCAAAACAACCCCGTCCTTGACCATGAAAATGTTAGTCGAGCCGGTTTCGGCAACATTGCCCAGCATGTCGCGAACCAGTGCATTGTTGAAACCGCGTGAACGCGCTTCCAGAATAATACGGCTGTTATTGGGGTAAAGACAGGCAGCCTTGGCGTCCGTCGGCATACATTCAATCGTCGGACGCCGGAATGGAGATAATGTCAGATGAACGCCGGGGCTGTCCTTTGGCGGAAGAGCCGCCTCAAAAAGCACGAGTGCAAAACGAGTTGATTCGCCGTTGACGGGCACCAATCCAGCGCCGCCGTCTTCCCCCCAATACATCGGCTTTATGTAAATTGCGGAAGGGTTAGCAAACTTCTTGATCCCCTCATGCGCAAGCGCCACGATTTCATCTGGTGTTTTTGTCGGCTTCAATCCAAGCGCCGTTGCCGAGCGGTTCACCCTTTCGCAATGAAGGTCAAGGTCGGGCGTCACCCCATCAAACCAGCGTGCACCGTCAAACACGCATGAGCCAAGCCACATGGCATGCGTTGAAGGCCCTGCAACGGGCGGGTTACCCGGCAGCCATTCGCCATCAATAAAATTCCATGTGGTTGGTCTGCCTGTGTTTTCATGCGACATATTTGAATTCTCCTTGGGGACGGCGCAGTCAAGCGGGAGGTACTGCAATGGTCAAGCCGCTTGAAGAAAAATTGTGTTTTCAGAACCTTTAATCTTCGCAACAGAGACAGCACCCAGTCTTGATCAGGATTACAGCTTGGCTTTCTACTCGGATTGTCGAATGTTGACCCTTATCGACTCTTCTTTCATTGTGCGACGCACAAGGCGTGCGCAACATGCGATCGCAAACGAGGTTTAATTGAACATGTCCTATGCTGCTTACGTTTTCGATGCCTATGGCACGCTGTTCGACGTTCACGCCGCAGTTCGCCGCCACGCCGGAGATGTTGGACCCTCGGGGCAGGCGTTTTCTGACATGTGGCGCTCCAAGCAGCTGGAATATTCCTGGACACGTTCATTAATGGGTGCCTATCAGGATTTCTGGTCACTGACAGAACAGGCACTGGACTACTGTTTCCAGCGGTTCCCGGAAGTAAACCCCAACCTCAGGGCAAATCTTCTGGAGAGCTATTGGAAACTGGATTGTTATCCTGAAGTGCCCCAGATCTTGAAAAACCTGAAAGCGAACGGCGCCAAGGTTGCAATTCTTTCCAACGGTTCTCCGGCCATGCTGGACTCAGCGGTTAAGAATTCCGCCCTTGAAAGTATTGTCGACGACATCTTTTCCGTAGACACCCTGAAAATCTTCAAGACTGCGCCCGAAGTCTATGACATGATTGCAACCAGCTACCGTCTTTATCCCGATGCAATATCGTTCCAGTCTTCCAATCGCTGGGATATTGCAGGCGCTACAAAATTCGGTTTCCGTACGGTTTGGATCAACCGCAACGGGCTGCCGGACGAGTATGCCGACCTCGCCCCTTCACTAATATTGCCTGCACTCAATGGTCTGGAATAGTATGGCCTTTTCGAAAGGCAATTCATGGAATGGTCCGCCAAGCAATATTTGCAGTTCGAGGATGAACGCACGCGCCCCGCGCGTGACCTTCTGGACCATGTCCCGCTGGCCGAAATCGAGAATGCAATCGATCTTGGTTGCGGCCCCGGCAATTCTACCGAACTTATAGACGCACGTTTCCCCGGCGCACAAATATCCGGCATGGATATGGACGAAGACATGCTGATGGCCGCGCGCAAGCGCCTGCCGCACATTCCGTTCTTCAAGGCCGACCTCGCAAACTGGTTACCTGAAGAGCCAGTCGACCTCCTCTATTCCAACGCGGTTTTTCAATGGATACCTGACCAGCTAGCCATATTGACCCGGCTGATGACAACGCTGACACCGGGAGGCGTGCTTGCCATCCAGATGCCCGATAATCTGGGGGAGCCCAGCCATCTTCTGATTGGGGAAACGGCGCGCGCGCCGCAATGGGAAGCAAAATTCGCCGGGCGCTCGCTCCGGCGCGCTGAGCTCCCCTCGCCCGCCCAATACATAAATGCGCTCGGCCCCCATTCAAACCGTTTGGATATCTGGCACACCCATTATTACCATCAGCTGGAAAACGCTGCGGCCATTGCGGAGTGGTTCAAAGGCTCAGGCCTTCGGCCTTGGCTGAATGCCCTTCCAGAAGAAACGCGTGACGATTTCATTTCGCACTATACGGAACGGCTTGAACAGGCATATCCGCCACTCGATGACGGCTCTGTTCTGTTGAAATTTCCGCGCCTGTTCGTCATTGCCATAAAAAAATGAGCCCGCCTTCCGGCGAGCTCATAAGTCAAGAGTGCGCACTCTTTTAGACGAATTGACCAAGGCCCGGCACAGAGGCAACGACCTGATCGACAACGTCGTCACCGGCATATTCTCGCGCGATGGAAATGGTTTCCTTGGCCAGGCTGGTAATTTCACCCATGCCAAGGCCCTCTCCCATCAATTTCTGGCCCAGACCCATGATGCCGCCGCCCATGAGACTGCCGAGCAAGCCGCCGCCGCCGCCCGTGTTTTGCGCGATCAGCTCTTCTGCGCCCGGAATGGCCGCAATCATAGCCGATACAGCACTCTCATCGCCCTCAGATTGAAGAAACGACAACATCATCCCGACTGCCTTTTCTGCCAGATCCGCATCGATACCAACCGCATCGGCAATTTTGGAAACCACTTCATTCATGGGGCGCACCTCCAGTTAAATAATTTACGTGAACGTCTACGTAAGACAAGTCGCCAACAAACTCAAGCCAATGCGTACGAAAATACATTCTGTCTCGCTGCATAATGTCGAGTTGCCGCCTCCCGGAAGCGACTTTATAAGAAAGAAAAGACGATTCAATGAAATGGCGCAGTCCGCCATGAAAATCCTGGAAATTTTGAGGAACGGGCGCAATGAACATGCTGATTGACGGTAAACTCTATCTCGGGACCAGCCGTAAGCCGGACGACGCCATCAATAAGCCGGAATATCTCGACCTGAAATTTGGCAACCGTCATGGCCTGATCACGGGCGCGACGGGAACGGGCAAAACTGTCAGCCTGCAGATCCTCGCCGAGAGCTTTTCCAATGCGGGTGTTCCTGTCTTTTGCGCCGATGTAAAAGGCGACCTTTCCGGGATCGCCGCCATGGGCGAGTACAAGGATTTCCTGGAAAAACGGGCCAACATGATTGGCTTCGACGAATATGAATTTCAGGAATTCCCCGTCATTTTCTGGGATCTGTTCGGCGAACAGGGCCATCGGGTTCGTACAACAATAACCGAGATGGGGCCCCTGCTCCTTTCCCGCCTCATGGACGCCACTGACGCACAGGAAGGCGTGATCAATATTGCATTCAAGATCGCTGATGAAGGTGGCCTGCCGCTTCTCGATTTGAAGGATTTGCGCGCGCTTTTGAATTATATGGGCGAGAATGCTGCCGAACTGTCGAACCAGTTTGGCTATATTTCCAAGCAATCCCTGGGCGCCATTCAACGCGATTTGCTCGTACTTGAGGCCCAAGGCGCTGAGCAGTTTTTCGGCGAGCCTGCGCTCAAAATCAGCGACCTCATGCGTACAACCAACGATGGGCGCGGCGCGATCTCAGTCCTGGCCGCCGACAAGCTCATGATGAATCCAAGGCTCTACGGCACCTTCCTTCTATGGCTTCTTTCGGAGCTTTTTGAGGAACTGCCGGAAGTGGGCAATCCGGACAAACCACGCCTTGTCTTCTTCTTCGACGAGGCTCACCTTCTTTTTAACGACGCCCCGAAAGTATTGCTGGAGCGCGTGGAACAAGTGGTTCGCCTTATTCGTTCAAAGGGTGTCGGAGTCTTTTTCGTCACGCAGAACCCCATGGACGTTCCTGAAACTGTGCTGTCCCAGCTCGGCAATCGTGTACAGCACGCTTTGCGCGCCTATACACCCAAGGAACAGAAGGCCGTTCGCACTGCGGCAGA
The DNA here is from genome assembly GCA_050306195.1 of Ensifer sp. Lineage (GTDB taxonomy): Bacteria > Pseudomonadota > Alphaproteobacteria > Rhizobiales > Rhizobiaceae > Ensifer_A. The sequence goes on from JBNLGT010000039.1 coordinate 10,885, forward strand.
CACGTTCCGGCCCAACCCGGAATTTAGCGCCGCAGAAGCCATAACCAAGCTCGGGACCGGTGAGGCGCTTGTCTCTACATTGGAAGGCAAAGGCATTCCCTCGATGGTCGAACGTACGCTTATTCGCCCACCTTCATCCCGCCTCGGCCCTATTACGCCGGCAGAGCGTGAGAAGCTTTTGGCGCTAAGCCCGGTTGCGGGCATTTACGATGAGGATGTCGACCGCCAATCGGCCTATGAAATCCTCAATCAAAAAGCGCATGAGCTGGAAAGCAGGCAAAAGGCGGAAGAAAAACGCGAGCTGGAAGAACAGGAAAAGGAATCCAGATGGACCCTTCCCGGTTTCGGCGACGATGATGAAGACGACGACGATGATGATCGTCGGACAACGAAACGACGCACCACCCGCCGCTCTAATCGTCAAACCGTGCTGGAGGCGGCGATGAAATCCGCCGCCCGCTCTGTCGCAAGCTCATTGGGACGCGCCCTGGTGCGCGGCATTTTGGGAAGTCTGAGCCGGTAGCTATCGTTTTTGCGCGGTAAGCGAGAACATGGCGCCTTGCGGGTCTATGGCCGATGCCACCCAAGCGCCGCCGGGCACCTCCATCGGACCATTAATTACGGTCGCACCTTTCGCTTTGGCCGTTTCAAGAGCTGAGTCCATCGCCTCGACCACGAAGTAATAATTCCAGAAAGGAACGGGCATTTCAGGCGTCTTTGTCATGATTCCGCCGAGATCCGGCCCACCGTTGGAGAAAAGCTGGTAGACACCCATCGCGCCCATATCCATGCCCTGTGATTTCTTCCAACCAAACATTTTGGAGTAGAAATCAAATGCCTCTTCCCCGTTTCCCGCATAAAGCTCGTTCCAGCCGACTGTTCCGGGCGCCCCCGGTATAGGCATTTTCGGCATAGGTCCCTCCGGCATTTTGGGCTTGAACAAATATATGACTGCACCTTGAGGATCAGCCACGACTGCGAACCGCCCAATATTGGGTATGTCTGTGGGACCCCTGTGGATTGCTCCGCCATTCTCGGCAAACTCGTTTGCTTTGGCGTCTACATCCGCCACAAACACATACCCAATCCAACCCGGTCTAGCGCCACCAGCCAACATGTCCGGCGTCAGCTTCATCAGTCCCGCAGCGCCCATTTCAAAGCCTGGTATGTTGAAAATAAAATAGGGAGCCCCGCCCGCCGTAGCTCCACCCGCATCCCTGCAATCCCAGCCAACGACAGCGTTATAGAAATCAGAGGCGGCATCTGTGTCTGTCGTCACCAATTCATACCAGATAAAATCTCCACCATCATTCATGGCGCATCTCCCTTTAACGAAATTTTGACACTTAAGTTGATATCAACATATGATGCGAATCATGTCAAACACGCGCCCAGTTGCCTACTCTGATACACTTCAGGTGAAAGACCACTGCCTTTGTCTGCACACACAACGTGCGGCCCGCGCGCTGGCCCGAAGGTTTGATGCTGCATTTCGCCATCTTGGCATTAACAACGGGCAGTTTTCGCTGCTGATGGCGCTGAATCGCCCGGAAGCGCCAACCATTGGACCCGTAGCAGAGTTACTTGCCATGGACCGCACGACGCTGACAGCAGCGCTAAAGCCGCTCCAAAAGCGTGGATTGATTGAAGTAAAGCCGGACGAAAATGACCGCCGTAATCGTCGACTGCACCTGACGGAAGAAGGCAAGTTACTATTGTCTAACGCCCTTCCGATTTGGATCGACGAGCATGAAAAGCTGGAAAAAGAACTTCCTGCTGGCGCAGCGGATGAGCTGAGAACAATGCTGCTAGGTATCGGTTAAAGCAAAAGGGCGGCACGTGGCCGCCCTCTAAAAATGCTCGTACGGCGAAATCAAACGATCTTAACTTCGACTTCGAGCGAGCTGCGCATAGCATGGCTGTATGGGCAAACCTGATGCGCCTTGGCTGTGAGATCTTCAACGACGCTGCGCTCCATGTCGCCAGCATCTACGAATATTGTCGGGATGACCTCGTAACCACCGTCCCGCTTCTTGAAGTCGACCGTGGCGGAAATAACGACATCCTCCGACAGCTTAACCTTTTCCTGCCGTGCGACAGCTTTCAACGCGCCAAGAAAACACGCTGAATAGCCGGCAGCGAAAAGCTGCTCAGGATTGGTGCCGGGAGCTCCGTCACCACCCATTTCCTTGGGCACGGTCAACGTAACTTCCAGGTTGCCGTCGTCACTTTTCGCGGTACCGGCGCGGCCACCGAATGCAGAAGCCTTTGCTGTGTATATAACGGACATCATATTTTCCTTTCATCAAACGAACTCCGTATTTAAATAGTACACAATTATGTTGCACACAATACAATTTTGCAAAATTTTCTCTGCATGCTAGAATGATTAAAACTGGACGTTCCGACTATGATGACTCTCGACCAACAACTTTGTTTCGCGGTTTACTCCGCCTCCCACGCCTTTTCGCGGGCCTACAAGCCACTACTGGGCCAACTTGACCTCACCTACCCGCAATATCTCGTCATGCTGATCCTGTGGGAAAATGATCTGCAAACGGTCAAATCCATAGCCACTCGCCTGCATCTGGATTCAGGGACACTCTCCCCTCTTCTGAAACGGCTCGAAAAATCAACCCTCATTACACGAACGCGCAGCCACGAAGATGAACGCAGTGTCATTATCGCGCTTACAGAGAAAGGCCGAAGCATGAAGGCGAGTGCTGAGAGAATCATCGGTCCGGCCATATTTACGGCCACTGGCTGCACCGTCAAAGAACTGGACGCACTCAGGCAACAATTACTGGATTTGCGGGAGACGCTCGATAAATCAGCGACCTGCGAGGAATTGCCCGGTTGATCTAATGGTGCTTACAGCACGACAATCTGTGCGCCATCCTGCACGCGGTTATATAGATCAATGACATCCTGATTGAACATTCTCACACAGCCGGACGAGGTCTTTTTGCCAACGGACTGCCAATCCGGTGTGCCATGAACGCGGTAAAGCGTGTCCTTCCCATCGCGAAATATATAGAGAGCACGCGCGCCCAAGGGATTATAGGTGCCCCCCACCATGCCGCCACGTTCAGCCGAAAAATTGCGTAGATCGCGATTTGCAGCGATCATCCCATTGGTCGGCGTCCATCTTGGCCATTTGCGCTTGAACTGGATTGTGCCACGTCCACTCCAGGACATTCCCTGACGACCCAGTCCAACACCGTAACGCAGCGCCTTGCCGCCCGGCTGTACGAGGTAGAGGAAATTGTGTGCGCGATCGACAACCAGAGTACCGGGCGGCTCCTTCGAAGCATAGTCGACAACCTGCCGATAATAGCGGGCGTCAACACGTTTATAGGGCACAGCATTGATCGGGCGGCCATCATCCACCGCTGCTTGATAACGGCTTACCAGCCCCTGATCATGCGCCGGATATCCGAACAGCGCCGTCTTGACTTTCGTCGACATACGTACAGGCTGCTCCGCCTCCACCGGCTCCGGTTTTGACCAGAAAACCGGATAGGTCTGATCCCCAAACCGTTCCGCATTCATGGAACCCGTGTCGGGAAAGATGGGCACCCAAGGCTCATGACGAGCATCACCGAGCACCGGCCCCTTGTGCTCTGTACACCCCGACAGAACAAGAATGCCAATGATTGCCAGAAGCGAAGATATGAATCGGATTTGAACGAAACCAGACGCCATGATGAATTCCCCATACGGTTTTTCAAACATGGCAAATGCGGCTGGCGCGGAGCTGGAATCCGAGAGCAGAACGCACCCGGAAACTCAACTATCCATTCACGGCCCGATAGACGCTCTTGCCGACAATCCAGGCAACCGGAATGGCCACCAAGGCCCCCGCAATCGCGCCACCGGCAATTTGCACTGGCTCCATCATATTCAGGGTCAAAAGAGCCGTCACCGCACTGCCCGCAAGAACAGTCGCAATGAGAACCCACAAAATGGCTGCAAGTCGAAACATGGAAACCTCCATCGCGTATCCAACGGCTGGAGATTACGCTGCGCCATGTTGTGCGCATTGATCTGGGACAAAAACATAACGGTTTGAATATATGCAAGAAAACACTTGTTTCCCTGTCTGGACACCCTATTTCAGTCAAAACGCAAATGGATCCCGATATGAAAAAACTTCTGTTCTCGCTCTTAGCCCTTTCCTCCCTTGCCTTCGCAGCAAACGCCGAAACTGTCGGCAAGGTCGGCGTTGACTGGACTGGCAACGACATCATGATTGACGCAGTTGCTGATCCGAAAGTGCCTGGCGTGACCTGCCACGTTACCTATTTCGATCGGTCGGTGCTGGATCGATTAAAGAATGGCAACTGGTTCGAGGATCCGTCGAACAATTCCATTGCCTGCCGCCAGACAGGCCCGATCACCATCGGCGATATCGATTTGGACAAAGATGGTGAGGAAGTTTTCAAATCCGGTCTGTCACTGATCTGGAAGAAACTGGTCGTGAACCGCATATACGACAAGGAGAATGACACCCTCATCTATGTTGTCCATTCCCGTGAAGTCATCGACGGTTCCGCCAAAATGGCGATTTCAACCGTTCCCCTCTACGGGCAATCGGTCACCTGGGAAAAAGGAAAGCCCTGACAAATATAAGCGCATAAAAAACCCGGCAGCTCTGCAGCAGCCGGGTTTTCACAAGAAAAATAGAACCACGAAGGCTAAGCGGCTTGAGCCAGCTCTTCAGCAATGACCGTGTCGAGATTGAGGAAACAGACCATGTTCTTGTCCAGGGCCACGATGCCACGGCAGAATGCGCGCTGTTCTTCCGGGATAATTTCCGGCGGCGGCTGCAGATCTTCTGATTTGATTGTCATCATGTCGGAAACCTGTTCGACGAGAAGACCGACAAGCTTGCCATTGATATCTGTGACGATAATAGCGGATCGCTCGGACGGCTCAGTCATGCTCATTCCAAGCCGACAAGCCATGTCGATAACCGGGATCACAGCGCCACGTAGATTGATGAGACCCAAAACATAATCCGGCGTGTGCGGCATCGGCGTTACCGGCGCCCACCCACGAATTTCGCGTATCGCCATGATATCGATACAAAATTCCTGATCACCCAGGTGAAATGAGACGATTTCAAGAAATGCGCCCTGATTGCTTGCCTCAGCCATGTCAGAAACTTCCTGTTCAGAGTATTTCAAAAGCAAAATGCAAATGCTGCGAATTGCCACATTGTTCGCTATAAATTGCACCGAATACATTAACGAAGCCCTAAAAATACCGCTGAGATAATAGGGACAAGTGCCCTCCAAGAGACGAAAAAATGAAAAATCGAAATATAATTATCTGGGCTGCGGTTCTTGTTGTCGCAGCGCTTGCTGGTTGGCTCACAATTGAGCTGACAAGGAGCGGCAAATCGATAGCCGAAGCGCCGTTTGGCGTCCCCTTTGCTCTAACCGACCAAAATGGCAATCCAATTCGCGAGACCGCATTTCAGAGCCAGCCGACTGCACTCTTTTTCGGCTATACCCATTGCCCTGATGTTTGCCCCACCACACTGTTTGAACTTGATGGATGGCTTAAAAAGGTGGATCCGGACGGCACAAAAATGAAAGCCTATTTCGTTTCCGTCGATCCCGAGCGGGACACACCTGAAGTTCTGGGCGAGTACATCTCAAACGTCTCAACAAGAATTACAGGAATTTCGGGCGATCCGGCAAAGGTGACCGAGATGGTCAAGGGCTTCAGAATCTATGCGAAGAAGGTCCCCATTGACGAAAATGACCCGAATGGCGACTACACGATGGACCACACAGCGTCTGTCTTCCTCTTAAATCGCGGTGGGCGCTTTAAAGGCACAATCGCCTATGGGGAAGACCCTGACGTCGCCGTGAAAAAGCTGGAAAACCTGATCAAGGGGTAGTAGAGCCTCTGCTGTTCATACCGACAACGGAGCTTACTCCGTTCCGTCGAAAGTATGGGGAGCAAGCTTTTGAGTGAAATACGCCTCTACGTTCAAACCAGCGAGCGGCGCTGCGAAGAAATCCTGGATCTGCTAAGCCTCGAATTCGTGGACGGCGAATATGCAATCGCAACACAGGAAATCGACGAAGACCGTGATATCTGGGAAACCTCGATCTACCTGCTGCGTAGCGACGAAGATTCGATAAGGCCGGTCTTTCAGGGCTTGCTGGCTGAACGCTTCAGCGACCTCCAGATTGAGCGGGAAGAACTGCCCGATATCGACTGGGTGGCAAAATCTCTCGAAGGCCTCAAACCAGTTCGCGCAGGACGTTTTCTTGTCCATGGCTCCCATGACCGTGACGAACGCAGAATCGGCGATATTGCCATTGAAATTGACGCAGGTCAGGCATTTGGAACCGGCCATCATGGAACAACTGCTGGCTGCCTTGAAATGCTGGACAATGTTCTGCGCAGTAGCAAGGTCAGGAATGTCCTGGACCTTGGAACAGGTAGCGGCGTCTTGGCCATCGCCGCAAACCGTATTGCCAAGGTACCGGTTCTGGCAACGGATATTGACCCAATAGCCGTCAAGGTCGCCAGGGAAAATGCCCGCATAAATCAGGTCGCATCTGGAATTGTTTTTGCCGCCGCCCCCGGCTTCCATCACCGTTCCTTCAAAGATCACGGTCCTTTTGACCTCATCATCGCCAACATACTTGCAAAGCCGCTGATGAAATTGGCCCCGGAATTGGCAAGAAATCTCGCGCCCGGCGGAACCGTCATCTTGTCGGGTATTCTCGCCAGCCAGCGCTGGAAGGTGCTTTCTGCCTACAACGCGCAAAAACTCGCTCACGTTCGTACGATCTGGCGTGAAGGTTGGGTCACGATCGTGCTCAAGGGATAGTCGGACGGGATAATAGCTTTTGGCGAACCCAAACTGCGGCAGTGCGCTCGCGGCTGAAAACAGCAGACGTTTCAATAAGCTCCGGGATCCTCGCGGGCCGACGGGTCTCAAGCCCAAAATATAAAAGGGCGACGCTGGGAGGAGGTAGCGTCGCCCTTGAGATCAGCTTGGCTGACCGTGCCTATTATCGGGAGGAGGAGGATAAACAGGCACTCCGCAACCGGAAAATTCAAGCCCATGGGAGGAGGAGGAAGGGCGGATAGCAAATTCCGGAATGCGAATTCTATAAATTACTTACGGCCGGAGAAAATATCTTCGCGGCTACGACCCACTACCTTGCCACCCTCATGACCCATTTCGCTCAGAACACGATTGACATAGCGTTGTGCCTGACGTTCGCGGGCTGCAATTACGCTCTTCATGGCATTACCAAAGAGTGACATCGTTCAATTCCTTTCAAGTTCGAAACCGTTGTTTCGTTCTTTGTTGAGCTGAATATAGGCAGCATTGCTGCAACGCAAAAGAGCCGATTGATCATGGGTGCTATGCAGCATTTGCATAATTGATCGGTTGATAAAAATTTCGAATCGCGACCAACGCAATCAACATCTTGTCTGGAGACACACACACGCTAGAAAGGTAGTCTTGCAATCGAAATACCGGATCCACGCCATGTTCCAGAGTTATGACATAACCGCCTCGCCCGAAAACGCTGCTCCGCGCATCAAGAGGCTGCGTAACGCAATGACCGAACTTGGTATTGATGGGTTTCTTGTACCGCGCGCCGATGAATTTCAGGGAGAATATGTTCCTGCGGCATCGGAACGGTTGGCCTGGATAACGGGTTTCACCGGCTCCGCTGGGACTTCCCTCATTTGCCACAGTCAGGCAATTGTCTTCGTCGACGGACGTTACACGACGCAACTTGCTGCCCAAACGGATCCTGAGATATTCAGCCCCGGCGATCTCATCGACCATCCTCCGCATAAGTGGATAGAGGAAAACGCACCCGACGGATTCAAACTCGGCATCGACCCGTGGCTGCATACACCGGCTGAAGTCAGGAAGCTTTCAGACGCCTTGAAAATAAAGCAGGGTACGCTCGTATTGCTAGAGCAGAACCCAATCGACCTGCTTTGGCAGGATCGTCCGCCTGCCCCGCGTGGCTCCGTTTCCATTCAACCTGCAGACCTCGCAGGTGAACTTGCCGTCGATAAGCTGGCAAACCTCGCACACGATGTCGAAAAGCATGGGCTTGCCGCCATTTTGATTGCCGGCCCGTCATCAATTGCCTGGGCGTTCAACATTCGCGGTGCTGATGTACCGCACACACCGCACCCCCTCGCCCGCGCACTGGTCATGCCGCATGGCAAGGTTGAAATATTTATCGACGCTAAAAAGCTGGGAATAGAAGCAGAGGCCTATCTTACCCAACTTGCGACCATTCATGCGCCCGAGGCTCTGGCCAAAAGACTGGCCGAGCTTGCCGGCAAAAACGCACCGATCCTCATTGACCCGTCAATCACACCCTATGCACTTGTACAAATTATTGAAGGAAACGGTGGTCAAATCAGAGAGGAAGCCGACCCTTGCGCCCTCCCCCGTGCGATCAAGAACCAGGAAGAATTGATCGGTTCGCGCAAGGCGCACCTCCAGGATGGCGTCGCCATGGTCGAATTCCTCCATTGGCTGGACAGTCAAACCCCTGGCACTGTTACCGAAATAACGGCCTCCCAAAAGCTGGAAGCCTGCCGCAGGTCAGTCGGCGAAAGCGTTCAAAATCCGCTCAGGGATATTTCATTCGACACAATATCCGGTGCGGGCAGCAATGGAGCAATCATCCATTACCGCGTGACGGTCGAAACCGACCGCAAGCTGGAAAAAGGAATGCTCTATCTGGTCGATTCCGGCGGCCAATATCAAAACGGCACCACCGACATTACCCGCACCGTGGCGATAGGCGCGGTTGGCGAAGAGGAAAAGCGTTTCTTCACGCTGGTTTTGAAGGGCATGATTGGAATATCCCTCGCCCGATTCCCCGCCGGCACACGTGGTGTAGACCTTGATCCCTTGGCGCGCATCGCCCTTTGGAAAGCCGGAGCAGATTACGGCCATGGAACTGGCCACGGCGTCGGCTCCTACCTGTCTGTCCATGAAGGCCCGCAGCGCATCTCGCGCGCAGGAATGCAAACGCTGCAAACGGGCATGATCCTTTCCAATGAACCGGGCTATTACCGTCCCGGCGCATTCGGCATCCGAATTGAAAACCTGGTTGTTGTGAACGAGGCCGAGCCTGTTTCAGGCGGCGACAAACCCATGCACAGTTTTGAAACCCTCACCTATTGTCCAATAGACCGGCGGCTCGTCAAAACCGAACTGCTCACGCGGGAAGAGCTGCAATGGCTGGACAACTACCACACGGAAACCAGGGAAAAGCTGCTGCCCCTCATAGATAAGCCGGAAGTTAAGGCATGGCTTGAGGCAGCAACACAGCCCTTTCCCCAAGGGTGACTTATAGAAAATGCCTCAACACCATGGCGACGGCCCAGCTGACAGCCAACAGGCGAATTCCCGTTGTCTTGAAACCGACAGCAAAAGCGACGAGAAGCACCACCGCGACCTCCCACCCGCCGGTAACGGCCGCTGGCGCAACAATGGATGTCAGAACGGCCGCTGGAACGGCGTCAAGAGCAGCCTCAACGCGCGGCGGGATTGTCTTGAACCGTGACAAAACAAGATAGCCGCCAACACGCGTAAGATAGGTTGCCGCGGCAGCGGCAAGAATAATCAGCACAACATCATAGCGAAACGAAATCATGACGTTTCCCCTGCAGTCTGTCCGGAAAGATCTTCAGCGTTATTTCCAGACTTGAGCGGCAGAAACGCGCCCACCACAACCCCAGTCACAGCACCGACGGTCACGTGCCAGGGGGAGCCGAAGAGATAAATCCCCGCCATCGAGCCAATCGCGCTGGCAATCACGATTGGCAGCCAACCCTCTTGTTGACGGAACCCCATGACCAGACCAAGGAAATAAACAGGCAGCAGCACATCGAGGGCAATAGCCTTCGGATCGCCAATAAAACCGCCAAGGTAAGCGCCTGCAAAACTAAGCGCGGCCCAAAGCAAATAGACCACGAGCCCCATGCCCAGATACCAGTGATAGCTCACCGGCGGGTTCACCCGGTTTTCTCGCGCTGTTTCGGCAAATTGCGGGTCTGTCATCAAAAAGAAACTGACAAGCTTTTGCCCCAGGGAAAAGTGACTAACATAGCGCCCAAGCGCTGCCGAATAGAGCACATGACGGAAATTGACCGCGAAGATGGACAAAACAATCAACCACGCAGGAACATTGTGACCAAAGAGGTCAATCCCGACAATCTGGCTGGCGCCTGCAAAAACCGTCAGGCTCATCAATGTGGCCTCTCCAATCGACAGCCCGTTATCCACTGCCACCGCGCCAAAAAGGACGCCAAAAGGCCCGGCGGATACCATCACCGGAATCGCGTTACGCATTCCACGCAAAAACTCATTCATTCGTATACCCATGGATGCTGCATAAAACGGCAAGGCCGTGATGCACAATTCAATTCAATTGAACTATGCCAGAAAACAGCTTTCATCACCGAAATCTTGAAGGAAAAGCGCACAAGGGCTGGGCAAAAGTAAAAACGCGACCGGAAGTTACGGGAGTGGGACGATACCCCGTGTTATCCGGCCGCGTCACCGGCTGGCCGCCCCTGTCTCAGGTCCAGCGCCTTGTTACCGGTTGCCCCCTTTTCTCAAATTAGAGCGGACCATGCTGTTACCCCGGGAACAGGTGCCGTGAGGTCACACTCTTGCAATCGAACATGGCTCATAACCACGTTTATTCAACCGCCCCGGACGCATACCAATCATCGGCGGGACATCGAGGAATGAAACGGCTCCCATTTCCCGAGTCATGGATATTGCCGCGAGCGCACAGACAACGGCGTCTTCTTTTGCATTGTGGTGCACAAAGCGAAGCTTCATCTTTTCCGCCAGGACGTTGAGCTTGTGCGACGGAAGATGCCTCCAGATCCGCTGCGCCATCTTCACAGTGCAAAGATAGGTGAGTTCCGGATAGGTCATACGATAGGCGTCACACGCCCCACGCAGCACACCCATGTCAAAAGCAGCGTTGTGAGCAAGCAGCAACCCGTCTTGAAATTCATCGGCAAACTCTTCCAGCACATCAGGAAATTCCGGCGCATCCATCACATCTTCCGGATGGATACCGTGAATCGAGATATTCATCGGCGAAAAGCGCATGGACTTCGGCCGTATCAAACGCTCCTCGACACGCACAACCTCCCCGTCCTCGATAAAGGCGAGACCGATTGAACAGGCGCTTCCCCGTTCTTCATTGGCCGTTTCAAAATCTATGGCAATTGCCTTCAATGCCTTAGCCCCCGATGAGCGCTAGCCACTCGTCCTCGTCCATGGTCTGAACACCGAGTTCCTGCGCCTTTTTCAGTTTGGAACCTGCTCCTGGACCAGCAACAACAATATCGGTTTTTTTCGACACAGACCCAGCCACCTTGGCTCCCAACGATTCTGCCCGCGCCTTTGCCTCGTCACGCGTGAACTTTTCGAGCGAGCCGGTAAAAACGACTGTCTTTCCCGCAACGGGTGAACCCGACGTATCCGCAGATTCCACAGTCTCAGGCACAACCTCTTCCAGAAGGCGAGCGATTACATCGAGATTTCGGGGTTCCTGGAAAAAATCGACAATAGAACAGGCAACGACTTCGCCAATACCGTCAATATTGTTCAATTCATCCCAAGCGTCCCCCGAAAAACCTGACGACGCCTGCATCGCATCGGAAAAGGCTGCAAATGATCCGTAGGAGCGCGCCAATAGCTTCGCCGTAGTCTCTCCCACGTGTCGGATGCCAAGCGCGAAGATGAAGCGGTGGAGCGCAATGGACCGGCGTGAGTTGATGGCCGCGTAGAGTTTTGTAACACTGGTTTCACCCCATCCATCGCGGTTCTCCAGTTTGGTCAGAGACTGCGATTGCCGCCGCTCTAGCGTGAAGATTTCTGGGGCTGTGCTGATTCTCAGGGCCGGATCGTCACATGCGAAGAAGAAATCAACCTGCTTTGAGCCGAGCCCTTCGATGTCGAATGCATTGCGCGAAACGAAATGCCGCAAATGTTCCACCGCCTGCGCGGGACAGACAAATCCGCCTGTGCACCGTCTGACCGCATCCATCTTGCCAGTCTTCTCATTCACCTCGCGCACCGCGTGACTGCCACAGACCGGGCAAGCTGTCGGGAAAGAATAAGGCTCGGTATCGGCCAACCGCTTGTCCAGAACCACGTCGACGATCTGGGGGATCACATCCCCTGCGCGCTGGACAATGACCGTATCGCCAATGCGAATGTCCCGGCCCTCGCGGATCAGCTCGCCACTATTGCCAATTCCCCGAATGTAGTCTTCGTTGTGCAGGGTCGCGTTGGTCACCACGACACCACCAACAGTTATCGGCTCCAAACGCGCAACCGGAGTCAATGCTCCCGTGCGGCCAACCTGAATGTCGATCCCTTGCAGAATGGTAATGGCCTGTTCGGCCGGAAACTTATGTGCTGTCGCCCACCGCGGGCTACGTGAGCGGAAGCCTAGCCGCTCCTGCAGATCAAGCCTATCCACCTTGTAAACGACACCGTCAATATCATAGTCAAGCTCTGCGCGCTCGAGCCCGATTTGACGATAATGTTCAATCAGTTCCTGCGCGGAATTGAATCTCTTCATGAGCGGATTGACCGGAAAACCCCACGCGCCCAACTGCTTCACCGCGTCGAACTGTGTCGCGGCAATCGGCTCCGACATCTCGCCCCAGGCATAGGCGAAAAAGCGCAATTTCCGGCTTGCCGTCACTTTCGCATCCAACTGACGCAAGGAACCTGCAGCCGTGTTACGCGGGTTCACATAGGTCTGCTTGCCTTCCGCCTCCATCTGCGCGTTAAGAGCCAGGAAGTCACTTTTAGCCATATAGACTTCGCCACGAACTTCCACGACAGCAGGAACACCATCAGGCAATGTCTGCGGTATCTCTCCTATTGTGCGAATATTGGCTGTCACATTCTCGCCAACCGCACCGTCACCACGCGTAGCGGCGCTCACCATGCGGCCATTTTCATAGCGAATCGACATGGAAAGCCCATCAATTTTGGGCTCAGCGGTAAAAGCAATGGACTGGTCGGGCAACTGCCCAAGAAACCGGTAAATACCTGCGACAAAATCTGTCACGTCTTCGTCGGAAAACAGGTTATCCAGCGAAAGCATGGCGCGCGCATGGGTAATCTGCTGAAAACCGGATGCCGGCGCGGTCCCGACCTTGCGTGACGGGCTGTCATCGCGCACGAGTGACGGGAAAGCCGCCTCGATCTCTTCATTACGGCGCTTCAGCGCATCATATTCCGCGTCAGAAACCTCCGGCGCATCATGGCCGTGGTAAAGCTCATCGTGCCGGGCAAGTTCCTTGGCCAGAAACGCAAGCTCCAGGGCCGCAGCTTCCGATGTGAGTTCTGATACGGGAGTCGTGTTCAAAGGCATGGCAATATCCGATTTGACAGAACCGGATTTTTAGACCGCAAATGGACGCCCCGCAACGCTAGAAAGGCGGTATCAACCGCCAAGCAGGCTTGCCGCAGCGGCTCTCGCTTCTTCAGTCACTTTGGCGCCTGCCAGCATGCGGGCTATTTCTTCACGCCGGGCTCCATCGTCCATGGTGGCAACCTGTGTGGCAATCTTTCCGCTCTCCCCCGCAGAAGGCCCCTTGGAGATCAGAAGGTGGGTTGCCGCGCGGGCTGCAACCTGCGGCGCATGGGTAACGGAAAGCACCTGCACGGTCTCCGAAAGGCGCTTTAGGCGCTGGCCGATTGCGTCCGCCACCGCACCGCCAACCCCCGTGTCAATCTCGTCAAACACCAATGTTGGCGCAGAGCCCCGATCAGCCAAGGCAACCTTCAGGGCCAGCAAAAATCGCGAAAGCTCACCACCGGATGCAACCTTCATAATGGGCCCGGCACGCGTGCCGGGGTTGGTCTGCACATGAAACTCAACGCTATCCAGTCCGCTTGACGTCGCGTTGCCTTCATCTGTTTCAATCGTCACAAAGAAACGCGCACGCTCCAGCTTCAATGCTGGAAGTTCCGCCATCACCGCCTCGGCCAGCGCCTCGGCGGCATGATGGCGCTTTGCAGAAAGCCTACGCGCCACATCGAAATATGCTGTCTTGGCGTCTTCGGCCTGCTTTTCAAGAAGAACAAGCTTCTCCTCACCCGCGTCAAGATCGGCAAGCTCCGCGATCATGCGCTCGGCAAGCGCAGGAAGCTCTGAAACTGGTACATTATATTTCCGCGACGCCGCACGAAGCGCAAATAACCGTTCTTCGGCCCGCTCCAGTTCGCCCGGGTCAAACTCAGTCCGCCGAAGAGCCGCTTCCGCTTCCATTTGCGCATCGGAAAGCTGGTTCAGCGCACTGTCGATCAGCTCAACGAGATTTTCAAGGAGTCCAGGCGCTTCGGCGCTCTTGCGCTCCAGTCGACGCATCAGCGACGCCAGTTCAGGTACGGGTGAATTTTGCCCGTTCAAATAATCCGAAGCTTCGGAAATGTCGCCAGCAATCCGCTCCGCTTTCTGCATAGTGGCGCGACGCTCGGCAAGTTCATTCTCCTCACCATCGCGTGGTGAAAGCACTTCCAGCTCCTCAACAGCCGAACGCAGAAAATCAGCTTCGCGGGCAGCCGCCTCCACCCGGTCGCGATGCGCTTTGAGCTTGC